>CACWJQ010000021.1 GCA_902761225.1 uncultured Lachnospiraceae bacterium | reverse complement strand
ATGTTTTGAATAAAACACAAACTCCTTATCTCGCTTTATTTCTTTATAGCCAAGCTTAGAATAAAAACTGTTTGTCCTGGCATTCCAAACAGGGGTATCAAGCGTAAACTCTTTTACTTCCGGGAACATGTTCTCCACTTCATGCATCATAAAAATCCCATATCCTTTTCGGAAATGTTCCGGCGCAATAAATATCCTGCCAACATTCAAAACATCATTTTTGAGAAAAAGAATAGCACCGCCGACAATCAGGCCTTCATCTGTCAGTTTATACAGATGCCCCTGCCTGGCCATTTTCGTATGAAACGGCAATGACATATATCCGGGTGGGCCACCCGGTGATGGTGCCCCGACTAAAATATCACTGTCAAACGCACGCTTCGATATTCCATTCAATGTAAGCGCATCAGAAGTACCTGCCTTCAATAACTGTAAACTCATAGGCCACGCCTCACTTACATGCAATATAAACGTCCATGCTCTCTCCATCCGTTTCAAAACATGGGATCACTCCATTATCAACACGTTCCAAACCGTTCGTCCTCATAAAATCAAACAGGGTGTGATATGCTCCCGGTATTGTAACGAATGGATTATCAAACGGTCTGTCTATATGAATCGCAACATATTTATGAGCAGACTGTTCTTTGACATTCATCCCTTCCAGCTTCAACCCTTTAGGCAGTATCAGCGCAGCTGTATATCCATGCATATTAAAGACATTCACCTGCTCCTGGGAAAGATTCGGAAAGTCCCATCCGATTACCCTCGGGTTTTCAATGCCGTTTTCTTTTGCGATCTTATACATCCGGCTGATCGCATCACTCTCAGAATCCGTGCTGATCACCGTATGCTCTATGTAGCAAAAACCGGCGACTTCCTCTACCCGCAGGTTTGAATATGCATCACTGCGCTCGTCCATCTCCTCCCTGAAAAGATTATCCAAAGAGCAGTTAAATATAAATATCCTGCATATTTCCAGTGCCTTGTCCATTTCCGGATTTGCTGCATCCATTTCCCATTTTGAGATTGTCTGGCGGCTTACGTTTAACTTTTCCGCAAGAGCTTCCTGTGTCATGTTTTTACTAAGCTGGCGTAAATACTGAAGGTTTTTTCCAAAACTCATTTTGATTCTCCTTTTCATCTATACTTGCTTTTTTATTTTTGCCCCGCGTTGCAAATATAGATTACCTGATATATGCAAACCTCTCCACCAACCAGGAAGCGCTCTTTCTGCGATTCTCGCAACTATAAGTTGCACACCTTCAACTCACAATGCCGCAAGCTGTTCTACTCCGGATTCAGTCTGATCTACACCGGGATCCATGTTTGTCATCACAACAGAAATCTCCCCTGTCACGAAATTCATTTTCAGCATACTCCAGCCATTTTCTCATTCCTGCGCCATATAGGCATATAGTGTTACCCACTTATTCTCTTCTCCGACGTTTCCGACCTTGAATGCAGGTACGCTTTTTGATGCTGTCAGCACATATCTTCCGTTTTGCTGCCTATGCTGATTCAACACTTTATATCCGGCCTGCATGGCTTCCGAATCCGGCTCGCATCCCAGTACACGCAGAGCATATACAATCTGATGTGCTCCGATTTTTATGGGATCGGGCGGAAAGAAGGTCCCTAACATCACATCTACCATGGGCGTCTGCATATCGTCTGTCCGGTAGAAAATGTTTCTCTTGGCAAAATAATGTACCAAGGCATCAGCGCATTCCGGCCTGTAACCTTTAAGCGATAGTTCCGCAGCCAGCAAAAGGTATTCAACCGTCAGTCGAGCGCAACTCTTATGCGGTTTCCTGGGATCATTAATCTTTTTGTTGGTGCTAATGCACCCAAATCCGCCGTCCTCTTTGATGAGCTTAAGAACACAGTCTGTCTCTCTTTTTACGACTTCTTCCTGACCGTATCCCAATTTAACTAGGTTCCTCAGCAATAACGGTTCACCGCACAACATTTTGAAGCCTGTGCTTTCAATCAGGCCAAACACCTCGTCATCGATGTCCTTTCCGATATCGTCCCTAGTCAATCCCCATTCGGCAAAGCCAAGGATTGCATCATACTTGTCCCAGTTTTTTTCTTTTCCGAGTTTTTTATGTCCGCGCTCGTATACTTTGCTGCCAATAAGATCTTTTTTGCAGGCTATAACCTTTTCATCATTGTCCGGTAAATGTTCATATTCCTTCAGGGTTCTGAGCCTTACCTCCGGATTTATATCCTCCAGAAGCCAATCCAAAACGGTTTGATCCATTCTTCCCGCCCTCCTGCTTATTTCTTCTTTACAGGAATCCAGATTGCAGCGTGATAATCCGAAGCACTCGGGTCTCCGTCGCCATACCACTCAATGTTAACACGACCCGGGAACTCAAAGTCAGGGTTACCCGGCAGCCACTCTTTCCAGATTTTTGTATTTACATCCTGAAGTGCCTTAGGACAAGGACCGTTACAATCAAAAATCGCCCAGTCAAAATCCGGAAGCTCATAAACGGTCATGCCTTCCGGCACATCGCCGCCCTTGTAAATACCTGCAACGATATAGCTGAACCTGCCGTCGCCGACATCATCAACGCAAACACCATATTCACCGATGTTGTTATCTACGATTGCTTTTTCATATGTATTTGTCGGAGCATTTCCTTTCCAGACATTGCCTGCATATTTGTTGCGGATTTCATCCCAGAACTTGGGAATCTCCACGTAAGAGGTCTCTCCGTCAAATACTCTTGCAAATCCGATTACCTTGAAACCGGTCATAGTTTTAATTTTGTAATCCATCTTATTACCTCCGTGAATAGAAATTTCAACTTTCAGAGGAAGAAATGGTTTTATCGGAGCGCCTTCCCGCACCTGTGAAGGGCTCACACCATGAAAACGCGAAAAAGCTTTTGTAAAGCTTTCGGGTGTTTCATAGCAGTAGCGAAACGCAATATTGATTATCTTTTCATCTGTTTTCTGAAGGTCCAGTGCTGCCTTGTACAGCCTGCGGTTTCTGATATACTCACCCAGTCCGTAACCGGTCATCAGCGAGAATCCCTTCTGAAAAAAGAACGAGGACATAAAGACCTGTCCGGCAACATCCTGCGCACTGATGTTATCTTCCAGATGCTCTTCCATGTAATCGATTGCCTTCCTAATGCAGGTAAGCCACTCCATTTGTCACACTCCTTCTCTTTGATGGATTAATACTACATGGAACTGCAAAAGAAATCCTGTCTGTTTATGCTCCGTTTTGTCCGGCTTAATCTATTATCTGTCTATCCTTGCTATTCTCCCAATACTGCGCGTCCTGCCTTGCGGATTTCAACTACTCTGTAGCCGCCTTCTTCGTATATTCTTTTGGGCGTTTCTCCGTCCGGCCATATATAGACATTATTAATGCCGTTATGCCTGCACCACTCCACATAGTTATAAAACAGAGCACGACCGACACCTGCTTTTCTGTGTTTCTTGGATACGATAAGGTAATCCACCCGGCAAGCCCTCTCTGAAATATGTCCGTACAATAATCCGACAATCTTACCATTCATACTTTGGTGGTATATCCTCCAAATAAAGCCTCATCACCTTTTGAGCGTATTCTTGCGAACCCGGCATCGTCAACACCACGCTCATAGATATTCTGAGATAGTCGCTTTTCCGACTCCCTAAGCTTACCACGCGCTTCTGTTCTTTCTATATATGCAATTCGTTCTTCAATAAGTTCCTGCTTTCTTGTTTGCACCGCAAAATAACTCTGCGCGAATGCGATCTGTTCCTTACGGGGATCTCCATTCTCAGCAATGAGATAGCAGGCATACCGAGTGAGCATATAATCATCAACTTCTCGATTACCGCCTTTACCGATTTTTATCATTTTGCTGACATCAGCAAAATGATCCGTTACAGTTATCCCATTGTTTTCACAAGAAGTCTTTGCCTTTTCTATGGTCTTCTCAAAATTTCTCCATTGAGCATATTCAAGCAGTTCCATCAACTCTCTTGCATACCAGAATTCAATGCCATTCTCTTCATGCCTGATATCATCAAATCTCTTCTTATACTGTATTATTGCTTTTTTCTCCAAGTCTTTCCCCTCCTGCTACCTCCAACTTTTCCAAAATGCGAACCCGCATAAGCGGTTCGATTCATGCGTTGGCGACTTTTTCAAGGGCAAGTCGACATTGCTAAGACTGCCATTTTCCAAGGATATTCTTTTTCCAATTACCGTCTTTCCTGCGCTCCGGATAAAGTTCGATACGGTCCACAAAGGATTGCATGAACTTCTTCTTTTCCGCATCGGTACACTCCCTGTATATCTCATCAAAATGAAGCAAGTATTCCTCTGTAACCTCTATCACTGAGATCTCCGTATTAGTCAATTCCGTTTCTTTCTTTTCTCCCATGCATATCCTTCCTTTTTGCGGACGATTTTTTCGTCCACAAAATAACATCTGTTAGGTGTTCGAATCTGAACACTTTGGATTTGCGGTGCAAAAATTCCACCTCAAGATTTCCCCTTCTTCTTTTTCTGCATCTCGTCATAATAGGCCTTGTACCGATAAATACTCCGCTCGCTGATTCCATTGCGCTTTGCAATCTCCACCATAGTCATGCCCTGCTCATGACAAATAACAAAATCATTGTAGATGGCCATCCATTTGGCGTTGTGTCTTTGTCTGCCACAGGCCTTTCTCTTTTTGAAGTATTCAAGCTCTTCTTTCAGATCGGCATTTGCTTCCTTAAGCTCTGCATTTTCTTTTTCCAGTTTCTCGATTCGTTTTAAGGCCTCTTCGAGTGTTGTTATTTTTTTCATGAGTAATCACTCCATGTCATTTCTATTATGACAATAGCATATGCAGATGCCACCAACCTGTCAATTCTATTTCGTCATGCCGCGTCACTATTCTTATATTGTCTCCGATAATCCTTCGATAATCATCGACTCCCTTTTGCGGCTTGTTGGGGTAAGCCCCAATCCCCTTGATTACCGATTCCGTCGACAAGCTACGCCTGCAAGTCAGGCTAAAAACTGTCACCTCCTATCCGGGCAAAAAGAAAAGACATCCATACGGATGCCTTCACAATAATATTTCACGACCGACTAAATCTGTTTTCCTAAATTCTTCACTGCATGATCATCACCGTCCTTTCATTTTTGTGAATTCTATACAATCATTTTTGTGAAAAACTATGCTCCAAAAAGAGTACCTTTTATTCGGCAGTTCTTTCTATTCTGGAATATATGTCAGCTTGTCGAAATAGAAAAAGCCCAAATCACAAGGATTCAGGCTCATGGCACTTATCAATTTTTTTTAAATTTCTAAGTTGTATGATAGCGATTCTTAATCGCGTAGCTCATCTGCTTATGCAAATGTTCCCGGGGATTTGGGGATGACCCAACAGGCTACGCAGGCTTTGTCTGGACACAGACATTCCCTTCCTGAAGCATATGATTCGATTGGCCTCTTCAAATCCCAGTGCCATATGGAATTTCATACTCTCTTCATTGTCAAGCTCCTTTTATTACTTCTTACTTCATTGCCTGTATCTTATCATTCATCTTCTTTGCCTCTGCACGATAATATCTCATGAAAAGGAACCAGATAAGAAACGCAACAACAAGCTGAATGGCTGCGATGGCAATGCCCTGTCCAAGAGATGCGGATCCACCAATCCAGCCTACTGCGTATGCTACGATGGTGTATATCACGCATCCTATTCCCATATGAATGAGAACTCTGACTGGCATTGGGAGTGAATCATTCTTATAAATGATAGTGGGAACCCCAAAGCCCAGACCGATGATCACACATCCTATTATCATCTTTGTCATGCGATAACCCTCAAGACTGAAGTTTCCACCGTATCCGATATCAAATACTATACATACGAAGCTGAAGATCGTAAGTGACATTCCGATACTTATGACGGTGCTCTTTAAGATATCCTTTAAAGTGTTATTCATTTTCTTCCCTCCTTATAATCCGAGATATTTTTTAAATGATGGCAGATATGTCCTTGAAACATAATCGCTACTGCCGTTGCGAAGTTTGAGCAGAAGTGTTCCGCTGAATCCAGGCTCGATGCTGTCCATATATGACAGATTTACTATTGTGGTTTTGGATATCTGCATGAACTGTGACCCGAGCTGGGCGCCCAGCTCATAGAGTCTTTTTCTTGAACGGTATTTATTCTTTTCACCATAGATATAAGTATCACCACTCTCGACTCTGACCATGTATATTTCCTTAGACTGCAGGACTATGATGTCCTCTTCGTTTAGCAGCGCTGTTATGGGGGCTTCATTTGTAGAAAAGATGTCGATCATTCTCTGTATCTCCTCTGTGACCTTATCCGTATGAATCACGGCGTAAGGATCTTTATATTCGGGTGAGATATCAACAGTTACTTTCATTTGCGCCCTCCTCCTTTCTGGTTCAGGGGATGCATCCATTTGATGATGTGATGATATAACATGTTTTTGGATTTGTCTCGCTTTAGATGGTAAGTGGCGAAAATCAGCATGTGAAATGCAATAAAGACTGACGAAAATGATCTAAAGTCGAATATTGCCGGGAATAATTACTTCCACAGGGATAGTGAACATTTGTGTTAAGATGGTAGAGAAGGTGATGAAATTGCAAGAGCCAAGTCAATAAATATCTCCCAAAACAGACAATAAATTGGGCGATAATAATATTCCTTGGGAGAAAGTAGTATTATGGGAGTGTTATAATGGGTATTAAATCCGGTTATGAAGAATGAAAATCGTGTACAGTACAACTATGATCAGGATACTCATGAGATAACCGTTACGGCTCAGAATGCTGACGGAGAAGTGGCTTTTACTAATGTGATCGAAAGGTCATATTCCGATGAGTATGAACTGAAGGAAGTCGTCTGGCATGATATTATACGTATAAGGCTGATAGACGGAAAGGATTACGAAGACGCCGTTGAGGTATCCGCACCTATAATCGTAAATGCGGATTCTTCCATAGAGGTCGGAGACTTTACGCTTGGCGATGATAACGGATCTAAGACACCGTGACAGTGGAGCAAGATAGGAGTTATATAATATGTCATTACCTGAAAGAGTCTATGATCTGAATGAAGATGACAGCAGTTATGGGGTTTTCTTACGTGATGAGAATGGGGAAGTGCTTAAAGCAACGCTTAACTATCCGTATGAAGATAAGAAATACCGTCTGGTCTGGGAAGACCTTATTGATTATGGTAAGACTGTTCCTGCAATCTATCTGGATGGGGAGAATCCCGGTGAATATGACAGGATACATGATACTGAATTGATAGAGAAGATATTTGAGTCATGTAAAAATTTCTTAAATATGCTGAATAGTGTTCATACAGACGGACCTCCCACGAAGCATAATGATTTTTCTGCTGATTCAATGCCCGGATTCGGGATGAAGAATGACATCCCTAAAACAGAATATAAATTCTGTCCTAACTGCGGAAACAAAAGAGCAGGCCAGGCCAGGTTCTGCACTGAGTGCGGCACCAGGCTGGGGTAAGTCATATTGTTCGCTTGCGGACATTATTGAAATAACGATGTTTCTCCGTACAAAAATGTTTCCGCGAAATCTGCCATTGATTCCTGCCATTTATCCAGCCAGTAAAGCTGTCCGTCAATAAATCCTTCATCTATGCAGTCTATACCGTATATCTCAAGTATCGTTGCTTGCAGCTGAAAATGCCTGATTGCCACCCAATAAGGGAAAGATAGTATTTCTTCACGACTGAGCGCGTGATATTCCGAATATCCGGAAAGAAACTTCTGATATACTTCTTTAGTCAGAACAACATCCTCTTCTTTCAGATTGAAATAATCTGTCATATCACACATGACCATGACATCAAACATGAAAGAAGCTTTACATACAGTATCAAAATCAACAATGTATATCTGTCCAGAAGTATTTTGTATCAGATTTCCTCTGTGAAGGTCCCCGTGACAATTGCCCTGTGGAAAATCCTTAATCTTATCCCAAAGGCGTTCCCCCAGTTTTTCATACTCAGCAATGCGCGGATAATTCTTCTTTCGAAGAAACTCCAGATATCGTCCTATGAAGAATTCTTTGCCCTCAGGTACAGTTTCTTCAGGATACTTCTCCATCAATTGATGAAATCTGCCGACAAGTTCTCCGACTTCGGATGCATATTTTTCAAGCTCCGGTTCATCTCCATCGATGAATTCCATAAGGACTATCAGTTTTTTCTCACCATCTACTTCCGTTTCAAAAAAAGATTCCCCACTCTTTGTAAGTATCGTTTTAGGAACCGGGAATCCTTTTCCTTCCAGATATCTCATTATAGATACAGACTGTCTTGCCGTACCTGAAAATGCGGAGCCTACAACCTTAAGCAGGTATTTATTCTTACTGTTCACGATATATGTAAGGGTGCCGCCCTCTCTTAAGAATTCCAAGGAAGGCGATTCTACTCCATAATTCCATTTCAGTATATCTCGCAGAGTCATTTCATCCATAACAGTTATCCCCCTTCTCCTGTCTTCTATCAGAGTCAAAGTATTATCTCATAATACAAATAATCGCCGGTATAAGCACTTTCCGTTACATTCGGCTTCCTGTAATACATCTGAAACCCGACCAATCATCCTTTAAGCGAAATCTGTTAATCAATCATCTGAAAATGTCTCATGGCATCCTCAATCGCCTTAACCTTCTCTTCAGGGCATCCCGGTTGCTTGCTATCCGCAGACTTCGCCTTGTTATAGTTCTCCCGCTCGATAATCCCATGTATCTGCTTAACCTGAGCAATATTCAGATTCGTCACATGAAATCCGTACATCTCCTGCACCCAGTCCTGTATTTCCTTATAAGTTGCCTTAGCCTCAGCACTGGTCAGATCCAGCTCGTCCATATCCACTTTTACTTCTATATGATGCTTTGCTTCAGAGAGTTTGGACAAAAGCGCTATCGTCTCGACGTCGTTTTCGTTGAACAATACCTTGCCACCTGCTTCAGCGTCATAATCTATCTGGAATTCTAAATCTGACTTACTGCAAAATGCTTAGCCGATTGTGCACAGCTTGCCACGAAGGACATAGCCTATCTTCTCATAACAGGCATTGGAAGCTACATAATCTGCATCGGTATAAAGCATCGGTACGTATCCTGCCTCTTTCACTTTCATCGTCACCTGATACACAAGATTTTCCGCATAATGTCTTCTTCTAAATTCAGGCCGTGTAAATACAAGGTTTATAGATGCCATATCTCCGTCAGGTGCATATTTACAACTAGCTACGTTGCGCCCCTGTTCATCCTTCCAAAGATACATATTCCCCGTTCGAATAAACTCTTCAGCATCTTCCCGGTAACCTGAAATATCCTTCTGGTCAATGCTTAGTTCCTTGTGGAATCTATCCAGGAATTCAACCAATTCTTCCAAGTCCTTCATCTCACAACAGTGGATGCCGCCATCTGCCTCTGTGTCAGGTCTAACAGGATCAAGGCAGTCATAAGCAAACATATTTGTAATGATCTTCAGCTCCGATCCTTCTTCCGCTGCGCGTCTTATAAAATACTCCGCCAGAGAATACTTGATATTAAAATCATGTTTCCCGGAAAGCAGCTTGTTTTCTTTGGCCAGCTGATATGCCTTCTCCATTTCCTCTTCTGCAGCATCATCCGAAGTCCAGATCCAAACCGGAAACGGATGTCCTGTAAAGCAAAGGATCAGCTGCTCATGATCCGACAGCAACAGGTTGCATTCACCGCCCATGATCTTCTTAAGAACGAAGAAAGTATATTTGTCAGTTTCTAAAAGCTTGTGGTCTCTTTCATCAACATAAGTATCCATCACAGCTTTACCAGTACCTCCCACCTTCCGTTACGCTTACCGTTCTCTCTGCGGATCAATCCTTTTTCCTGCATTTCAACTGTGCGTGTCTTTATCGTTCTTTCCGATTTTCCAATTATCCCGGCCAATTCTTTCTGCGTTATCGAAGGATTCTTTAGTAATTCCTTTAAAATCGCCAATTCCTCCAAAGTGCAATTATTGCACTTTGAATCTTTTTCAATTGCACTTTGAATTGCACTTTGTTTCTTGTAATCCACATGGATAAATCTATTCTTTAATTCATTCTGATACCCCATCAGTAGGTTTTCAAAAAATCGCTCTAAATATATTGTAGTAGCGCTGATACCCTTGCCCAGATCATTATAATTGGCTCTGGCAAGTGAGTTTCTGAAGTACCATGAGTTCTCGGCAAATATCTCATTATTAACCGAAAAGCCGAATGTCTTCAGATACTTAATGATGAACACCGCCGTAGATCTTGTATTTCCTTCGCAAAACGGATGAATCTGCCATATACCGGAGGTAAACTTCGCTATATGCTTCACCGCATCACCGGCTGATAGACCTTCATAAGAAAATTGCTTTTCCTGACCAAAATCATAATCCAGGGTATCCCTTATACTGTCAGCCGAAGCATACAGAACGGTCTCCCCGTTAAGAACCCATTCACTTTTCGTAATGTTATAAGTTCTGTATTCTCCAGCATGGGGGAAGATATCTTTGAAAAGCCGTTTGTGAATAGTCTTCCACTCTGCCGGTGAAAACTGAAAGGTTCTTTCTCCCAGCAATTCAGCGATTCTGGCAGAAACAATGTCAGCTTCTTTTGTCCCATCTTCGATTTCGGTTCGGCTCTGCCTTTGTTCATAGTATGACTGAATACGTTTCTGCGCTGTCTTTATATCTATCCGGCCTTCAATATGCTCTTTGGCCGTTTCCAACAGATACTCGGAGGTTTTTAACCCGTCAACATCCTGAAGACCAATAGCCGTTTTCCATGCAGTGGATTTCTCTGATTGCTCAGGTTCTCCCTGTCTGATATATTCTTCAAGGTCCATCTGCCATCTTTCATGATCATTCCGTGGCATCTGCAGTCACCTCCGTTCTGTTCTTGATCCTATGATAGTCTTCCATTTCGACATCCAGTGTGATCGTTCTTTCCCGTATGTTGCTCATTTTCTGCAAAAGACTCACGACTTCCACATGCGCCGTATGAGGGAACATATCAACCGGAGTTGCCTTGACCAGTTCATAGCCGCCTTCTCTGAAGATCCTGATGTCTCTTGCAAGGGTTGCGGGGTCACAGCTTACATATACGACCCTTGAAGGTGCAAGGGTAAGGATCGCATCAATGCAGCTTCTTGCGCATCCTTTTCTGGGAGGATCCACCACCACAACATCGGGAGTGCGTCTGTTTCCCTTGCCGGGAAGCATAGTCTGTATCACATCCTCCGCGGCACCGGTGATGAACTCGGCATTTCCTATTGCATTAATTTTCGCATTTTCCTTCGCGTCTTTGATCGCGCGGTCTATTATCTCCACTCCCGTAACATGTCCCGCATTCCCGGCCATCATAAGGGATATGGTTCCGATCCCGCAGTACAGATCCAGGACCTCTTCTTCGCCGGTCAGACAGGCATAGTCCCTTGCAAGACCATACAGCTTCTCTGTCTGAACGGGATTGACCTGATAGAAGGAAAGCGGAGATATCTTGAATGTAATTCCGACAAGCGTGTCAATTATATATCCCTCTCCATAGATTGCCCTGTAGGAATCACCGAGGATAACATTATCTCTTCGCTTATTAGGACAGAGCGTAACGGACTTAAGGGAATCTCCCATCACATCTTTCAGAGCACCTACCAGGCCCGGCTCGTCCGGGATCTTATTTCCGTTTATGATGAGATTGACCTGACATTCTCCGGAAGTGAATCCATGTCTGATCAGCACATGTCTTACAAGTCCCTCGCCGCTTTCGTCGTTATATGCCTTGACATGATTCTTGTTCATCCAGCCTGTAACAGCATTCAGGATCTTCGTATTCTTCTCAGGCTCTATACGGCAGTCATCCGCTTCTATGACGGAATGGGTATGTCCCGCAAAAAAGCCTGCATGCGGCTTTCCGTCCCTGCCCATGCGTACGGGATACTGGGCCTTGTTCCTGTAACGGTAAGGATCATCCATTCCTACAATGGGAAGAAGTTTTTCTTCAATTTCTTCCTCAGAGATCCCGCCTATCCTTATAAGGTCATTTTTTACCTTGTTATATTTATACTTAAGCTGTTCTTCATACCTGTAATTCTGCAGAGTGCATCCGCCGCATTTTTCGGATACGCTGCAGAGTGCGGAGCATCTCCCGGGAGACGGCTTTACTATCTCCAGGATCCTTGCAAATCCGTAATTCTTCTGAACCTTCATTACCCCGGCTCGTATCTCGTCTCCGGGTAATGCATTCCTGATGAAAAAAATAAAACCGTCGCTTCTTCCTATTCCGGAACCGTCATCCGATATATCTGTTATGGTCAAAGTGATCTCATCATTTTTCTTAAAGATTTTTTCGCTCATGCTCATTTTGCCTTTATATAAGATATGATCATCAACCGGACTGTTATGTGCGATCGATGATCATATTTTAGTTATCTTTACATTATCGTGGATCTGACATTTGTGTCATTTAAGAACTTCTTGGTGCCGAGCCACTGTCCTTTTTTATCCTGAGTGTTTTCGAACATCTCGGTGAAGATCTCAACCTTGGCATCCATGTCATCCGCAAGATTCAGTGCCATTGCTTCGACCAGTGACGGAAGCTTTGGCGAACCGAATTCATATTTTCCGTGATGCGCCAGTATGCAGTGCTGGAGCTGCGATAGATGCATGTGGGGAAATCCTTCTATTGAGGATGCTGCAACCGCAACCATTTCGGATCCCATTACTATATGTCCCAGGAGCTGTCCGTCGTCCGAATAATCATTCTCGGGAAATGGTGTGAACTCCTTTGTCTTGGCTATGTCATGGCAGAGCGCTGCGGTGATCAGAAGGTCTCTGTTTAGTACGCTGTATGTCCTGCTGAGATAATCGCATATTCCGGCAACCCCCAGAGTGTGCTGCATCAAGCCTCCGACAAAACCGTGATGAACTGTCTTTGCTGCGGAGCAGGTGCGGAATCTTTTGACCAGTTCCTCGTCCTCTACGAAGAATTTCCTCAGCAGTGCGTTATAATACTGATCCTTTACACTGTCTATCAGACCAAGGAGCTCATTATACATCTCATCGTTATTCCTGGGGCTCATGGGAAGATATTCCGACGGATCATACTCTCCATCTCTTGCAACCCTTATACGCTTGATATTGAGCTGTTTGGTATTATTCCAGACATTTACGTCCGCAGTTACTTCAACATAATCCTGCTTGTCAAAATCATCTATTCCTGCATCATTGGGATCCCAGATCTTGCCTTCGACCGAGCCGGTTCTGTCCATAAGCTGAACATTAAGATATGCTTTTCCATTCTTGGTAACAGCATTGGATACGCCCTTGCACAGGTATATCTCCCTTACATGTTCTCCCTCGGTAAAATCAGAAATGTGTCTCATCTGTCTCTATTCAAATCCTTTCCATTTATCAGTTATATCGCGGTCATGTTAACCGGGTTTTCAGTCATCTTCGATTATCTGACCGGATGCTCTTGCTGTCATGATATATTCAAGCTCTACATATTGCTGCTGGGATTTTCTCATTACTGCCGCGGTTACCTTATCACCTACATCAAATGTCTGCAGAGCACTTACATAATCAGCATAGTTGGATATGGGAATATCTCCCAACCTTACTATAACATCTCCTGTCCTTATTCCTGCGAGCATTGCAGGTGAATCCATATCCGTTCTTAATACGTAAGCTCCGTAGGGGACTCCGTATTCTTCATTGGCTTCCGGTGTTACATAGGTTCCTATTATACCGATGTATATTGTGGGTGTTCCGCTGCACATGGCACTGATACGGCTTTTTAATTCGCTTATACCGTATGCCCAGATAAGCCCGTTTACATCTCCCTTGCTCTGGTCAGGGGCAATAACTCCGAGAACCTGTCCGTTGAAATTAAACAGAAATCCTCCCGCATTGGAAGCGCCTACAATATCAGTCTGAAGCATCGCATCCGCTGTGTCGGCATATTCGAGTGTACTTCTCGATGCACTGATCATACCATATGCGATGGAACCCGAACTGCCCATGGGACTTCCCAGAGCGCATACCGGAGTACCTATTGAAGCAAAACTGCTTCCGAGAGTTGCAAGAGGAATATTAGCTGCAAGCTCTGAAGAAAGATCCGAGATACTTACCGCAATAATGGCAAGTCCGGTTGCGGCATCAACTGCCTTAAGTCTCCCTTCGGTCACATATCCGGAATTAAACCTTACCTTCAGGGACTGTGCTCCCACAAGAGGAGCTCTGTCGGCTAGAATATATATATCGACATTGTCTTCGGCAACTATCAGTCCCGATGCCTGTTTCGATACCTGCTCGGTAACTCCTATCCAGTCCACATCCGACGTTATGGCAGAGATAGTCACTATGGATTTATTCATCTCTCTGGTATATGCCGCCATCGCCATGTAGATCTGACGGTAATCTCTCTGGTCCAGTACCAGCTTGGAAAAGAGAGCGTCTACCTGCTCATCTGTGAGCGGGATCTGTGCGGCAGGAACAGGTTCTGCATTCTCTGATTCAAGATCAGCCTCAAGATCCATGTAATCGGACAGAACCTCCTGTGGAGTCATCTCGTCTCCCGAATCTATAAAATGAACAGCATCTCTTGGCTGTGAAGGTTCGTTTCTCGCTATCCATTTACTTAAAAAAGGTTCGATCAGCCAGATGGTAACAGAAGCTATCACGCCGAAAAAGATGGCCAGAAGCGCTGTGACGGCAGTTCGCCTTAACAGACGATATTTGTTGATGGGACGTCTCTTTATCTGCTCCTTGATGATGCTTTCCTGAAATGCACCGGGTTTGTCAGACAGGGAAACATCCTGCTTTTTTTCGGCAGGTTCATCCGCTTTACGCATTCTGTTTTTATTTTTCTGATCCTTGTTATCTCTGTCTTCCATAGCATTTCAAGTATATCTTTACGGCCTAAAAAAGTAAAGAAATAAGGTATTCTCTGTGGTATACTAGTACTAACTATGAATAAAAAAGTACTTAAAACACTTGAATATGATCGTATCATCTCACTGCTTTCGGAAGAAGCGGATTCAAAGCCCGGCAAAGAAGCCATTTCACGGCTTGAACCGGTTAAGGATCTAAGACAGATCGAAGAATGGCAGATGCAGACCGCTGATGCTCTTTCCAGAGTGATCAAAAGCGGATCCACTAATTTTGGAGGAAACGCAGACCTCAGATTTATCGTTAAATCTCTCGAGGCCGGATCCTCTCTTTCTGCTGTTGATCTGATGCTCATTGCATCACAGCTTGAGAATGCGGCAAGACTGATATCTTATGGTGAATCATCCGGGGGTGGAATAGCCTCTACCCTTACAGCGGGTAATTCGGGAACCAAACATTCCGTTGATACGGAAAACGGAGCTACATCCGAGAAAGAATCTGACGAAGCTGTTACTGACTCTCTTTCTGAGTTATTTTCACGTTTATCGTCGATACCTTCTCTTTCGGAAGAGATAAGAAGATGCATTTTATCCGAGGATGAGATCGCAGACGATGCATCTCCTGAGTTAAAGAAGATCAGGAGACAGATCACTCTCACCGGAGACAGGATCCATTCATCGCTTCTTCAGATGATAAACGGATCTCTCAGAACATATCTGCAGGATGCTGTTATAACGATGCGTGACGGCAGATACTGTATCCCGGTAAAGGCTGAGTACAAGGCACAGGTTCCCGGGATGATACATGACCAGTCTTCCACCGGTTCAACCTACTTTATCGAGCCTTCATCCGTAGTCAATCTCAACAATGAGATCAAGACACTTTTAAGAGATGAACAGGAAGAGATAAACCGTATACTTGCAGATCTTAGCGCAAAATGCGGACTTCACACAGAAGAGATCTCACTCAATCAGCAGACGGAAACTGCCCTTGATGTGATATTTGCAAGAGGAAAGCTGGCTCTTAAGATGGATGCCACAAGGCCTGCCTACAACAGGAAGCATTATCTTATATTGAAGAAAGCCCGTCATCCTCTCATAGACAGGAAGAAGGTTGTTCCCATTGATGTACAGCTTGGAAGAGAATTCGACCTTCTCGTAATAACAGGACCCAATACCGGAGGTAAAACAGTATCTCTTAAAACCGTTGGTCTCCTGTGTCTCATGGGACAGTCCGGTCTTCATATACCTGCAGCATCACATTCAGAGCTTTGTGTCTTCAATGATATTTTTGCAGACATCGGTGACGAACAGAGCATAGAGCAGTCACTTTCCACCTTCTCATCGCACATGGTGAATATCGTAGAGATACTGAAGAATGCGGACAGGCACTCACTTTGTCTCTTTGACGAACTCGGTGCAGGGACCGATCCTTCCGAAGGCGCTGCACTTGCCGTATCCATACTGGAGCATATGCACGGTCTCGGTATTCGCACAATGGCAACAACACATTATACGGAGATCAAGATATTCGCTCTCCGTACAGAGGGTGTTGAAAATGCCAGCTGCGAATTTAATGTAGAGACCCTGAGCCCGACCTACAGGCTTCTGATCGGTGTTCCCGGAAAGAGTAATGCTTTCGCAATATCATCCAAGCTGGGACTTCCGGCAGATATAATAGAGGATGCCAAAAAGCATCTCGATTCCGATGCGGAAAGCTTTGAGGATGTAATACAGAATCTTCAGCAGTCACGTATCGAGTCGGAGAACGAACGCAAAGAGATTGCAGAATACAAGGCCAAGATCAAGACCCTTCAGGATCAGCTTCATAATAAGAATATCAGGATCGATGAACAGAAAGCGGGCATCATAAAACGGGCCAATGACGAAGCCCAGAGGATACTCGAAGAGGCCAAGGAGATCGCTGACAAGACTATCCGTGACATGCAGAAAGCCGGTATCACATCAGGCATGTCAGATCTCGAGAAGGAGAGAACAGCTCTCAGAGAGAAGATCAAGGCTCTGGGAACCGAGGATGATAATAAGAAAAAGAATGCTGTCAAAAAACAGGTAACTGCAGATCCCTCCAAGCTCAGCAAAGGCACAGCTGTAATCGTGCAGGCGCTGGGAATGAAGGGGATCGTACAGTCTGAGCCTGATGCAAAGGGTGAGCTCTTTGTTATGTGCGGTTCAATGAGGATGCAGGTAAAGGCCTCCGATCTGCGCATAGACTATAATGCCATACCCGAGGAAAAACCCGGCACTTCGGGAACATTTTCAGGTTCTCTGAAAATGGAGAAATCCATGAATGTCGGAATGGAGATCAATCTTCTCGGAATGACTACCGATGAAGCAATCTCTGCAGTTTCAAAATACCTTGATGATGCTTACGTTGCTCATATCTCACCTGTCAGGATCGTACATGGCAAGGGAACCGGAGCACTCAGAAAGGCTGTACATCAGTACTTAAAGTCACAGAAAAATATTTCGGAATTCAGACTCGGCGAATACGGTGAGGGTGACGCCGGTGTCACAATCGTGAAATTCAAGTAATGCTCAGAGGGGGAGAATATCATGGTGGATAAGCAGAGGATCCTGATAGTTGACGATGATAATAATATCGCTGAACTTATCTCACTTTATCTTGTAAAGGAATGTTATGAAACACTGATAGTCAATGACGGAGAATCCGCTCTTGAACAGATCACGGAATTCGGACCGGATCTTATGCTCCTTGACATCATGCTTCCGGGTATAGACGGATACGAGGTATGCAGAAGAGTACGTACCACATCCGAGCTTCCCATAATCATGCTTTCCGCTAAGGGCGAGACCTTTGACAAGGTCCTCGGACTGCAGCTCGGTGCTGATGATTATATAGAGAAGCCATTTGATTCCAAAGAGATGGTGGCAAGGGTCAAGGCCGTGCTGAGGAGAAGTGCTTCAAAACCCGCAGCTGTTCCCGCGCAGGAGAATTCAGATATAGATGCGGTATCCTATCCGGATCTTATCATCAACCTTACCAACTATTCCGTTACCTACAAGGGAAGAACCATCGAGATGCCTCCCAAGGAACTCGAACTCTTATACTTTCTTGCTTCATCTCCAAACAGAGTCTATACAAGAGAGCAGCTCCTTGACAGGATATGGGGATATGAATACTCCGGTGATACCAGAACCGTTGATGTGCACATTAAGAGGATCCGTGAGAAGATAGGCGACCATGAAAAGTGGCGCATCTCCACGATCTGGGGTAAAGGTTACAAGTTCGAGACTACATGAAACACACTCTGCATCTCAAGTTCATACTGGGATATCTGATCTTCGGTCTCTTCTCATTTCTGACCGTTACTCTTTTTGTACCCAGGATAACCAGAGAGTATCTTATCTCCAAGACAGCCCAGAATCTGTATTCGGAGGCTTCACTGATAGCGGAAACCTATGCTCAGGGACTGTATTCATCAAGAACATCTCTTGAAACCGTATCCCTTCAGCTCAACTCTCTGAGTGTATATATGAATGCGGATATCCGTATCATTTCACCGGAAGGCATAATCATTCTTGATACAGCCATTCCCAATCACGGTGTGGATAATGCAGCTGCGGTCATACAGAATTTCGATCCTTCGGTTGGCGGAGGTTCTTTTTACCTGACCGGAGATTTCTTCGGTTCATTTGATGAGCAGGTTCTTTCCGTAATATGTCCCATAACTGCCAGGTACAGGACAAAGGGATATGTTACGATCCATGTATCCATGGATAATATCGAGCAGGAGTGTATATCACTTCTCAATATCTCCTATGTGACTCTTGTGATAATCTTCCTGCTTTCACTGATAATACTCATATTCTTTACCAGACTGGTCTACATGCCCCTTCGCAAGATCACAAAGGGTGCCGAGAACTATGCTGACGGTAATTACCACTACGAAGTATCAGTGGACAGCCGCGATGAGATGGGATATCTTGCGGCTGCACTCAACTATATGGCCGGAAAGATCGCAGATGCAGAGGATGATCAGAAGAAGTTCATAGCCAACGTGTCCCACGATTTCCGTTCGCCTCTTACATCCATCAAAGGATATCTTGAGGCCATGCTGGACGGTACCATACCTCCTGAAATGCATGAGAAATACCTTGGTATAGTGCTTAATGAAACAGAGAGACTTACCAAGCTCACCAACGGACTGCTGTCACTCAACAATCTGAACACAAAGGGAATGCACCTGGATATCACTGATTTTGATATCAATGACACGGTAAGAAAAGTTGCTGAGACCTTTGAGGGAACCTGCAGGAAGAAGTCCATCGCCATCGAGCTTGTGCTGATGGGTGATGAACTATTTGTACACGCAGACAAGGGCCGCATCGAACAGATAATATACAATCTGACTGACAACGCTGTTAAATTCTCCAACAATGATTCCGTGATCAGGATTGAAACTGCGGAAAAGAAAAACAAGATCTACGTATCGGTCAAGGATAACGGAATAGGGATCCCTCCCGAAGATGTAGGAATGATATTCAACAGATTCTATAAATCAGATGCGTCCAGAGGAAAGGATAAAAAGGGAACCGGACTTGGTCTTTCAATCGTAAAAGAGATCCTTGCAGCTCACGACGAGAACATCAATGTTATCTCAACACCCGGTGAAGGAAGCGAGTTCATCTTCTCACTTCAGCCATCGGATCCTGATGAGATATAAACTCCCTAATACTTCATCCTGTACAGATAGGATCTGCCCTTATTTCCGATCTTCTCCGTTACTCCGATCCTATACATGAAGGATATTATCAGTGATGCTTCATCATGCTTCATTCCCAGTCTTACCGCATCTGCAACGGTGAACTCCTCGGGAAGCTCTGATGGAAGGAGCTGCAGATAATCTTCGGGACACTCAAAAGTTTTATCATCTATTATTGATGTCGGAACCTTGTCAAGCCAGGTTCCGTATTTTTTACCTTCCCTGCCGTACCCGTTCCTTATACGGAATTCATCTATATCTATGAGCACGAGTCTCACTTTCAGGTTAGGATTGCCTATATGCTCTCTGATGCCGTATACCTCACGCATCGCTGACTCGAAGGATCCGGTGACTGATGATGCTCTCCTGGGAACGGTCATCTCTCCCGTATCAGGATCTATCCAGTAGATCTTCTTTTTGCGGATCACGGGATGAACCACAGTTACCTTATACATCCTGAGGAATATATTCAGTTTATCATTCAGTCTTTTCAGATTGCGGGTCTGTATCTCATATATCTCATCACCTGTGAAGATATCCGCATGAAATTCACCTATCGGGATTTCCTGTCTGTCTTCATCAGGTTCAATATAGTTCTTGATCACGGCATGTACTGTTTTCTCGGAAAGAGTTCCTATGGTAGGTCTTTCGCGGTCAGAAGTCACTTTAAGCAAAGCCTCATGAAATCTTTCCTGAGCCTCCCTGCTTACATATACAGTTTCTTCTGTTAACTTCTTTTTGGCAGCCATACATTTACTCTATTGTATGGAAAATCTTTTTTCAACAGGTATATTTTCCAATTAAAAACTCCCTGCGGTACATACCACAGGGAGTATCGTCATGTGATCTTATGCTTTCTTCAGTCTTTTCTCATCAGCACCATACAGGGCCTTCAGTATGATCGGTGTTGAGATACTCGACACAACGATCAGCATTATGACTGCTGCGAAGTACTCAGATCCTATCATTCCCACGCTGAGTCCCTTTTGGGATACGATCAGCGCAACCTCGCCTCTGGTCATCATACCGACACCGATCTTCAGTGAATCATGCCAGTTGAACCTGCACAGCCTTCCCATAAGTCCGCATCCGATTATCTTGCAGATAAGACCAACGGCAACGAATGCGATACAGAAAAGGATCAGGTTACCGTCTATTGAGGTAAGATTGGTCTTAAGTCCGATTGATGCAAAGAATATCGGTCCGAAGAGCATGTAGGAATTGGTATCCATCTTGGATGCTATGTATTCCGAATCCTTGATGGAACAGAGTATAACGCCCGCAACATATGCACCGGTAATATCTGCTATACCAAAGTAAGTCTCTGCAACATATGCTAAACAGAAGCACAGTGCAAGTCCCATTATGGGAATACGTCTGGTGTGAGGATATCTCATATCAGCCAGCTTGAAGATCTTGTATATGACTATTCCCACAACAAGAGCTGCCGCAAAGAACAGAACTGTGCTTAGTATTACCCTGCCGGGATTCGATTCGGGATTCTTGAATCCTATAACAAAAGTCAGAACTATGATACCGATAACATCATCTATTATCGCAGCACTCATGATCGTCTGACCGATCTCACCCTTCAGCTTGCCCATCTCACGAAGGGTCTGGACAGTGATGCTGACACTGGTCGCTGTAAGTATGACACCTACAAAAAGTGCTGTGTAGAACTCAGAACTTCCGGCTTCGGAAAATCCGTAGAATCCCATATACAGAAGTGTTCCACCTATCAGAGGTATAAACACACCCGAACATGCTATAAGAAAAGCCTTAAAGCCGGTCTTCATCAGATCCTTGAGATTGGTCTCAAGTCCTGCGGAGAACATCAGGAATATTACACCTATCTCCGCCATCTGTGCGATAAAATCACTCTGGTCAACAAAGTGAAGAACACTGGGACCGATAATGAGACCTGCAACTATCTCTCCGACAACCTGCGGTGCCTTTACCTTCCTGGCCAGAAGGCCAAAAAACTTTGCAAAGATAATAATGATTGCAAGATCTCTCAATATTGAATAGTCCATGACGATTTATTCATCCTCCTCACTGTCTTCGGTAGGGAGAGTTACTTCTTCATCGTCATCATCACTATCAAAGGAGCTGGCCATGCTTTCGCTTTCCTTATCCATCTCTTCTTCACCTTCTTCAAGTGAAGCAAATTCTTTCTCACCGTTGGAAAGTCTGTCTCTGACCTTCGCAACATTTGCGATCTTCTCACCCTCAGGAAGATTCATAAGCTTAACACCTGAGGTGATACGGCTGAGAATACTGATATCATCAATACGGATCCTTATCATCTGTCCGCCATCGGTGATCATAATGAGTTCCTCATCACCGTTAACAGCCTTGGCAGCAAGGAGATCCCCTGTCTTATCGGTGATCTTGTAGCACTTGACACCCTTACCTGCTCTGTGCTGTCCGTTAAACTCATCAATATCAGTGCGCTTGCCCATTCCCTTTTCTGATATGAATGTCAGATATTTACCCTGGGAAGCGAGCTGCATTGCCACAACTTCATCACCGCCTGCGAGATTCATACCTATGACACCGATACTTCCTCTTCCGGTGGTACGTACTTCCTCTTCTCTGAACCTGATGCACATACCCTGCTTTGTAGCAAGCAGTATCTCTGAATCGGCATCGGTTATCTTGACATCTATGAGTTCGTTGCCGTCTACAAGAGTGATGGCCCTGAGTCCGCTCTTTCTGACATTGATGAGCTCATCCATCTTCATCTTCTTAACGGTACCGTTCTTGGTAGCGATAAAGAGATTCTTGCCTTCTTCAAATCCCCAGATGGGAATGATGGCACTTACTTTCTCACCGGGCTCAAGCTGAAGGAGGTTGACTATTGCAACTCCTCTTGAAGTCCTGGAGCACTCCGGAATCTCATACGCCTTCATTCTGTAGACTCTTCCGGCTGTTGTGAAGAAGTTGAGTGAATGGTGGGTTGTGGTCATGAGGAGATCCTCTACATAGTCATCCTCAATGGTGGCCATTCCCTTGATTCCCTTGCCTCCGCGGTTCTGAGCCTTGAAGTTATCGACGCTCATCCTCTTTATATAGCCGAGTCTGGTCATCGCTATAACGGTATTCTCATGAGGGATCATCTCTTCATCGGGGATATCATAGATATCATTGCTGAAGTGTGTATGTCTCTCATCACCGTATTTATCAGCAGTCTCAGTGATCTCCTTCTTGATCACACCCAGAAGAAGTCTTTCATCTGCAAGTATCGCTCTTAATTCCTCTATCTTTGCCATGAGTTCGTTATGCTCTGCAAGAAGCCTGTCTCTTTCAAGACCGGTGAGAGCTCTCAGTCTCATGTCAACGATAGCCTGTGCCTGAACATCATCGAGTCCGAATCTGTTCATGAGCTTTTCCTTGGCCTCCGCGGGAGTGGCACTTCCTCTGATGATGCTTATTACTTCATCGATAAAATCAAGTGCCTTGAGAAGACCCTGAAGTATATGATCTCTTTCTTCCGCTTTGCTGAGATCATACCTGGTACGTCTGGTGACAACATCCTCCTGATGCTTCAGATATTCCTGAAGGACTTCAAGAAGATTGAGTATCTTGGGCTCGTTATTAACAAGAGCCAGCATGATGACACCGAATGTGTCCTGAAGCTGTGTGTGCTTGTAGAGCTGATTGAGGATAACATTGGCATTGGCATCCTTCCTCAGTTCTATGACAACTCTTACACCTTCTCTGTTACTCTCATCTCTTATATCAGTGATGCCATCGATCTTCTTAAGCTTGACGAGCTCGGCAATCTTGATCTGAAGATTTGCCTTGTTCACCATGTAGGGAAGCTCGGTGACTATAATCTGTGACTTTCCGTTAGGAAGCTGTTCTATCTCCGTTACGGCCCTGACTCTTATCTTGCCTCGTCCGGTCCTGTATGCTTCCTCAACACCGCGATGTCCGAGAATAAGACCTCCTGTGGGAAAGTCAGGTCCCTGGATTATCTCCATGACATCTTCGATGGTAGTTTCCTTTCCTTCGATACGGTCGTCAATTATCTTAACGACACCATCGATGGATTCCCTGAGATTGTGTGGAGGAATATTGGTAGCCATTCCTACCGCAATACCCGTTGCTCCGTTTACAAGGAGATTGGGGTAACGGCTGGGAAGTACAGTGGGCTCATTCTCTGTTCCGTCGAAATTGGGAATGAAGTCTACGGTATTTTTATTGATGTCGGCAAGAAGCTCCATGGATATCCTGGAAAGTCTCGCCTCGGTATATCTCATTGCCGCAGCTCCGTCACCATCCATTGAACCGAAGTTGCCGTGACCGTCTACAAGAGGATATCTCATGGACCAGGGCTGAGCCATGAATACGAGAGATCCGTAAATGGAGCTGTCACCGTGAGGGTGATACTTACCCATGGTGTCACCGACGATACGCGCACTCTTTCTGTGAGGCTTATCGGGACCATTGTTCAGCTCGACCATCGAGAACAGGACTCTTCTCTGGACAGGCTTTAATCCATCCCTTACATCGGGCAATGCACGTGCAGCGATAACGCTCATGGCATAATCGATGTAGAAGGTCTCCATTTTCTCTTTGAGATCTACTTCCTGTATTTTGTCAAAAATAGTATCTTCCATAATTCCTCTTTCAAATCCTGTTACTGTCTATCCCGCAGGGAGTAAATAAACAGTTATCAGATATCAAGGTTCTGAACGAACTTGGCGTTCTCTTCGATGAACTCTCTTCTGGGCTCAACCTTGTCACCCATCAGTGTTGTGAATGTAAGATCAATCTCACTGGTCATCTCTTCATCATATCCGACTTTGAGAAGTATCCTTCTCTGAGGATCCATTGTTGTCTCCCAGAGCTGTTCTGCATCCATCTCTCCGAGACCCTTATAACGCTGGATCTTATTGTTCTGATCTCTTCCCACTTCATCGAGGATCCTGTTCAGTTCCTCATCAGAGTATGCATACCATTCCTTCTTGTTCTTCTCCAGCTTGTAAAGAGGAGGCTTTGCAAGATATACATGTCCTGTTCTGATCAGTTCAGGCATGAACCTGTATATGAATGTGAGCATGAGTGTTGCTATATGTGCACCGTCAACGTCGGCATCCGTCATGATGATTATCTTGTCATAACGAAGCTTTGATATATCAAAGTCATCATGGATACCTGTACCGAATGCAGTGATCATAGCCTTGATCTCGGCATTTGCATAGATCTTGTCGAGTCTTGCCTTTTCAACATTAAGGATCTTGCCTCTTAAGGGAAGTATTGCCTGAGTTGCCCTGTTACGTGCTTCCTTGGCACTTCCACCTGCGGAATCTCCCTCAACGATATAGATTTCGCAATGTGAAGGATCCTTATCCGAGCAGTCTGCAAGCTTACCGGGAAGAGCCATTCCTTCAAGAGCAGTCTTTCTTCTGGTAAGATCTCTTGCCTTTCTCGCTGCTTCTCTTGCACGCTGTGCAAGTATGGATTTATCACAGATTGCTCTTCCTACATCGGGATTCTGCTCGAGATAGATGGTAAGCTTCTCACTTACGATATTATCTACAGCTCCTCTTGCTTCAGAATTACCGAGCTTCTGTTTTGTCTGTCCTTCAAACTGGGGATCTGCAATCTTGACACTGACTATTGCCGTAAGACCCTCTCTTATATCCTCACCCGAAAGATTGGGCTCCGAATCCTTGAGCATCTTCTTATTTCTTGCATAGTCATTGAATGTCTTGGTAATCGCATTCCTGAATCCCTGAAGGTGGGTTCCTCCTTCGGGAGTATTTATATTGTTAACAAATGCGAATACGGATTCGTTGTATGAATCGTTATGCTGGAATGCAACCTCAACATAGACTCCGTTCTTCTCACCCTCGAAATAGAGAATGTCTTCATAGATGGGAGTCTTACTCTTGTTCAGATGCTGTACACCGGCAGTACTCTTTATCTGATTATCTTTTTCGGATGATCCTTCTTTTCTGACACTCGTGTCAAAATTAGAATTCTCTCCTCTTTCCTCTGCATCCTTCCTGGCTCTGTTAAGGAGTTCACTTATCTGTTCGTCCTGATCCTCCTTACCCTCTGCAGCTTCCTTGGCTTCCTCAATCTGGCTGTCCGTAAGAACTGCATTGGCAGCTTCCGCAGATCTGTCATCCTTAAGGATTATCCTGAGACCCTTGGTAAGAAATGCCATCTCACGAAGTCTCAGCTTCAGGATATTAAAATCATAAATAGTGGTCTCGGTAAATATCTCCTTATCGGGAAGGAAAGTAACCGTAGTACCGGTATCATCAAGGTCGCAGTCTCCTATGATATGGAGCTTCTCGGTAACCTTTCCTCTTGCGAACTTCTGTCTGTAGATGTGGCCTTCCTGTCTGATATCGGCAACAAGCCACTCAGAAAGAGCATTAACTACAGATGCACCTACACCGTGAAGACCACCTGAAACCTTATATCCTCCACCGCCGAATTTACCGCCGGCATGAAGGATGGTAAATACAACCTCCGCTGCGGGAAGTCCGGATTTATGATTGATACCTACAGGAATTCCTCTTCCGTTATCCTTAACGGTAACGGAATTATCCTCATTGATGGTGACCTCAATCCTGTTACAGTATCCGGCAAGTGCTTCATCAACAGAGTTATCAACTATCTCATATACGAGATGATGAAGTCCCCTGCTCGCAGTGGTACCGATATACATTCCGGGACGCTTTCTGACTGCTTCCAGACCTTCAAGTATCTGAATCTGGTCTCCGCCATATTCCTGTGTTACTTTGGTATTTTCCAAGCTGCCTTCCATTTTTCCTCTTTCTCTTAAGACATCTGCTTTACTGTTCCGTTCTCAACATAAAACACTCTGTTCATGACAAATCTGTCATTAACAAAGTCATCTATTCCGGTACATGTTATGAATGTCTGTATATCTCCGATACTGTCTAACAGGAATCCCTGTCTCTTTCTGTCCAGCTCCGAAAGTACATCATCAAGGAGCAGGATGGGATTATCTCCGGATAGTTTCTTCATCATATCTATCTCGGATAATTTCAGGGAAAGTGCTGCAGTTCTCTGCTGTCCCTGGGATCCGTACTTACGTATATCTATCTCCCCTGTCATGAATGAAAAATCATCTCTGTGAGGACCGATACCGGTCATCTTGGACTTAAGATCCTTGGATCTTGATGACTTCAGAAGAGTTTCATAATCCTCTTCGGAAACACTGGGTAATTTTCTTCTGCGTTCTATTATCTTGGTCCCGTAAGAGATCAGCTGATCATCCCATATGACAAGTGAATCTTCGAGACTTCTGTCAAAATAAAGGTCCTTCAGTACCTGATTTCTTCTGTTCAGTACCTTGTTATAATTGTTAAGATTATAGAGATAAAAACTGTCAAGCTGGCACAGTTCCATATCTATAAATCTTCTTCTGTATGATGGTCCGTTTTTTACTATGTTAAGGTCTTCAGGTGAAAAAAATACAACCTTACATAATCCCATCAGTTCCGCAGCTTTTTTTATACGGTTACCGTCTATGGCAATCCCTTTGGTCTTGGCACTTCTAAGGTGCATATCAACTCTTGTGGGAATACCGTCATTTTCTACGACGGTTCTTATATGAGCTTCATCCTTGCCGAATCCTATTATTTCGGAATCTCTGCTTCCCTTATGGGATTTGGTGGTAGCTGCTATATATATTGCCTCGAGGATATTGGTCTTTCCCTGAGCATTATCCCCGTAAAAAATATTGGTACCGCTGTCAAATTCTATGTTCAGATGATCATAATTACGGTAATCCGTAAGCTCCAGGGATTTTATTATCACTTCAGATTTCCTTTTTCTTTATGACCAGGCTGTTACCTTTATACTCTATTACATCGCCGGGAACTATCTTCTTTCCCCTCTGAAGCTCTGTCTCACCGTTAACCTTAACTTCACCGTTAACAATATCGTACTTGGCTTCAACTCCGGATTCACACAGACCGGCTGCTTTAAGTACCTGACCTAACTTAATAAATTCGTCTCTAATATAAAATTCCATGATCAAACCGTGCCGCTGATGGTTACAGGAAGGACAACATATACATAGGACATGTCATCTTTCTTGATAAAACAGGGTGCCTTTGAGTTTACAAAATCAAGTTCAATCTCTTCATCGTCTATAACATTGAGTGCATCGATCACAAATCTGGGATTGAATCCTATTATCATATCCTTGCCTGTCTTAACGGCAGGAACATTCTCATTCATATTACCGCTTGCTGAAGTGATCTTGATGTTGATGCTGTCATCCTTTATATCAAGAACGATGGGCTTTTTATCACCTTCTCTGACATAGATGGTGGATCTGTCAAGGCTTTCGCTCAGTCTCTTCTTGTTGATCTTGACCTTTGTCTCATAATCTCCAACAAGCATTTTGTTGACATCAAAGAAATTGCCTTCGATAACTCTTGATACAACCTTGGTAGTTCCGTATTCGAATCCTACATGGTTGGGATTGAAGATGATCTCTACATCATCTTCGGCTCCTCCGTTTATGATCCTTGCAAGTTCCTTAAGGCTCTTTCCGGGTATAATGACCTTTCTGTCAGGATAACTTTCCCTGAGGTCCATTGTTACCATGGATATCCTGTGACCGTCGAGGCTGCACATCCTGACAGTATTGTCATGGATCTCCATAAGTTCGCCTCTCATGGTCTGCTGACCGGGAGTATCCTCGCTTATATCGGCTATTGAGAAGCTGGTCTTTCTTATGAGCTCTCTAAGTGAAAGCTGACTCATCACTATATTCTCGGTTTTATCGAGATCCGGAAGATAGGGAAATTCATCAGCTGCTCTTCCGCTCATTGTATGCTTAACCTGTTCACAGCTTATGGTTGTTGTGAACTTGCTGTCACTTTCAATGGTGATATCTGATGCAGAATCCGGCATCTTTCTGATAATCTCAGAAAGGAACTTTGCATCAAGAGCTATCACACCTGTCTTCTCGATCTTTCCATCGATAACAGTTTCAATACCAAGATCAATATTGTTGACGGTAAGAGATATCTTTCCTCCTGTTGTGCTTATAAGAATGCATTCCATTATTGACATTGTGCTCTTGGAAGGAAGTGCTCTTATTACAGTCTGGATACCTGTTAAAAGAGATGATTTTGATGAAGAGATCTTCATGTGCATAACTCCTTTTTTGTTCTTTTGAAATGCGACGCCATGTTATAAATAAATAGTTTTAGTATTATTAATAATAGGGGCTGTGAATACTGTGCATAACCTTATATATTATACTATTTTTCGGCAAAAAATGGAATGAATAAGTAGGTGAAATAGTATTTGTTATCAAATGATTTATCAGCCTTAAATCACATTTTGATCATTATGTAAATCATCCGTTTTATGATCCTGAAAGTATCTTTTTGATGCTTTCCACTTTTTCACGTGTGTTTTTTCCACTTTTATTGCTGTTAATGTCCTCTTCTATCTTCTTACAGCCGCTTATCACCGTTGTATGATCGCTTCTGTGAAGATTATTGGCTATCTGCTGATAGGTTATTCCAAGCATGTCATAAGCCAGGTACATTATTATATGTCTTGGATAGACGATATCTGCATTACGCCTGTTGGACATGATAGCTTCCTTGCTTGCATTACATTCCTGACATACAACGTCTACTATCCTGTCGAAGGTGATCATATTGGAATCCGATATATATATATAATCCTTGAGAGCTTCCTTGGCGAATTCAAGATCCGGTTCTTTATTGTTATATAGCTTGGAGAATCCGTTTATCTTGTTAAGTGCACCTTCAAGTTCTCTTACATTGGACTTTACATTGGATGCGATATAGTCGATTATCTCTTCACTTATCTTTATATTGAGCTTTTCGGCATTATTCCTGAGGATAGCAGATCTTGTCTCATAATCGGGAGGAGTAATATCAACCACCATTCCCCAGGCGAATCTTGATATGTA
Source organism: uncultured Lachnospiraceae bacterium (assembly GCA_902761225.1). Classification (GTDB taxonomy): domain Bacteria; phylum Bacillota; class Clostridia; order Lachnospirales; family Lachnospiraceae; genus AC2028. Next base: position 37,072 of record CACWJQ010000021.1, on the reverse strand, counting down.
TCTCTCATCAAGTGTCTTGAATTCCTTGAAGTTCTTATCGGAAGATATGATTATCTGCTTACCTGCAGCATGGAGTGTATTGAATGTATTGAAAAACTCCTCCTGTGTTGATTCTCTTCCTATTATTGACTGGATATCGTCTATCATAAGTACGTCAACGGTACGGTATTTATCACGCAGCTTACTCATTGAAGCAACAGAATTGCTTCCGCTTCTCAGAGATTCGATAACATCATTGGTGAATTCCTCACTTGTGACATATATAACCTTCTTGGTTGGGTCCTTCTTTAATATAAAGTGACCTATTGAATGCATAAGGTGGGTTTTGCCGAGTCCGGGTCCTCCGTAGATATAGAGAGGATTCCATGTTTTACCGGGGTCTTCAGCAACTGCGACAGATACCTGATGGGCCATCCGATTGTTCTTACCGACGACAAATGATTCAAATGTATAATCAGGATTGAGAGTATCGTTATCTACTCTTTCCTCTTCTTCCTCTTCTATCTTATTATTTGTACTGTCATTAAGAAGGAACTTTACAGTTATCTGTTCACCCAGTTCCTCTCCTATAACGGTCTCAAAATAGAGCTTGAACTTACTGTTAAGATAGCTCAGAACTCTTTCATCATCCTTATCTGTTCTTATATACACGGTATTACCGGATAATTCTATAAACTCAAGATTGTCGAACCAGAGATTATAGGTAATATCTGATACACTTGATTCTCTCTGGATCTTTTTCTTGATATCTCTCCAGTATTCTTCGTTTGTAAATTTTTCTGCATTCATAAGAAATAAAGGATCTCCTGATTAGTATTTACAGCGTGATCACGGGTAAAAAAACCGCTGCCGTACTATTTTATAATGGAAGAATGTTTATTTCAAATCAGGGTTATAACCGTTTGTGCGTTTGCGGGTTTTCCACAATTGTGGATAAAAAAATAAGTGATAAGAAAATAGCTGTATATGATTAATGGCTCAAAAGTCCTGTGGAAAAATAATAAAATGGGGATAAATTGAAAAACCGCTAAAATACTGTATTTTATGAATTATTTCACCATTATTGTTTAAATAAGGTTATAAATATCCACATTTTTTTCACCAAATGGGGATAAGATTTTGAGTGATATTTAAAGTGGATAACTCGGTGGATAAGAAAAATTTTTGTGAATTACCGATCCGTTTTTTTCCTTAAAGTTCAATATTATTTGCTATTTTTTGCTTGACACACTATCTTTAATTATCTAAAATCTGTTTTGTGTCGTTTCTGACAGGTATCAGGCAGTGATACCCGGATATGAATAATTGCGAAGAGATTTATTAAAAGGAGGTGTTTCCTTATGAAGATGACATTTCAGCCTAAGAAGAAGTCTCATGCCAAGGTTCACGGTTTCAGAGCAAGAATGTCTTCAGCCGGTGGACGTAAGGTTCTTCAGAGCAGAAGAGCAAAGGGCAGAAAGAAATTATCGGCTTAAAAGTAAAGGTCACATTTGATGTGACCTTTGTTTTTCTGCATATTTAATATGGAAAGATTAAGAAAGAACGCCCAGTTTTCGGAAGTATACCGTGCACATGTTTCCTTCGCAGATAAATACATAGTGATGTATGTCAGAAAAAACGGTGAATCCATAAACAGAGTAGGCGTAAGCGTAAGCAAAAAAGTCGGAAACAGTGTCGTAAGGCACCGTGTGAAAAGGCTTATGAAAGAAGCTTTCCGCACGTCCGAGGATATGTTCAATAGTGGTTTGGACATAGTATTTGTCGCAAAGAAAAGTGCTGCTGAAATGACTTTTGATGATGCAAAAAAATCTCTGATGGATCTGGCAGCTTCCCATCACATCCTGTCAAAAACAGGTAATTGATCATATATATTATGAAGAGATTTTTAATCTGGCTTATTAGTTTATATCAAAAATATCTTTCTCCTCTTAAGAGGACGAAGTGTCCATATTACCCGACGTGTTCGGCGTACGGCAAGGAAGCCATAGAAAAGAACGGAGCCTTTATAGGGCTTATTCTTGCTGTTTGGAGGATCCTGCGCTGTAATCCGTTTTCACATGGAGGAGTGGACCCTGTTCCGATGATGAGGAAGAGATATTCAGGGAGAATTTAATGTATTTCACACTATTAACCCCTAATTCCACTCCCATTTTCAAGTATATCGTATGGATACTTGGAAAGATCATGGAGGGAATATTCTATGTTCTCAATCAGGTAGGTATACCTAACATAGGTCTGTCCATCATATTTTTTACCATTATAGTAAATGTATGCATGATCCCTCTGACCTATAAGCAGCAGAAGTTCTCCAAGCTTTCAATGAAGATGAATCCCGAGATCAAGGCCATCCAGAAAAAGTACGATGGCAAGAAGGATCAGGATTCAATGATGAAGATGAATGCCGAGACTCAGGCTGTATATGCAAAATACGGCACATCTCCAACAGGCAGCTGTGCGTATCTGCTTATTCAGATGCCTATCCTCTTTGCTCTGTACAGAGTTATCTATCAGATACCTGCATATGTTACAAGGATCGGTAATACCTTCAGAGTTCTTGCCGAAAGAATAGTAAGTACCGATAATGGTGCATTCATTACCGAGAATAAGGGTGAACTTGAGAGTGTCAGCTCCGCTATAGCGATGTATTCCAAGAACCTCGCCAAAGAGGGAAATCTTGAGAATGGTATAATCGATGTTCTTAACAGAGTATCATCTGCGGATATGACCACGATCAGTGAGCATTATGGTCTTTCAGATCTTGCATTCCAGGGAAGCCGCATACTCAGCACTCTTGATGCAAACGGCAATATCATTGAAAAGGGACTCATCGATACCTATAACAATTTCCTTGGTCTTAATATCAGAAATACCCCCTGGTATATAATGAGGGAAAGCTTTGCAAATCATGCATACCTTATCATGATCCTTGCAGTGCTCATTCCTCTTGTATCAGGATTTACACAGTGGCTTTCAATAAAGCTTGCTCCCAACCAGGCTCAGCCTACAGGTGATAATTCACAGGCAGATGCCATGGCGCAGCAGATGAAGACCATGAACACAATGATGCCTCTGGTATCGATCTGGTTCTGCTTCACACTTCCCGCAGGTATGGGACTTTACTGGATCGCCAATGCAGTAGTCCGTGTAGTGCTTCAGATCTTTATGAACAAGAAGATCGACAAGATTGATTTTGATGCGCTTATCGAGCAGAATAAGGAAAAGAGCGCCAAGAAGCTTGAAAAGGCACAGGCTCTGCAGGCTCAGATGCAGAACTACGCGAATGTAAATACCCGCAGTATACAGACCAAAGCTTCCTATGTGAATAAGGATGCTTCGACTGACAGTAAGGAAGAACTATCAAAGCCTTCGGATTATGCTCCGGGCTCAATGGCAGCAAAGGCAAATATGGTTGCCGAATTCAACAGAAGAAACACTAAGTGAGGTCTTAAATAATGGATTATAAAGAGTATACAGGAAAAACAGTTAATGACCTGATCACTGATGCATGCCAGGATCTCGGTGTTACCAGTGACAGACTTGATTATGTTGTTGTAGACGAGGGATCATCAGGTTTTCTCGGACTTGGTGCCAAGAATGCGGTAATAAAGGCAAGGATCAAGTCAGAGGAAGCTGTTGAAGAGGCAGCTCCCGCTCCTGCAGCAGCTGAGGAAGTTAAGGAAGCTGTAAAGGCAGAAGTTAATGAAGTCGTAAAGGCTGAGGCTGTAAAGTCAGAGGAAGCTCCTGCGGTAAAGGAAGAGAAGATCATTCCCGTTTCAGATCCCGCCAAATACGAAGCTTCCGCAAAGAAGTTCCTTGAGGATGTGTTCAAGGCCATGAACATGGAAGCAACCATCAAGACCTCATTCGAGCTTTCCGAGAATGCACTTGATATAGAGCTTGCAGGCAATGATATGGGAATCCTCATCGGAAAAAGAGGAGCAACCCTTGATTCTCTTCAGTATCTCGTAAGCCTTGTAGTTAACAAGGACAGCGAGCAGTACATAAGAGTAAAGGTTGATACCGAGGATTACAGGGAAAGAAGAAGAGCAACCCTTGAGAATCTTGCCAAGAATGTATCTGCAAAGGTTAAGAGAACTGGACGTCCTTATGAGCTGGAATCAATGAATCCTTATGAGAGAAGGATAATCCACTCCGCACTTCAGGACAATGATTATGTATATACCTATAGTGAGGGTGAGGGAACTAACCGTCACATCGTTGTAGCTCTCAAGGAAGGTGTAAGACCTACCGGAGATTACGGTCGTTCCGGCCGCAGAGGCAGGAGATATTGATAATACGGCTACGGCCGTATATCGGATCAATTGACTGTAAAGAAGCAGTTTCTGACTGCCGGTTGGGCCATGGCTGTAGCTGTGGCCCATTTTTATAAATTATGAGTGAAGTATCATCAACCACAATCGCAGCAATCTCAACAGCCCTTTCCGAGTCGGGCATAGGTATCATCAGAGTCAGCGGACCTGATGCTGTTTCCATATGCTCGGAAATTCTCTATGACAGTAAGGATAATAAAGTCCTCAGTTCCATGGAGGCCGGTAATTTCAGACACTGTTATGTAAAAAGCGGTGAAGAGACCATCGACGAATGTATTGTGCTTCTCTACAGGGCACCTCATTCATATACCGGAGAAGATACCGTTGAACTGCAGTGTCATGGCGGTGTTTTTCTGCTTAAAAAAGTTCTTGCCCTTGTGATACAGATGGGTGCGATAATGGCTGCTCCCGGAGAGTTTACAAGGAGAGCTTTCTTAAACGGAAAAATGGATCTTGCCCAGGCTGAAGGTGTTATGGATATGATCTCTTCGAGGTCTGAATCCGCACTCAGAAGCAGCAGGGATCAGATGTCCGGAAGGGTGTCGGCTGTGATCAGGGATATGAGAGCACGTATCCTTTACGAGACGGCATATATAGAATCGGCAATAGACGATCCTGAACACTTTGATCTGACAGGTTATGAAGATCACATCACTGATGTTGTTAACGGATTAAAAGCTGAGACAGAAAAGCTCATTGGATCATACGCAAGCGGAAGATTTGTAAGAGAGGGTATAAACACCTGCATTGCAGGACGTCCCAATTCAGGTAAATCCTCACTCTTAAACCTGTTAACAGGACAGGACAGAGCCATCGTATCCGATATTCCAGGTACCACAAGGGATACGATAGAAGAGTATGTAATGCTTGATGATATACTCTTAAGACTTACGGACACTGCGGGTATAAGAAATACTGATGATCCCATAGAGAGCATCGGTACCAAAAAAGCCCTGAATGCCGCATCGGGAGCGGATCTTGTTCTGTTTATGATAGATGCTTCGGAATATCTTGAAACTGATGATATGGAGATCTTCTCATCAGTATATGAAAAGAAGACCATCATCATACTGAACAAAGCAGATAAGACACTTAAGATAAAGCCATCTGACATATATGAGCATTTCAGATACTCTGCAGGTGAGAGCATAAGGAATATGACCTTTGAAGAGTTCTCTGACAGGTATCCGTGCATCATAATGTGCGCCGCTGACGGACATGGTCAGGACGAACTTAAACGTGAGATAAAGAGACTTTTTTACAGCGGAATGGTATCATCCTCATCGGATATAGTGATAACAGGTCTGCGTCACAAAGAGCTTCTCTGTGCTGCAGAAGTATCATTGAACAACGTTCTTAATGCGGTTTCGGACGGCATGGAGACTGATATATACACGGTTGATCTGATGGATGCATATAAGAGTCTCGGGCTTATAATAGGTGAAGAAATAGGGGACGATCTTGCTGATGAGATCTTCTCAAAATTCTGTATGGGTAAATAAATGGATCTTAAATGCAGAGGCGCTGAATTTAATATTGATGTAGCCATAGTCGGTGCGGGACATGCCGGATGCGAAGCAGCACTTGCATGCAGCAGGCTCGGACTTGAAACAGTAGTGTTTACCGTAAGTGTGGACAGTATCGCACTTATGCCCTGCAATCCCAATATAGGCGGATCTTCCAAGGGGCATCTTGTAAGAGAGTTGGATGCTCTCGGCGGAGAGATGGGTAAGAATATAGATAAGACCTTTATTCAGAGCAAGATGCTCAATACATCAAAGGGACCTGCAGTGCATTCACTCAGGGCTCAGGCTGATAAGAGGGATTATTCAGGTTCCATGAGAAAGGTTCTGGAATCCCAGGAGCATCTTACCATTAAACAGGCTGAAGTATGTGAGCTTCTGTGGGAAGAAATTCCGGTTGACAGCAGGGAAGGTACATATGAAAAAACAGTCAGAGGTGTCAGAACCCAGACAGGTACCGTATATCATGCAAAGGCTGTAGTTCTCTGCACCGGAGTATATCTTAATTCAAGATGTCTGACGGGTGAATCCATCACTTATACCGGACCAAACGGATTACAGGCTGCAACCCATCTGTCGGAATCCCTCAGAAATGCCGGTGTGGAGCTCAGAAGATTTAAGACGGGAACACCTGCGAGAATGGATGGAAAGACCATCGATTATTCAAAGATGGAAGAGCAGAAGGGCGATGAAAGGATAGTGCCGTTTTCTTTTTCAACAGATCCGGAGACCATTCAGAAAGACCAGGTATCCTGCTGGCTTACGCATACCAATAAGAATACACATGACATAATCAGGGCAAACCTTGACAGATCTCCCATATATGCAGGGATAATCGAGGGCACAGGTCCCAGGTATTGTCCTTCGATAGAGGATAAGGTCGTAAAGTTTGCAGACAAGGAATCACATCAGGTGTTCATAGAGCCTGAAGGTCTGTACACCGATGAAGTATATGTTGACGGAATGAGTTCATCACTTCCGGAGGATGTACAGCTTGCAATGTACCGAACCGTACCCGGGCTTGAGAACTGTAAGATCGTAAGAAATGCATATGCCATAGAATACGACTGCATCAATGCAAAATGCCTGTATCCTCATCTTGAGTTCAAGAAGATAAAGGGACTTTTTGCAGGCGGTCAGTTTAACGGAAGCAGCGGTTATGAAGAAGCTGCTGCGCAGGGGTTTGTTGCCGGCGTAAATGCCGCAATGGAGATCCTTGGAAAGGAATTCCTTGTTCTTAAGAGAAGTGAAAGCTACATCGGAGTACTCATCGATGATCTTGTCACCAAGGATAACAGAGAGCCCTACCGTATGATGACTTCAAGAGCAGAGTACAGACTTCTGTTACGTCAGGACAATGCGGACTTAAGACTTCGTAAATACGGTCACAGAGTGGGGCTTATTTCAGATGATGTATATGAGGGAGTGCTCACAAAGCAGAAGCAGATAGAGGAAGAGACTGAAAGACTGAAAGGAGTAATGCTGGGAGCATCTTCGGATGTATGCAGATATCTTGAGTCTCTTGGTTCATCTCCCCTTGGTACGGCTACTTCCTTAGCCCAGCTCCTGTGCAGACCTGAGCTGGACTACGAAAAAATTGCTCCTCTTGATCCGGACAGAAAGCCGCTTCCTGCAGATGTTACGGAGCAGGTTCAGATTGAGATAAGATACGAAGGATATATTAAGAGACAGGAAAAGCAGGTCAGGGAACAGGAGAGGCTTGAGGTTAAGCTCATACCTGAAAACATAGGCTATGATGATGTTCCTTCACTTAGAATAGAAGCACGTCAGAAGCTTAAGGAATTCAGACCTGTATCTGTCGGTCAGGCATCAAGGATATCCGGTGTATCTCCTGCGGATATATCGGTATTGCTGGTATATCTTGAAAAGATAAACAGATCCTCTGAACGTAACGGATGAAAACAGATCATCAAAATATGACACGCGTGTCATATTTTTGAAAAGAGATTATTACATAAGGCTAATCTTACTATATGAATGATTATTCCAGGTTAATTGCATATCTTGATGGTTATGGTGTATCTGTATCTGATGAGCAGATATATCAGCTTGATAAATATTATGAGATGATGACAGAGACCAACAAGTCTCTTAATCTTACTGCCATCACGGAATTTTCAGATGTACTTATAAAGCATTATATAGATTCTGTTTCAATCATAAGGGATATAGATATGTCACGGGAAATATCGGTCATTGATGTGGGTACCGGTGCGGGATTTCCCGGAATGGTACTTAAGATAATATTCCCTTCGATCAATATTACATTATTTGATTCTCTTCAGAAGAGGTTAACATTTCTGGACGGTGTTATATCTGAACTGGGTCTTACGGGTATCCATACCTGTCATGGAAGAGCTGAAGAGGCAGGTCATATGGCTGACATGAGAGAACAGTATGATCTGTGTGTATCACGTGCTGTTGCTAATCTTCCTGTACTCAGTGAACTGTGTCTTCCATTTGTAAAGGTGGGAGGACAGTTTGTTTCATATAAATCTGATAAGGGAAGTGAAGAGTTATCATCTTCCGGGCATGCCTTGGAGGTATTGGGCGGATCTGTTATCAAGGAAGACATCTTTACTCTTGAAGACAGTGACATTGTAAGGAATCTTATCATAATAGATAAAGTGAAGAGCTGTCCCAAAGCATATCCCAGGAAACCGGGAACTCCTTCCAAAAAACCTCTTTGACCAAATAGTGATTTATCTTATTGATGACACAAGACGTATTTCACGTGAAATCTATTTTAGTTATCGTTCTCTTATATGGCACTATATATTGCCACTTGATATAATGGATTTTGGTGTAATACTAAATATAAATGTTTCACGTGAAACATTTTCAAGATTTAGGGGTAAGATGTTTCACGTGAAACAAATGGTAGTAGTTTTCTGAAAAGGTTTCACAAAGAGAAGAAAACAGTACCACTATATATAGGTATTTATATAAAGATAGTGTTTTTTGAGGGGGATCACATGAAATGTCCAAATTGCAACAAAGAAATACCGGCCGGGATAAACGGATGTAACTACTGTGGAACCTGGTTCAAGAATACCCTCGGTAATGCGAATCCGGGGAATATTCCTGTTTCCGATACCGGCAATTCATGGATGAGTGATTACATCAATGAGTGGAAGACGAAATATTTCTTTACCCCGGAGGGAAAAGGAAGGATCATTATATTCCTGTTATGTATAGGTTTTTGGATCATGCTTGGATTGATGATGTGGTCTATGGGATTCTAAACAGATAATATGCTACAGGTATTTGGAAAACTGATAGAGCCAAAAGACTTCATAGGGATCATCCTGGTCATATTAGGACTGATCTGCGTCGCACTGACCTATGGTGCGGGAGCAGCAAGCAAGAGATCCGGACATTACGTTTCCGGTCTTCCGTGCCTGGGTGCAATCCTTATATTGATCGGCGGACTCCTTCTGCCCTTCAAGGCAGCAGCACTTCTGTCTCTGACAGATCCCGGTATCTGGGGATTGGCATATTCCATGATCCGGGATTACACATATAACAAAAGGTTCTTCGATCACATCAAGACTAACGGGTTTTCCTCAGAAAAGGAGTATGACAGTACCCGTAGATTAATAGTCAGCTTTAACGGAAAGCAAATGGAGCTGTCATATATCACCAATAATCCCTATATACTGAACAACATGAGGATAATGTTTGCCATCACATTTGATGAAAACGGCAACAGATATATCCTCGTTGACAGGAAAGAGAATGGACTGGAAAGGATAGCCTTCCCGGAAGATACGGTCCAAATAGTCTGCCCCGATAAAAAGGGAAAAGAATGCACATTAACTGTTCAGGTCATGCAAGCAGATAATGATGTATCATTTGACAGATAACACAGTGGGTGGTATGCTCCGAAGACTTGTGAAACATTTTTCACGTGGAACATTTCGTGATATAATATCCGTTAATTGAAAAGGGGTATTTATGGATAGAATATTCGCAATAGCAAATCAGAAAGGTGGAGTAGGCAAGACCTGCACCACTGTTAACCTTGCTGCTTGTCTTGGAGAATTGGGAAAGAAAGTCCTGGTAGTGGACATGGATCCCCAGGGGAATTCTTCAAGCAGCTTTGGCGTTAACAAAAATGAGATGGAGTATACCATCTATGAAGTGATGCTGGAAGAGTGCACACTGGCTGAAGCTATAGTAAAGGATGTTGCCCTGAATGTTTCACTCGTTCCTGCTAATGTCAATCTCGGAGCGGTTGAGATTGAGATGGCCGGACAGGATAAGGCTAATCTCATACTCAGGAGAGAACTTGACTTTGTCAAGGAGGATTATGACTACATACTGATCGACTGTCCTCCCGCCATAAGCCTTATGACTGTCAATTCCATGGCAGCTGCAAGCGGAGTTATCGTTCCCGTTCAGTGCGAGTATCTTGCTCTCGAGGGACTCGGACAGGTAATAGAGACCATCAATCTTGTGAGGAGCAGAATGAATCCGGGACTCGAGCTTTCAGGCATCCTGTTCACAATGTTTGACTCCCGTACCACACTGTCCAACGATGTTGTTGAGAATGTAAGAAGCACCGTGAATTATCATACTTTTGAATCAAAGATTCCGAGAAATGTCAGACTGTCGGAGGCTCCTTCTTATGAGGTACCCATCACGGTGTATGATCCCAAATGTGCCGGATGCGAGGCTTACAGGAATCTCGCAAAAGAAGTTGAGGAATTGTTTGAAGATAAGAAATAATAACTTACGTTATTAAATATACGGAGGGAAGCATGGGATTAAATAAGGCAGCAGACGGAAAGGGTTTACCTAAGAAACCGGGCGGAAGAGGTCTGGGAAAGGGCATTGATGCTCTGATACCCAATGTTGTCGGTAAGGACACTGCCGAGGATAATACCAAGGCGGCAAAGGAACAGGCCAAGAACGGAACAAAAGATTCCAGAGTGATGGTCAGCATCAACAGAGTCGAACCCAACAGAAAGCAGCCCAGAAGAAAATTCGATGAGGATGCTCTTCAGGAACTCGCTGACTCCATTAAGCTTCACGGTCTGATCCAGCCCATACTTGTCCAGGACAGAAAAGATTATTATGAGATCATCGCAGGTGAGAGAAGATGGAGAGCATGTAAGCTTGCGGGACTCAAGGAAGTACCTGTCATCATCGGTAATTATTCCGAGAAGGAGATACTCGAGATCTCCCTTATCGAGAATATCCAGAGAGCAGATCTGAATCCCATTGAGGAGGCTCAGGGCTACAAGAGACTTGTAGATGAATTCGACCTTACTCAGGACGATATCGCAGAGAGGATCTCCAAGAGCAGATCGGCCATAACCAATTCCATCAGACTTCTGAAGCTTTCAGATAAGGTTCAGGAGATGCTGATCGAGGACCTTATAAGTGCAGGTCACGGAAGAGCTCTTCTTTCCATCGATGATAAATCCGTACAGGAAGAGGTGGCTCAGAGGATAGTTGATGAGAAGCTCAATGTCCGTGATGTTGAGAAGCTCGTTAACGCAATGAAGAAGCCTGCCAAGCCAAAGCCCGTAACGGACGAGCAGCTTAAGATCTTCTACCATGATATAGAGGAAGGTCTGAAGATGGCAGTGGGAACCAAGGTTTCGGTAAACGGCAAGGGAAACGGAGCCGGCTCCATTACCATTGAGTTCTACAATAACGATGATCTTGACCGTATCGTAAATAAGCTCAGAAGCTGATGATCGCATCAGAATAATAAATGACATTGATGTCATAAAAGGAAGATGATAAATTGCAGGATTTTATAATATGGGAGATACTCCTGATCGTCAGTATTTTAGCGGTTATCGTTCTTTTCATCATGAACATGAACAATAAGAAGATGATCGCAAAGCTGACAAAGAGAGTTGATGATCTCACATCCGGAGGAGACGGTAAAAGCCTTGAAGCGGAACTGGATCAGATCATCGAAGACAACAGGAGATTACTGGATGATTCGGACCGGAACTCCGAGGATATCAGGAAGATTTTCGAAAGACTTAAGACCGTTTATCAGAAAATGAGTATCGTAAAGTATGATGCTTACGAACAGCTCGGAGGTGAGATGAGCGCAGTTGTGGTGCTCCTCGATGAAAATGATAACGGAGTCCTTCTCAACAATGTGTATTCACCGGAGGGCGGATACGTCTACACCAGAGAGATCGAGAAGGGTAAATGCAGACATGAGCTTGGAGCAGAGGAAGAACAGGCTCTTGCCGAGGCATTGAAAAGATAGACAGCAGCAGTTAAAATGTATGAACTATACGTTTAATAAAAATATTGTGAGGTAGTGATATGATAGACATCAGGCTCATAAGAGAAAATCCGGATCTTGTTAAGGAGAACATCAAAAAGAAATTCCAGGACGAGAAGCTTGCCCTTGTAGATGAAGTAAGGGATCTTGACGATCAGGTCCGCAAGGCAAAGCAGGAAGGAGATGCTCTCAGATCAAAGAGAAATTCCATTTCCAAAGAGATCGGCGGATTTATGGGCAGGATCAAGAAGGCCGAAAGCGCAGGAGATACCGCAGAAGCAGAAAAGCTTAAGGCTGAAGTCGAAGCTAAAAAGGCTGAGGTCGAAGCAGGATCAAGAAGACTTGAAGAGCTGGAAAAGATCGAGGAAGAGCTGGGCGAGAAGATCACCAAGATCATGATGGTCATTCCCAATATCATTGATGCTTCCGTTCCCATCGGAAAGGATGACAGCGAGAACGTTGAGAATGAGAAGTTCGGAGACCCTGTTGTTCCTTCGTTCGAGGTTCCTTACCATGCCGATATCCTTGAGAAGATCGGCGGACTTGATAAGGATTCTGCGGGACGTACCAGCGGAAACGGATTCTACTATCTTGTGGGAGATGCTGCAAGACTTCATTCCGCAATGCTTTCCTTTGCAAGGGACTTCATGATCGATAAGGGATTCACCTACTGTATCCCTCCCTTCATGATCAGAAGCAATGTGGTCAAGGGCGTTATGAGCTTCAAGGAAATGGAAGCCATGATGTACAAGATCGAGGGCGAGGACCTCTATCTGATCGGAACAAGCGAGCACTCCATGATAGGAAGATTCCAGGGACAGCTCATTGAAGAGGACAAACTCCCCCAGTGTCTTACCTCATATTCACCCTGCTTCAGAAAGGAAGTAGGTTCCCATGGTATCGAGGAAAGAGGCGTTTACAGAGTCCATCAGTTCGAAAAGCAGGAGATGGTCGTCCTCTGCAAGCCCGAAGAATCCATGGACTGGTATAACAAGATGTGGAGATACACCGTTGATTTCTTCAGAGCACTTGATGTTCCCGTAAGAACTCTCGAGTGCTGCAGCGGAGATCTTGCAGATCTCAAGGTGAAGTCCTGTGATGTCGAGGCATGGAGCCCCAGACAGCAGAAGTACTTCGAGGTTGGTTCATGCTCCACTCTCGGAGACGCTCAGGCAAGAAGACTCGGAATACGTACAAAGGGAGAGAACGGAACATATCTTGTTCACACCCTTAACAATACCGTGCTTGCAACTCCCAGAGGACTCATCGCAGTTCTTGAAAATAATGTTAACGAAGACGGAAGCATCCGCATTCCCAAGGCACTCCAGCCTTACATGGGCGGAAAGACCGTCATTGAGCCCAAGAATAAATAACTGTCCTCTGCCCCTGAGAGGCAGTGAGGATGATAAGTAATGCATAAGTTTTTACGAGCCGTCGGCTTCAGCAAAATAAACAGAGACGAGATCAAGGACCTGGTGCTCCAGAGCGTTAAGAAGAACGACTCCAGAGGCTACACCATGTCCCTTGATGATGTCATGCTCGCGGAGTTTTCAAGGGATGTGGGTGAAAACATCGGCATCACCGCAGCGGGAACCTTCAGCGAGGATGATCTTTTTCACACGGATTATTATTTTCCGTACCTTAAGGGTACGGGTATAACTTCAACAGAGGATGTGTCCGTTGAAAGGCATGCCGCAAGAGATTCCTACGCGGGGATATGCGATGATGTAAGACTCGGTATGTCACTGATCTTCTTCGTACAGAACAAGATTCCCTACATAAGCGCCCAGGTATCCGGCAAGCTTCCCATAAAGGGAACCACCCTTACTCTCGCCGGCTTATCCATAAAGGGTATGATCCTTCTTCCCTCCGGTGACGGCAGCGGGAAAAGAGATGTGTCGGAGGATACCTCCAGGGTAGAGCGCATCCGTCTGATGCAGAAGGCAAGGGGCGGAGACGAGGATGCCATCGAGGAACTGACCATGAAGGATATGGATCTGTTCAGCGAGGTATCCAGAAGGATCGCAAAAGAGGATCTCTACAGCATCGTGGATACCAGCCTTATGCCCTATGGTGTTGAGTGCGACCAGTACAATATCATCGGCGAGATCGTAAAGGTACGCAGGATACTGAACAATATCTCGAAAGAGGAAGTTTATGTCCTTACTTTATTCGTTAATGATTTGACATTTGACGTCGCCATCAATATAATGGATTTGCTCGGTGAACCCAAACCGGGCAGAAGATTTAAAGGTATCGTCTGGCTCCAGGGCAGGATCAATTATCCCGTGGACGATGACGAGCTGGTGGGTTGATGTTTCCGTAGCTCAGCAGGATAGAGCGTTCGCCTCCTAAGCGAAAGGTCGGCGGTTCGAATCCGCCCGGGAACGCATCGGTCGGCATCCGTAAAAGGACGCCGACTTTTTTTTGCCCAAAAAAAAGTCTTTAAAAGCAAAAAAATTGTTAAAAATGTATCAAAAAACGGTTTTTGTTGAATGCGCATAAATAATACAAGATAAATTTAGCAAAAATTGCCCTGTTTTTCTCAATAGAAAGCAAACCTAAAAAAACGTTTTAGGCTAATATACTATATTGTTTGGATGGACATATTTTCAGAAAACCCTATATGTCAGAAAGGAAAGGATTATTTTATGAACGAAGCATCAGAAAAGATAATTCCCGAAAAGGGACCGATCACTGATGAACTGCTCGGCCGCATGGACAGATGGTTCCGTGCAGCTAACTATCTTGCAGCAGGACAGCTTTACCTCCTTGAGAATCCCCTTCTCAGAAAGCCTCTTACCATTGATCAGGTTAAGAAGAAGATCGTAGGACACTGGGGAACAGTACCCGGACAGAACTTTGTCTTCGTACACTTAAACCGTGCCATCAAGAGATATGACCTGGACCTTATCCTTCTCTCAGGTCCCGGACACGGCGGAAACTTCTATATTGCCAATGACTATCTCGACGGAACCTATTCCGAAGTTTATCCCAATATTTCCGAGGACGAATCCGGAATGCAGAAACTGTTCAAGCAGTTCTCTTTCCCCGGAGGAATGCCTTCACACTGCGCACCCGAGACTCCCGGTTCCATCAACGAGGGCGGTGAGCTTGGATACGGGATCGCTCACGCATTCGGTGCTGTATTCGACAACCCGGATCTTATCGCTGCAGTAACTGTAGGAGACGGTGAGGCTGAGACCGGACCTCTTGCTACATCATGGCAGTCCAACAAGTTCCTCAATCCCATTACCGACGGTGCAGTTCTTCCCATCATGCACCTCAACGGATACAAGATCGCTAACCCTACCGTATTCGCAAGAATGAGCCATCAGGAGATCGTTGATTTCTTCCATGGCTGCGGATGGGAGCCTTACTTTGTAGAGGGTGATGATCCCATGACCATGCACAGGCTCATGGCTGAGACTCTCGATACCGTTATCGAGAAGATCAAGGCTATCCAGGAGCATGCACGTACCACCGGCGACACCACCAGACCCGTATGGCCCATGATCGTACTCCGCACTCCCAAGGGATGGACCGGTCCCAAGGTAGTTGACGGCAAGAAGATCGAAGGCAACTTCCTTGCTCACCAGGTACCCATTTCCATGGAGAAGCCTGAAGAGCACCTCAAGATCCTTGAGGACTGGCTCCGTTCATACAAGCCTGAAGAGCTCTTCGATGAGAACGGAAGAGCATTCGAGGATATCAGATCTCTTGCACCCGAAGGAAATGCAAGGATCGGCGCTAACCCTCACGGTAACGGCGGACTTCTCTTAAGAGACCTCAGACTTCCCGATTTCAGGGATTACGCATTTGATACTCAGGGACACGGCGAGAGAGACGGTCAGGATATGATCGAGCTCGGAAAGTTCGTAAGAGATATCTTCAAGCTCAACAAGGATGCTAAGAACTTCAGGATCTTCGGACCCGATGAGACCAATTCCAACAGACTCAATGCCGTATTCGAGGCAGAGAACCGCGACTGGAATGCAGAGCGTTATGATGATGACGATCACCTTGCAGCAGACGGAAGAGTAATGGACTCCATGCTTTCCGAGCATATGTGCGAGGGATGGCTCGAGGGATATCTCCTCACCGGACGTCACGGATTCTTCGCAACCTACGAAGCATTCGCACGTATCATCGACTCAATGGCTGCACAGCATGCTAAGTGGCTCAAGGTAAGCAACCAGCTTCCCTGGAGAGAGGAGATCGCATCCCTCAACCTTATCATGGCTTCCACCGTATGGCAGCAGGACCACAACGGATTCACTCACCAGGATCCCGGATTCATGGATCACATCGCCAATAAGAAGGCAGACGTCGTAAGACTCTATCTTCCCCCTGATGCTAACTGTCTGCTTTCATGCTTCGATCACTGCATCCGTTCACGTAACTATGTCAACGTGATCGTCGCATCCAAGCATCCCAGACCCCAGTGGCTCTCCATGCCCGAAGCAGTAAAGCACTGCACACAGGGTATCGGAATCTGGGAGTGGGCTTCCAACGATCAGGGACAGGAGCCCGATATCGTATTTGCATGTGCAGGTGAGACTCCTACTCTTGAAGCTCTTGCAGCTGTTTCAATCCTCAAGAGTGAGATCCCCGAGATCAAGATCCGTTTCATCAACGTAGTCGATCTCTTCAAGCTTCAGCCTGCAACTGAGCATCCTCACGGACTTCAGGATGCAGAGTATGATATGCTCTTCACCCAGGACAAGCCCGTTGTATTTGCTTTCCACGGCTATGCATCACTCGTTCACGAGCTTACATACAGACGTCACAATAACCGTCTCATGCATGTCCGCGGCTACAAGGAAGAGGGAACCATCACCACACCTTTCGATGTTCGTGTACAGAACCATGTGGATCGTTTCCATCTTGTACAGCTTGCTCTCAAGAATCTTCCCCAGCTCGGAAACAGAGGTGCATACCTCTATCAGAAGATGAGCGACAAGCTTGTTGAGCACACCCAGTTCATCCATCAGTACGGCGAGGACCTTCCCGAGGTTGCCGGATGGAAGTGGGAGCATAAATAATATAATCCTTAATTCATAAACCCCTTTTGACTGGATCCGGCCGGCTTAACAGCAGGCCGGATTTTATTTGGTCAGTCGTAATAAGGTAAGGATTTTGCTATACTATGAATGCCGGTAAGCAAGATATAACCTTAAACTTTACATTCACAGATCCGAAGAAAAGGCTAAAGAGAAAGAAATGAGTAAAGAAGCGATAGTATTCCCCGGGATCGGGTATCATAAGGACAAGCCTCTGCTGTACTACAGTATCCGCATTGCAAAGGCAGCGGGATACAGCGTAAGAAGCGTCGATCTGTCATCCATATCATGGGAAAAGAAAGACCTGAAGGATCCCGTCAGAATGAGAGAAATATTCGATCTGGCCATGGACCTTGTAAGATCCGGGATCAGTATAAGCGATGAAGATGAATTGCTGTTCATATCAAAAAGCATTGGGACTGTAGCAGCCGCGTGTTATGCAAGGGAAAAAGGCCTGAAGGCAAAGCAGATATATTTCTCACCCCTGATCTTTTTCGGAGAGTATGCAGATCGGGATGGGATCGCCTTCTACGGTGATGCGGATCCTCTGGCTGATGCCGGTAAGATCCGTAGTATATGCGATGAGAAGGGGATTACATCATACATGATATCCGGAGGGAATCATTCTCTCGAAACAGGGGATACAGACAATGATCTTAAGAATCTGTCCGTGATGATGAAAATGGCAGAAGAATATATATGTGGCGGCATATGATATAATATGCTCCGGTGTGTGATGAAAGGTGATAGATCAAATGAAGGATAAACTAAGGCTCTTGGGAATAGAAATATTATACTTGTTGTCAGTGCTGATAGTCTCCACCATCGCCAATCCCGTACAGTTCCTTGGAAAAAAAATAATAAGCACGGAAGGCGGAGCGGTTGGTTTTGGCATTGATTACGGATATAATCCGGTTGCCTATATCGCAGGGCTTTTGATATTCGGTGGATATATATGGTTTTCCTATTCAAAAGTATATAAGCAGTTTGCCGATCTTACGCTGAAAAAAGGAATTGTTTTTATTATTGCATATATACTGATCGCTCTTATCATGGCTGTTGTGATGTTCCTTGTCATGACCTTCGAATTGCTTTTCCTTCTCACATTCGATAATAATATCCTTCCGGAGCTGTTTCAGTTTATCACCATGATCTGCTGGCCGGTGTTTCTCTTAGTATTTATGATCGTCATTATGTTTCCTGTGCTTATGAAGAAGAAAACTGCGGAGTGAGATCCGCAGTTTTTTGTATGGAATGTTTCTTTATGATAGAATAAGGCAGGAGTGGCCGTATTTGAACGGTAAGCGGTCATACGGGGGAGGATATATGTTACTTTCAAGTTCTACAACAACATATGTGGATGAAAACGGTGTTACCTATACATACACCTATACTGATTATTCAAACGGGGGACATCCGCCCATCGACAAAGGCTCCCTTATACTTATCATTCTTGCTGCTCTGGTAGTCTTTGCTCTGGCGGCATATCATTTTTACAGAGCATACAGGGCGAATAAGATAAAGAAAGTATGTGTGGAGCAGATTCCGGCTCTTATCGTGAGAATAGATGGATCCAGAGGAGATGATGATCACTACCGATACAGATACAGAAGATATAATGCCACATACAGGTATGATTACAACGGACGGACATATTCCTGCAGGAACAGGATGTGGGGAGATAAAAGAACTCTGGGCGGCCTGAAACAGAGTGATACTACGATGATAAATATCTGTCCCGGTCAGCCGGAAGTCTTATTTGACAGGCTTGGAGAATGCGAAAGACGGTATTTTCTTGCTAACGGTATCTTACAGACCATTGCGGGAATTGCTATATTACTGATGATCATATTCAGGGACAGATTATAAGAATTGCGAAATGACGGTTAATATTTGCGAAAAGAAAACAGTTTCTACTCAATCAGACACTTAAGTGATAAAATGATCATGTCAGGACTGATCCGGCAGATAGCACAATGATCTGTGTGCATGGGTCAGATTAAACCAGGGTTTTCAGAACACTTTATTTATGGAGGGTATTATCATGCAGTTTATTTCAGTTCACAGCGACGAGTTCAAGAGATACGGACATGTTCTTACAGGATACGATGTAGCACCTCTTCTTGATGCAATGGAGAAGATCGAGCTTCCCGCAGAGGGAGTTGCTTATGAGCCCGGCATTGACAGCCTCGAGGCATGCACCGATCTCTATAAGGATTTTACCGACAGAGCATATGGCGGAATGCCCATCCAGATCGGAATGTGCTGGGGAAGCAACACCAAGCTTAACTGCCTTGAGTATCACCGCGGATGTGAGCTTAACATCGGAACATCCAAGTTCGTCCTTCTTCTTGCCAAGATGGATGATATCGTAGACGGAAAGCTTGATACCTCCAAGGTAAAGGCATTCGTTGCAGACAAGGGAGATGTTGTGGTTGTTTATGAAGATACTCTTCACTATGCACCCTGCAACGCTGATGGAGAATCCAACTTCCGTGTATGCGTAGTTCTTCCCAAGAATACCAATACCGATAAGCCCGCTCTCAAGGCTGGCAATGACGAGGATAAGCTCCTCTGGGCACGCAATAAGTGGCTCATCGCTCACGCTGATGCAAGCGAAGCTGCAGCAGGTGCTTATGTAGGACTTGTCGGAAAGAATATCGACATTGCAGTAGACTGATATCGGACATAGACTACGGTCGTTACATATATCAGAAATGCAGGAAGAGGTTTCATCTTTTTAGTTTTTCAGCCCGGGTTTTCCCGGGCTGTTTTGGAATTACCGGACATTACCGGTCACAGCGTACACTGATAAGGAGGTGCGGGTTATGCCGATCTTAGCGGGATACATGGTCCCTCATCCGCCCATAGCGGTCAGGGAGATTGGGCGCGGTGAGGAATTGAAGATACAGGATACTCTGGATTCATTCGATACCGTAGCACGTGACATTGAGGAGCTTAAGCCCGACACGATAATACTGACTTCACCTCACTCCATAATGTACGGGGATTATTTTCACATATCACCCGGAAGAAGAGCAGTGGGGGACTTTGGAAGATTCGGTGCCCGTAACGTAAGATTTGATGTGGGATACGATGATGAGCTGGCCGCAGAGATCGGAAAGATATGCGATGCAGAAGGGATCCCTGCAGGAACACTGGGAGAAAGGGACCCTGCGCTTGATCACGGCACCACTGTTCCCATGTATTTTGTCAATAAGAGATATACGGATTATAAGCTGGTTAGGATTGGACTGTCGGGACTTGGCCTTAACACGCATTACGAATTCGGAAAAGCAATACGGAAGGCTGTAGAGAGAACCGGAAGAAGATGTGTGTTCGTTGCAAGCGGCGACCTTAGTCACTGCCAGAAGGAAGACGGTCCCTACGGCTTTGCACCTGAGGGTCCTGTATATGATGAGAAGATCATGTCGGTAATGGGAGCCGGGGACTTTGGAGCGCTGACTTCATTTGATGAAGAACTTCTTGATAAGTCCATGGAATGCGGGCACAGATCCTTTACAATAATGGGCGGTGCATTTGATGGGATAAATATAGATACAAGAGAGCTTTCCCACGAAGCAACCTTTGGAGTGGGATACGGATTTTGTATATATCATCCCTTACCGTACAGTAATCTGTGAAAAATGACCGGTGCATAAGCTTGCCATTCGGAGGAGCCCGGGCACAGGCGTTTGCGGGAGAGCAAATGATCAGTAGAAAGAGATGGTCCCGGGTAAACAGGTTTGATCGCAAAAGGGGTATTTATGGACAAATATGTACAGCTTGCTAAAAATACGATTGAAAAATATATAAACGAGGGCGAGGTCTATATACCTTCCGAAGATGAACTTACAGAGGAGATGTCTTCAAAAAGAGCGGGAGCATTTGTTTCGATCCATGAAAAAGGTGAGCTCCGCGGATGTATAGGAACCATCGCTCCTACCAAAGACAGCCTGGCAAAGGAGATCATATCTAATGCGATCGCAGCTTCAACAAGGGATCCGAGATTTAATGCCATTACATCGGATGAGCTTTCATTATTGGAGATCAATGTAGATGTCCTCGGAGAGCCTGAAGCGATCGATTCTCCTGACAAGCTGGATGTAAAGAGATACGGTGTGATCGTTGAGAAAGGATACCGAAGGGGACTGCTACTTCCCGATCTTGACGGAGTGGATACCGTGGAATATCAGATCGCCATTGCCATGCAGAAGGCCGGAATAGACTTTGATGAGAAGGGAGTACAGCTTTACCGTTTCGAGGTAGTGCGCCATGAGTGAACAGATCATCTGTCATGTATGTCCCCGTCACTGCAGACTTGAAGAGGGCAGGCTCGGAAGGTGTCATGCAAGATGCGGAAAAGGTGACACTACTGTCAGTGTTAATTACGGGAAGATCACTTCGATAGCACTGGATCCAATTGAAAAGAAGCCCCTTGCCTTCTTCTGTCCCGGAAGCTATATACTTTCTGTCGGAAGCTTCGGATGTAACATGTCATGTCCCTTCTGCCAGAACTATGATATTTCCACGGTTGGTGAGGATTTTTTCAGGAAGCTTTATCATCTGTCCCCTGAAGAGCTTGTGACCATCGCATCGGACCACATCCCCGAAGGAAATATCGGTGTGGCATATACATACAATGAAGCAATGGTGGGATATGAATATGTAAGGGACTGCGCAAAGCTGGTGCATGAGAGCGGGATGAAAAACGTTCTTGTCACAAACGGAATGGCAGAGTTATCAGTTCTCGAGGAAGTCCTTCCATACATCGATGCCATGAACATCGATCTTAAGGCCTTCACGGAGGATGCATATAAAAAGCTCGGCGGTGATCTTGAAACAGTAAAAAGATTTATCACAAAAAGTGCGGAGGCATCCCATATAGAGATCACATCCCTCATCGTTCCCGGGATAAATGATTCACCGGAGGAGATGGAGAAGGAAGCTGAATGGATCGCCGGCATGGATTCCGGGATCCCGCTTCACATCACAAGGTATTTTCCGAGATATAAGATGATGGAAAAGGCAACGGATATTGAACTGATGAAGAGACTTAAGTCTGCAGCGGAGAAGCATCTGAGCAGAGTACTTCTGGGAAATGTATAAAATTATGAGATACAGTGAAGAACAAAGACGTAATTCCAAAATAAACAGAGAAGAACTGGATCTGTATATCCGGAGAAACTATGTTGAAGCGGGTATGCAGTTTGCCGCAATGTCAGCACTTTCACCGATGGCGGCATCTGCCCCGTTGTCAGAACCTGAGTTTATACCGGCTATGTCTTCCGCAGCGAAGGAGAAAGTGCCAGGAACCGGTTATCAGAAATCTGCCAGTCCTCAGAAAAAGCCGGGTCTGCTTGGAAGACTTTCCGGAAAGTGTATCGTAGGAGCAGGTAAAAATGCAGTATGCGACTCGATGCCTGCCGAAGATCTGAATGTAGAGGCGGCAGAAAACTCTGTCCCTCTGTATGCAGAGAGATCTGCATCGATGCGTGAGGAAAAACGAGGAACAGAGCCTGCGAAAAAACGTGCAGGCTCTGCAAAGATAAAGCAGGAGGTATTTCCTGATGATGCCATTGAGGAAGAGATATACGAAGATTCCTGCGATGAGGATAGCGACAACTATGACTACGATGAAGATCTCTACGCTAAGCTGGCAGAAAGGGTAAGCCATGTTGAGGATTCATTCTCCGATTATCTGCTCTTCCTTATAGGCTCAAAGGGACTGAGTAATGCCGATGTCTACAAGCGTGCACTTGTTGATAAAAAGGTCTTCTCCAAGATCAAGAATAATCCCGATTATCACCCCCAGAAGCTTACGGCAATGTGCCTGTGCATAGGTGCGATGCTCAATCTCGACGAATCCAGGGATCTTCTTGCAAGGGCGGGATATGCTCTGTCCCCCAGCGACAAGACGGATATCATCTTTTCATACTTCATAGAAAATAAGATCTATGACATGATCGAGCTCGATATCCAGCTTGAAGAGCACGGACTTGAATGCATCATAGCGTAGATCATCCGCGATTTGCGTAATCCTCCCTTATCATTTCGCAGCAGGCCATCTTCGCCATCTTGGCTTCCTTACGGCTCTTTGCTCTTCTTACGCTGCCGATGACATTGGACATGACGTTGAAGTTGAGGGCGGTACCTGCTTCATCACACACATAGTCGCAGGCATCATCTCTGCTTATTCCCATCTTTCCTGCCACCTCGATGGCATCGATATTGGCTCCCAGGAAAAGGAACTCCCATCCGTCCTTTTCCTGTTTTTTGGTCAGGAGCTTTTTGATCTTGTCATAAGTGAACTCACGGCTGGAATTCTCAAGTCCGTCAGTGGTTATGATAAAGATGGTCTTCTCGGGTCTGTCTTCTTCCCTTGCATACCTGTGGATGTCGGAGATGTGGTTCACGGTTTTTCCGATGGCATCCAGCAGTGCGGTGCAGCCTCTGGTAAAGTACTGGGAATCGTTCATGGGCTCTACCCTGCCGATCTCGATACGGTCGTGAAGAGTCTCGATCTTGTCATCAAAGAGAACGGTGGTGATGTAAGCTTCGCCCTCTTCCTTCTTCTGCTTGGTGATCATTGAATTGAAACCGCCGATGGTGTCGGACTCAAGGCCGCTCATGGATCCGCTTCTGTCAAGGATAAATACGACTTCTGTTAAATTCTTCTTCATGTTTTTGTCCTCCTGTATTTTGGGTTGATGCCTATTTATTTCCCTGTTGCATGATCATTGTATCGAAAAAATATTTTTCACCGGTCTCCCGGCGGGCGACCTTTTAATATTCGCTAAAATACAGTAGAATTAATGCTGTTATGTGACACCCGGCGGGTTCATCCGCAGGAAGATTAACTTTTGTGAAAAAAAACGTCGTATGCTTTATAACTGAATATCTGCTTCTGTTTGGACTGGCATCATTTATCGGGTGGCTTTATGAGATCATCTGCGTCTGGGTGCTGTTCAGGACATATTATGACAGGGGGATACTTCACATCCCCATATGTCCCATATACGGATTCGGGATACTGATCCTGATCTTCCTGTTCAGAAAGGTTAAGAATCCATTCGCTCTGTTTATCGGAAGCGCATTGGTGACAACAGGTGTGGAGCTGCTGACCTCCTATGTGCTTGAATACCGCTTCAATATGATCCTGTGGACCTATGAAGGATGGCCTCTTTCCTTCCAGAACCGTATATCTGCCGTAAGCAGCTGTCTGTTCGGACTGATGGCCTTAGCCTTCATAAAGCTGGTAAAGCCGCCATTCGACAGACTTTTTTCCTCAAAGTACAGATGGATAGGCACTGCTGCGGTATGGATCCTTGCCCTTTTCTGTGCATTTATTGAGTACAGATACAGGAAGACTGTGGGAGTGTGAACTCCGGATATCTATGGGATCTGACGGTTTTTCATTGTGAAGGCGGACGGTTTCAGATAAAATCAGTTGTAGAGTGTTTTATGGGGAGTAAAAGATAATAAGCATGGCTGACAAGAACGTAAATGCTGTAAAGGATTATACCTATGTACTGTTTGATCTTGACGGAACACTTACGGATTCCGGTCCCGGTATAATGAACGGATACGAATATGCCCTTGGTAAGATGGGAGTGGAGATCCCTGACAGATCCTTCCTGAAACAGTTCGTGGGACCGCCTCTTGGAGAATCATGGGAGAAGAAGCTGGGCTTTTCTCCGGATGATGCACAGAGAGGTATGGCATTTTACAGAGAATATTATGCTGAAAAAGGTGTGTACGAGAATGAAGTATATCCCGGTGTAAAGGAGCTTTTGTCGGAACTCAGATCCCTTGGAAAGAAGATGTACGTTGCGACAACAAAAGCAGAGCCCATGGCTAAGGTTGTATTGGAGTATTTCGGACTTGCGGAGTTTTTCGACGAAGTCGTGGCATCCACTGAAGTAAGAAAGACCAAGATAGATGTCCTTAAGTATGTTACCGAAAACTGCGGTATCATGGACATCTCAAAAGCCGTGATGGTGGGAGACAGGCATTACGATATAACCGGAGCTCATCATGTGGGACTGGATTCCATCGGCGTACTCTACGGTTACGGAGACAGACAGGAGCTTGAGGAAGCCGGAGCCACATTCATTGCGGAAACGGTTCCTGATATCGGAAAATACATTATGTGATCTTAATGAATATACAGTGGCAGGTTTTCCGAAAGGAGGACAGGTAATGGACGGCAATATAAAGACTCAGATAATACAGGCGGTCAATGCGGCAAACATCACCCTCAGTGATCTGTATGAAGCAGATAAATGTATAGAGACATTATCAAAAAGCGGATCTGACGCAAAGAGTCAGAAGGAAGAGGTCAATGCGGTCAATTATCTTTTTGCATGTGCCGCCTTTAAGATCGAGAGGATCAATAAAGAGTTACTGGACATACCTGAGGATATAAAGAGCGGTATGGAGTTTACGTCTGTGAAAAAAGATGCTTCAACCGTGTTAAAGCTTGACCCACGGAAGCTCGGTGAAGCAAAGGCTTCCACAGAGAATCTTATCAGACAGATCGAATCCATCAGAGATCACCTGAAGGATAAGCTTAAGGACATCTGACGAATGAGCGTGGCGCATAATGGGTAAGGATATTCTGTACAAGCTGTATGTCTGCTTTTTCTCGGCGATAGTCATTGTGGAATTCTATTCCATCATCGGCTGGATCGTTACGATGATCACAGACCGCAGCAATATCAAAAAAAGAAAAAAGTATGCATATATCATGCTTGGCTGTATTTTGATACTTATGTGTATCGGTATACTCAGTGTTGCCAGGGCACTTATCAGAGCAGGGTCGTAAATAAGTATAAACTCCGGGGGGAGCCTATGACTTACAGGGAGATCTTTACAGAGATATATAAAAACAATAAGAGATTTATCATTCTTTGCATCACAATGTGTCTTGTGTTCTCGATGCTCTGTTACGGAGGCGCCTTTGCGGTGAATGCTGACGATATGAGCGGAACCGAGATCGCGGTGAGTTTCGGAGGGAGCTTCGGAAAGGTGGTGGCACCCATTATCGGTTTCGGATATATCGGAGGCATCGACACATCCTGGACCATGGTGATATTAAGCGCCACATCTCTTCTTGCAAAAGCGGGACACAATGTCGGGATCAGGCAGCTGGAGTTTTTGGACGGCTTCTCATACGGAGTCTTTGAAAATACCTTCATAAGTATATTCCTGCTTGCATGGTTCGGTCTTCCTCTTCTTGCGAAAGCCATGGGAAAAACCCAGGTGCTGGGCATTGCCATTGAGAACATGACAAAGCTGAACGGAGTTCTTATCGGCTTCATATCAATGTCGATGATGATCTCCAATACAAACACCATGATGAAGGTCCGCGCCGCATCAGGTGCAGCGTCCTTAGTGAAGGGCGGGATCAGTTTCATCGCATGCTTTCTGGTTCTTGTCGTAACACTTATAATCTATTTTCTCGTCAGATATCTTTTTGCATTTATCGATATCCTAATGATACCGGTGTGCACATTCGTTCCGTTCGCATCAGTATTTATGGTCATAATGAAGTTTGCCGGGATCTGTCTCATGATACTTATGGCAAAATATGCACCGTGGATGTTCTTCGTGGTAGCGGCCATAGTAATACTCATTTCCGCGATCATGTTCCGCACGGCATACAGGGCATTAAGGTATTTTAAGAATATATACGCAAGGCCTCTTTTCAGAAGGATATTCAAGGGCTTTGACCAAAACATTCCATTGATCGCACCGAAAGTGCCCGGAGCCATAAGTGAATACTTAAACGGACGGAGTATCCAAATGCTGATCCCCGTATATCTCCTTACTCCCATTCCGAATGTCAAGGCGATGCACAAGTGGGAGAGATGGTGGATGGTCTCGGAATGCGGTCAGACATATCTCGTTAAAAAGAACCGGTTTGATAAAGAATGTATCCGGATACCTCTGATACATACTCCTGCACAGAAGATGTTCATCAACCAGTTCATCACCTATCATGAAGTCTTCAATATCTACGGATCTGAGGAGAACATCGTAAAGAAGATAAAGAGGGTTCCAAAGTACAGCCATTTTGTATTCAGTAAGGAATACAGCTTCAGATACGGAGAGATACTGGAACTTACCGGCTTTGTGGATTATAAGCAGTACAAGGATTATCTTACAAACATGGCCCAGGGTAATTTCCGGCAGATACCTCGGTAAAAAACTTAAATGATACAGCGATGAAACATGCATATCTTTAGCGGGAAACGGACACAGTATCTGTGATCATTCAAGAGGAGGGAAATATGACTGAGAATACCAAAAAGCAGATCGAAGAAGCAATAGCAGCAGCGGACGAAGCTCTTGAGAATCTCTATGAAGTCAGGAAATATCTGGGAAAGGCTCGGAAACTCGGAATTCTGGATTTTCTCGGAGGCGGTTTGCTGATCAACATGACCAAGCATAAAAGGATCGAGATGGCCAATGTCTATTTTCGCCAGGCTAAGCCCGCAGTCAGAAAGTTCAATAAGGAGCTCCATGATATTCCCGGATTCCGACAGGAAGAATTCGGCGGAGGGATGGTGTCCGCGGATTCGTCAGGCAGTTCATTTTTACTGGATGTATGGACTAACAGCCTTGCGGGCGATTGCATTGTTTATGATAGAATAAGAGAAGCAAGAAAAAGCAATGATGAACTTATAGATCAGATAGAGATGACAAGGGATATCCTTAAGGATAAACTGGCAAGTCATGACTGAGTGATAAACCGTGAACATGACTTTCGAGTGATAAACCGTGGTCATGACTTTTGACGGAAGCACTCAAAAGCATGTGATACGGTCAAAAAAATTATTATGCGAGGGAATTATGGAAGAAAAAACTTTTCACAAAAATCCGATAATAAAGGATATGTACACCGCAGACCCGGCACCGTCGGTATTCGGAGATACGCTGTATCTCTACACCACTCATGATGAGGATGAACTGAAGAACGATTTCTACACCATGTATGACTGGAGATGCTTCTCCACAACCGACATGGTGAACTGGACCGACCACGGTAAGATCTTTTCCCTTGATGATATTGAGTGGGCTGACGACAGGGCGTGGGCACCTCAGGCTATCGAAAAGAACGGTAAATACTATCTCTACTGCCCGGTTCACAAGAAGGACAGCGGAATGGCCATAGCGGTAGGCGTTTCGGATTCTCCCACGGGACCATTTAAGGATCTGGGACATCCCCTCGTTGATGAAGGCGACTGGAATGATATCGATCCCACGGTATTTACCGATGATGACGGAAAGACATATCTTTACTTCGGAAATCCCGAGCTTCGATATGTGATCCTTAATGATGATATGGTCTCTTATGACGAGAGTGTCGGAATTGTTAAGATTCCCATGACCGTTGAATCCTTCGGAAAGGGAAGTCATATGACCGGAACCACATACGGTGAAGGCCCATGGTTCTACAAGAGAAACGGCTTATACTACATGGTATTTGCAGGCTTTGCGGAGGGCGAGCACCGCAATGAACATTTCGGATATTCCACCTCGGAATCGCCTACAGGTCCCTGGAAATATCAGGGCGTGCTGATGGAAGAGGGACCGTGCTTTACCAATCATCCCGGGATCTGCGATTACAAGGGACATTCCTATCTGTTCTATCATACGGATGAACTCCCCGGCGGAAGCCTCTTCCACAGAAGCGTATGCGTTGCGGAATTCAGATATAATGAAGACGGCACCATAGATACCATATCAAAGTGCGACGGAGTTGGTAAAATCTGACGCACACTGCAAAAACCTAACGGTTCCCGTATTCACGGCTGACGTGGATATGGGAACCGTTTTTTATCGTTATTTTGCAATTCACCACAGATTCGGTACAACTCACCACAGATTTTACACAGGATGAAAATACGGTGTTAGTATGTGAACATCAAAAGTGACTGCTCAGGCATATGTGCAGAATGACGGGCAGTACAGATAAATGAGGAGGAAGTATGAATAGATTTAAAAGGCTGACAGCACTGTTTTGTGCGGCATCTCTTACGGTCTTTTCCGGATGCGCTGCAGTGACTGTTACGACACCGGAAGATGCAGGCGGGGAAGAATCCGCTGTGGTCACCCCTGATCACATAAGGGCGCAGGATGATTTCTACGGATATGTGAATCTGGAGAAGCTTCAGAATGCGGAATTTGGATACGGAGAACAGACTGCGGGCTCCGCATTTGATCAGAAGATGATCGAAGAGCAGGTAAAGTCCGTGATAAATGATGTTGTCTCCGGAAGCGGGTATTCAGTCGGAACTGAGGAATATGTCATCAAGACGGCATATGATCTGTTCAGCTCTTACGATTTTGATAATGCAGCTGTACCGGCTTCCCTTGACAGTCTTCTTCATGAGATCGATGAGGCTTCTACCATGGATGAACTTCTCGAGCTGGATGTCAGGATCCAGAAGGACTGGGGCTGTAACGGATTTCTGAACCTTGCCGTCACTCCCAATTATCTTGAGTCCGGGACCAATGTGCTGAGCTTCGGACAGTATTCAGGGATTTTTGATGCGGATTTTGAATCCCTGGAGGATTCCTACAGATCACTTGATTCCCTCAAGGAAAAGGCAAGCATCGTGCTGCAGGCCATGGGACATGATAAGGAATATTCCGACAATACAGGTAAGGAATTCGCTTATATCGTTATGGATCTGTACAATGCCACTGATATGGATATAGTCAGATCCGCAGCCGATCAGTATGCGTATTTTAAGCTTTATTCAGCAGACAGCGTTAAGGACATACTCACCAATGTGGACCTTGACGATCATCTTAAAAGCCTTGGATTCAACCTTAAGAATTGTGATGAATTCGGACTGATGGATCCGGGGCAGCTTGCCAAGCTGAACGAGATCCTTGTGGCGGATAATCTTGATGTCCTTAAAACATGGGAACTCTGCAGTGTCTGCAATACCTTCCAGAGATTTATCGTTAACGGATATGATGCCTTTGACCAGTATAAGACAGTGGATTATTCCTCTGATGAAGACCGTATCATGAATGAGATCCTTATGGTTTATTCCTCACAGACAGATCCCTTGTATGTGGAAAAATTCTACACGGACGCTACAGACGAAGCGCTGATCTCAATGTGTGATGATATAAGGGAAGGATACAGAGAGCTGATATCCTCTGCAGACTGGCTCAGCAGCGCAACAAGGACCAGTATCCTTAAGAAGCTGGATAACATCGTTTATGTTACCGGAAGCGATATGACAAGACAGGATCCCGATGAATATAAGGGAATAAAGGGAAAGGATTATTTTGAGTTCTACCTTGCATATAAGGTCAAGGGAATAAAGGATCAGATCATATCCCTCGGGGAGCCCCTGGACAGAAAAGACATAAAGATGCCCATGCAGATGTTCAATGCATGCTATGATCCCTCTCTTAACAATATAACCATAACCGTTGCCATTACCAATGCACCCTTCTTCGATGTAAAGGCAGATTACTATACCAATCTCGGAGGACTTGGAATGGTAATAGCCCACGAGATGGGACATGCATTTGACAGTAACTGCATACTGTTCGATCAAAACGGTGCCTATAACCCTTCCTGGATCGCAAGTGCGGATGTTGACAAGCTTAATGACAGAAATGCACAGGCAATAGATTATTTCGAGAATAAATTCACTGTGTTCGGCGTATATCATGTGGATGGCAAGCAGACACTGGGTGAGAATTATGCGGATCTTGGAGGCATGGAGTGTATCGTATCCCTTACGGAAAATGATGATCAGCGAAAGCTTCTCTTCGAGAATTATGCAAGGATCTGGTGTGAAAAGAAGGAAGCTTCAGCTCTGATCGATCAGATCGAATATGATGCACACAGTCCCGAGATCATAAGAGTTAATGCCATTCTTTCAACGATAGATGAATTCTATACCACATACCACGTATCACAAAGCGACGGTATGTATATAGCACCTGAAGACAGAATCTCAAGATGGCATAACAACATTAAAAAATACATACGGAAAACCGCTCAGATCCAATCTGGTGATCTTTTCCATATTTGTCTGTGCCTTTGCGGCATTGTTCTGCTTTGACCTTGCCCAGACCGAAAAGGGCCTTGTGGGTTATATGTTCAGTTCAATGAGCGGAGAGGCCGATATAATGGCCTATTCATACACCGCTGAGCTTTCGGCTCTTCCTGAAGGGTTTCCGGAAAATCAGACTCTGGTAGTGAGAACTTTCAACAATCCTGTCTATGTGGATGTACCCGATACCTATTACCTGGTTACTTCCGATACATTTACCGTATATGGTGTAGATGCGGAACTGGCAGCATCCATGGGATATATAAAGGATGTGATCCCCGGTGATATGGAGATCGTTCTTACAAATAAGTATATGAATGACTTCGGGATAGAAGTCGGTGATACCATAAGCGTATACGATAAAGCCGGTGATCCGGTTGAACTTACCGTTGTGGGAATGGCCCGTGATGATGCAAAAAATCTCCTTTTCAGAGGTTACAGCGGTGCTGTCAATAATGCTACAGCAGATATCCTTTCCTGCGGCAAGACTGTAGGCGGTGCTTTCATGATCAATGTCCTCGATGATACCCAGATCGATGCTGCCGAGCAGATGCTCAAGGAGAAATTCAAGTCGGAAAATGTCCAGCGCTTTGCACTTACCGATGATATGGAGGATATGATGAACGAACTGTTCGGACTCCTCTTCATACTTTTCGCAGTTGCATTCCTGCTCGTTATATTCATAACCTTCTCCATCTGCGAGAGGATAGTAAGCGACAGAATGTCATACATCGGCACGCTCAGAAGTCTCGGTATGAGTCCCCGTGGCACAGCAGGAATCCTTCTCCTTGAGAACGTGATGTATGCACTTCTCGGAAGCATCCCCGGAGTCCTTCTGTATCTTGCTATCAGGGGACCTATGATGTCAGTGCTTTTTGATGTATCAGACTCTACCGGCATGGTTATTGAACTGGAAATTCCTTCAATATCCAAAGCACTTGTGATCGGAACGATCCTCGGCGCAATAGCCATAGAGTGCCTGATCCCTCTCAAGGCTGTTCTCAAGGCACTTAAGATGTCCATAAGAGATATC
This sequence comes from uncultured Lachnospiraceae bacterium, assembly GCA_902761225.1. GTDB lineage: Bacteria > Bacillota > Clostridia > Lachnospirales > Lachnospiraceae > AC2028. Next base: position 4,749 of record CACWJQ010000021.1, on the reverse strand, counting down.
ATATTTGATAACAGAGATACCGAATACAAATTCAACAGAAGCGGCATCATCACAGGATGCATAATGGCCATCGTGGCTCTTATAGCTGCTCTGATCCCGGGAGGACTTTTCAGTGCGGCAATATGTCTTATCGCAGCGGTAATGGCTGTTGCATTCCTGTTCCCCGTAATCTTAAAGGCTGTAACAAACGGAGTGTTCTCTTTATCCGAAAGATTCGGAAAAGAAAAGATGTCTCTTGCATCCAGAGAATCCATTTCAAGAAAGAGTACCGTGGGAAGCGGAGTGCTCTGCGCAACATCAGTCACCATGTGTGTTCTTGTCTACATCATCGCAACATCAATGAACGGAATGCTGGTCTCGGATCTGTATGACTGTGATGTTGTTGTGACCGTAGCCGCAACAGGTATGCCCAAGCACTTTTCCTTTGTGGAACATCTGGACGGAGTAACGGAAACGGAATATGTCTACCAGGAGCTGGACTATATATATCTTGAGGATGTGGAGTATGAGAAGACCGCTCAGTTCTTCGGTATCCCGGAGGGCGGCTATGATATGTTCCGTGCATTGTACGATCTTCCGGATGTCATAGAGGACGGAACGATATATATAGAAAAAAACTGGGCTAAGAACAACGGTTATTCCATCGGTGATCCTCTGACCATCACATTCCATCCTTCAGGAGTGTTCCCCGTAAGGGAGGTCTACACGGTTGCCGGATTCTTCAAGGTTGAGAACTATGAAGCAATGAAGAACAATTTCGCAATATCGGAAAGCGACTTTATCTCCATATATCATGATGAGCCCGGATATCTTATGGTAAGGAGCGACGATCCGGAGAAAACAAGGGATGAGATCAAGAGATACGCTATAAACTACTGTGCTGAAAGCAAAACCGTGCAGGATATAGTGGATGATTTCAATGATGACAATGCCCAGTCAGAAAGAGTCCTCGGAGTGATCATTGCCGTTGCCGTGATAATGACATGTATCGGTATGATCAGCAATCAGATCATCGGATTCGAAGGAAGGAAGAAGGAGTGCGCAGTTATGATCTCTACTTCAATGAGCAGAAAGACTCTTTCCGGAATTCTGTTCAGGGAGATGCTCATTACATCATTTGCTGCATCGGCCTTTGGCGTGGCTGTCTCCACTCTGCTGATAGTGGTATTAAAGAGAGCCTTTGAGATGGCAGAGAATATCTATCTGATCATTGATATCAATCCGGGAGTGATATTAAAGCTCTGGGCACTGATGACGATAGTGTTTACACTGACAGTACTGTTCCCTATCAGAAATCTTAAGAAGATGAAACTTTCGGAGCAGCTTAAATACGAATAATGACGGTCGTGTCACAAATCCTACATCATAATAATTTTCAGGGAGATCAATATATGAATACCGTAATCGAAGTAAGCAATGTAAGCAAGACATTCGGAAAAGGAAGCAATATCAATAAGGTTCTTGACGAGGCGTGCATGTATGTGAGCGAGGGAGAGTTCGTATCTCTCATGGGCGCATCCGGATCCGGAAAGTCGACCCTTCTCTATCTTATAGGAGGACTCGACAGAAGCTTTGAAGGAAAGATAACGCTGTGCGGAGAGGATATAGCATCCCTCAAGGAAAATAAGCTCTCCAAACTCAGACTTTCCAACCTCGGATTTGTATTCCAGTTCTACAATCTGGTAATGAACCTTAATGTTGAAGACAACATTCTTCTTCCCGCCACCATAAACGGTAAGAAGAAAAGTGAGCTTAAGAAGGAGCTTGACGAGATTCTGGAGATCACAGGACTTACCGAAAAGAGAAAGGCAATGCCCGCAACACTTTCCGGAGGCCAGCAGCAGAGAGTCGCCATCGCAAGAGCGATCCTCGGAAGTCCCGCAGTCATCCTTGCCGATGAGCCCACAGGTAACCTTGATTCCAAGTCGTCACAGGAGATAATGGAGCTGTTCAAGAGGCTCAATGAAGAAAAGAAGATGACCATCCTTCAGGTAACACACTCCGAAAAGTGCGCATCCTACGGAACCAGGACAATAGTCCTTGATAACGGCAAGACTGTGGGATGAATTAACCTCTTTTCACGTAAATATGATAAACTTATCAGGAACTGTTAATTTGCGGCAGATTCTGAAAATATGAGTAATTGGCAGCCGCAGGGGGGAGTTATAAACCTATGGCTGCCAATTTCATGATGTGATACGGACATGTCAGATACCTTAAAGATGATCTTGTCATGTTTGAACTTATGAGATCAACGATCAGCAGGGGAGTTACCATGCGCATCGCTATAGTCGATGATGAAAGCGTCTTCAGAAAACAGATAACGGATTCGATCCATTCGCTTTATGGAAAGGGAGATGTAAGCTGCTTCCACTATGCGGACGGAAAGGAACTCATCGCTGCCTTTGAGAACGGCTTTGAGCTTGATGCGGTTTTTCTCGATATCGAGATGAAGCAGATGGATGGAATGAAGACCGCAAGGATCATCCGTACATATTCGGATTCCATTCCCATAATCTTTATGACAAGCCATACCGAAATGGCAATGGACGGCTATGAGGTCAGTGCCTTCAGATTCCTGGGAAAGCCCGTGGAGATGGACAAGCTCAGGGAGACTCTGGCGGACCTTGAGAAGAAGATCAGGGTCGAAGAGAAGATCGCCCTTAAGGTGGATGGCGAGGAAGAGGTGTTTCCGGTTTCATCGCTCTGCTATGCGGAAGCCGCCAATAACTGTGTGCGTTTTGTTTTTTCCGGTGAGACCATAGAGACCAGGATGAAGTTTTCAGAAGCGATCTCTCTCGTAGACAGTGTCTCGGAGGATTTCTTCAAGTGCCACAGATCCTATTATATAAGTCTCGGTCACGTTAAGAAGATGGGAACTTCGGAAGTGCTCATGGATAATACAGATATCATTCCCATTTCAAGAGGCCTTGGTCCTGCCGCCAAGCAGAAGCTCTTCGAGTATATAAGGAGGGCCGGAAGATGAATGAGCCCCTCGTTATGAACATACTGTACAGTCTGCTTATCGCACTGCCCACCATGCTGGCAGCTCCTTTGAATGTGTATTTCATATCGGATGTCCTCAGGTATGAGATAAAGAGAAAGAAGATAGCATATATCCTTTCGGTTATTCTGGGCGGATTTGCGGGGGTGGCCTTTTCAATGACCGGGACTTCGGAAGATGCGGGCGCCGGCATAATATCCGGAGTGGCGATGGTTTTCTCATCCTTTGCACTTCTCATATATCTGGGCTTCAACATGGTCGAGAAGAAGTGGAAGAGATTCCTGCTGGTCTTTTTTTCGATGGATATACTGTCCGATCTGAATACCATGATCGGCGGTCTTAGAACCATGATCTTCGGAAAATATGAATGGAACGGGAACTTACAGGTAATGATCAGGGAGACGGTATATTCCCTTCCTGCCATACTTGTGGAATTTGTTCTGTTTTATCTTATAGCAAGAATGAGAAAGAAGAGGGATGATGTTCCTCTGCCTCTTTCCATCATCATGGGTATCTGCCTGCTTCTGAACATCTTTACCACCTTTATGCCCGAGCCTTTTTCCGATGATGATATCCTTCCTGTGGACAGACCTGTCCGTATCGTTCTCATGCTCTCAGCTCTTGCTTTTGTCACTCTTGTCTTCTACATAAGGGTTGCCAGGAAGGAGCGGGACGATCTTGCCGAGATGAACCGCATCAATGAAGAGCTGATCGAATCGGAGACAAGATATTTTGAGAGCACTGCCGAAGCCAATAATAAGATACGTGCCATGAAGCACGATATGAAGAACAATACCCAGGTGCTGCTCCTTCTCCTTGAAAACAGGGAATATGACAAGATGCATGAATACCTTGAGGAGATGGGACAGAATATCGTCAGTGCGGATATCAGCGCACACACCGGCAATACCATTGCGGATGCCATCATCTCAGAGAAAAGAGAGAAGGCAGAGAAAAAGGGAATCACATTAAAGGTATCCGGCACCATCACCGGAGTGGATTTTACTCCCGTTGATATCTGCAAGATACTTGCCAACATGCTTGATAATGCCATCGAGGCTGTTTCCGACGATAGATTCTGTGATCTGGATCCATCCTACAAGGTGGTGGATCTTAAGTTCAAACGCACAGAGAAATTCTTCATGATCACCCAGACCAATCCCTGCGCCAGCAAACCTGACATAAAAGAAGGGATCATACAGACAATAAAAGCTGATGTGCTGAACCACGGATTTGGATTAAAGAGTATCAGGGATGCTGCATCCGCCTATGACGGGGAGCTTTCACTGGACTGCATACAGAAGCCCTACGGATATGAATTCCTCACAGAGATCCTGTTTCCCATAGAAGCCTGAGAGCGGTCCGGACCGGTTTTGAGAGCCCTGTTAAGCTTCAGTAATACAGTGAGTAGTCATTAAGCTTAATAGAATTTATAAAGGAGGTACGAAAATGAAATATTCAATAGAAGGAGAACCTTTACCGGTAGTCATCTGCACACTGGATCCCGGAGAGACCATGATCACCGAGAGCGGCGCAATGAGCTGGATGACTCCCAACATGAAGATGGAGACAGCGGGAGGGGGTATAGGCAAAGTACTCGGAAGAGCATTTTCCGGGGAGAACCTGTTCCAAAATCGTTATACGGCTCAGGGCGGTGAAGGAATGATCGCACTTGCATCAAGCTTTCCCGGATCAATCCGTCCCTTCCAGATCGCACCGGGACAGGAGATCGTAGCACAGAAGAA
>CACWJQ010000020.1 GCA_902761225.1 uncultured Lachnospiraceae bacterium | reverse complement strand
GATTTCTCATCGACCATCTTCTGAAAATTTCTATACCGGTTTTCGCCGGTTAAATAGGAATTGTTCAGGGATGCATTAGTATTGAATTATCAAGGAACTGTAGGACTCATCGTCCTGACGGAGAAGGAGGGATTTGAACCCTCGCGCCGCTATTAACGACCTGCACCCTTTCCAGGGGTGTCTCTTCAACCACTTGAGTACTTCTCCAGAGTACTTACATGCTTGATTCAAAAGCAAGTATGAAGTTCGTCATAAGACTTTGTCTTAAAAAGTCTGAGCGGAGAGGGTGGGATTCGAACCCACGCGCCCTTTCGGACAAACGGTTTTCAAGACCGCCTCGTTATGACCGCTTCGATACCTCTCCAGGCTGTATTCAGCACAAAAAAATAAAAGCGCCAGCACAGCGGCAACGATTATATTATCAAAATCATCCGCTCTCGTCAACACAATTTTTGAGAAAATTTTTCAAGATTTTGTATGCCGAAGATAAACCGAAAAAAACTCAGATTTACTGACCTGATTTCAGTGAGACCTTGTTGTCATACATATTCCTGTCAGCGCGTCTGAACACCGCTGTCACGCTGTCATCACCCTCAAACTTTGACATGCCACAGGCTACCACTACTCCGCCATTTATAACGGCTTTCCTGTTCTGATCATCAATGTCGCTTACCAGACGGTCTACCCTTTCGTAGTCCTCTCCTCTTACAATGACGGCAAATTCATCGCCGCCTATGCGGAATACAGGGCTTCTTTTAAATGTATCGCATATGATCTTGCAGGCACCTCGAAGGTGCTTATCTCCCGCCTGATGTCCCAGAGTATCATTTACTTTTTTGAGATCGTTCACATCAAGGATAACAATGGCAAACTCGCTTATGTCTCCATCATTTATGAGCTCATTAAGCCTTTCTTCGGCTTCGAGATATGCATGTCTGTTTTTTACACCTGTAAGTGCATCGATATTAGCCATGCTCTGCGCATTGGCAAGTCTGGCAGCATAATCCTCTTCACGCCTTACAAGTGCATCCACATCATTGATACCGACGATAAGGCGATGCTCATCCTCCTCATCAAGAATGGCCGCTTTAAGCTGCACATAGTTAGGCCTGTCCTGTAAGATGATCCTGTATTCAAGCAGGTATATTCCTACTTTTTCAATTTCGTCAAGCACCGCCTCACGTGAGAACATGGACGAGAATTTGTCCCAATCCTCGGCACACACTATGTTCTTCGCATATTTCATTGTGGTGTTGAAGAAATCCGTTCCCTTTGTTGCAAGATCATAGCTTTTGAATTCATCAGCAGAATTGAATTCACGGTAATCCCCCGACTCAGGATCCACTATATACACACAGAGGAAATCACCGGCAAGTGCACTGATACGTCTGTAGGCAGTATGTTCCTCCTTAAGAAGTTCTTCCTGTCTTATCCTCTTCATTTCCGCATTTTCAAGCCTGTATTCTTCCTTCTCCATCCTTACGACAAAGGCACGGAGAAGGCAGGTTCCAAGCAGGTACGCAATACAGTACATCGGAAGGTAAGGCAGCCAGACCTGAGCAATAAGGAACGTTGACATGATCAGTCCGAAATATGCCGTAGCCCTGTATCTCTTCACTCTGTCACCGGATGCCTTCTTTGCAAGAATGATCTGCAGTGCGTGGATCGAGATAAGAAACAGCAGCACGATCTGCACTATAAGTATCGCATACCTGATGGGAAGCGGCGTATATACGCACTCATCATCAACAGTAAAAAGTACAGGTGCAAAAATATTTACAAGCGAGATCACCGTAACACACGCAGCAAGGATCCTGCCTGCGTGTACAAGGAAATTGCCGAATGTATCTTTCTCATCAAGATAAGTAACAACGTACTTGGTCCATAAAAGAATGCCGACTGCCATGGCGATGAAGTACAGCGACGTATCGGCAAAAAGAAGTACAGGGATCTTGAGAGCCTCCAGGATTCCCCACAGAATATCCGTGATATAGTACACAAGAATTGAGAACAGGAATTTTCTGTATACTTTCCAGGCAGGCTTATCAAAGCCCACATCGAGTCCGAGCAGAATGTCCAGGTTCTCTATCACCAGGACCAGTAATGCAAGTATACCTATAGCAGAATAATACATCTCTATATCCTTCTATCTATTTACACCCTGAACAATGAGTTCACTTACAGCGTGCCGCGTGATCACTTCTGTAATCTCTTATGTTCCGGATGCTCCCGTGCAAAGCTTCTCTTTCCGAAAACAAGCATCCTGAGCCTGCTCAGAACAAATGCGCTCGGCACGCCAAGTGCAAAGACAACGATCACATAAACAAACACATTATCTATGTGATAAAGGCTTTTAAGTCCGTCAAAAGACCTTCCGAAAAGTCCCACATACAATCCGTGTATCAGGTAAAATTCAAGAGTCAGACTGCCCATGAACTTCAGAAATCTGTTGCCGATCTTCACCTTCAGTCCAAGGTGGAACACAAAAAACACAAAGGCAAAGGAAGCGCACATTTCCGAAAACAGTGTGATCCTTCTTCTGAGTATGGTGTGGGGATCCCCCCAGTTTTCTCCATAGTATGATATGACATTTCTGCAGAGCTCGCTCACTCCGTACAGCACAAATATCAGTACAAATGACAGGATCAGATACAGTACAAAATGTTTCTTCAAATGTTCCGTGATCCGGTCTTTATGGCGTGCAAAGATTATCCCTATGACAAAAAAGTGAATGGAATTGTACCACCACTCTCCTCTCATCCACCAGTCATTGTGATCTATCGACGTTCCGAGCAGCTGATAGAAAACAGTGAATGCAAGGACTGCCAATACCGCATTCCTTTCCTTTTTGCAGAAGCGGAATGCAAGATAAAACGCTAAGTAAAATATCGGAATTATCAGCACAAACCAGCCATTCGGGTTACAGAGCTTAGCGCAGCTCAGATACCAGAAAAGTCTGCCGCCGCCCATATCCTCGCCCAGCAATATCCTGACGATCAGAAAGATCAATGTCACGACATATCCCGAGAAGACAACGGGAAGTATCCTGCGTACGATAAATCCGTTAAGATAATCCTTCTTGTTCTTATAGCTTACATAAAGACCATATCCCGAGCAGAACAGAAAGATCCCCACCATGTAGAACCCGATGGGAACGAAGACTTCAAGTCCCGGAGAAATGATCTCCGGATCCAGCCACGGTGCGCATGTCTGCTGGCCTATATGGTGAAGCATTATGCACACAGCCGTAAAACCCTGGACAGCTTTCATCTGCTCAAGGGAAAAGGCATCCTCGTTCCACACGCCACCCATATACATCCTGCTTCCGCGCCATACCATCAATATGAGCAGAGGATATACAAACAGCACCATACTATATCATTCCTTCTCTTCCAGCTCCCGCTGCTCCCGCTTTGCTTTATGCTTAAGCAGCATCGGCATCACCAGTTCCTCATACACAAAAGAGATAATGGCAGCAAAGGGAATGCCGAGAACAATGCCGGGGATACCGAAAAGCTTGCCGCCTACCACAATGGATATAAGGATCCACGCAGCGGGTACCCCGAGTGAACCTCCAAACATTTTGGGCTTGAGGATATATCCGTCAATAAGCTGGAGCACCATTGTGAATATCAGGAATATAAGTGCCTGCATGGGATTGACCAGCACAAGGATAAAGGCTCCTATGACCGCACCGATAACAGGTCCGAATGTGGGAACAAGATTTGTGACACCCACAACAACCGATATCAGAGATACATAAGGCATCCTTGCTATAACCATGAAAATGGCATTTATCACTCCCACAATAATACCGTCCAGCATATCAAATCCGATATACCTTATAAGTATCTCGTGACACTTTTTCCAAAATGCAGTATGTGTCTTATACGCTCTGTCAGTCATAAAGGCATGACGCATACGACGGAATCCCGATCTGAATCCCTCCTTGCCGGACAGGAAATAGATGGCAAGGATAAAGCCTATCACCAGATTGAAAAGACTGCTTCCCACACTCACGGAAGTACTGAGGATGGTACCGATGTTCTCCGGTATGACCTTAAACAGATCCGAAAGTGACTTATCAATGGTGGACTCGATCTGATTCGTATCAATTCCGAACTTTTCAAGTGTCAACGACATCTTATCAAGATTACTCTCGAGATTATCAAGATAGGTAGGCACATTTGAAAACAGCAGGGACGCACTCTGTACCAGCGAAGGTACAAGCGCGATAAACAAAAGTGCTATGGCGATCAGGACCAGCACAACCGTTGTAATGACCGCAAGGGAATGTCTGAGCTTGTCCTTTTTTACCTTATGAAAAAGCTTCCTCTCAAAATAATTGCACAGAGGATTCATAAGATATGCCATCACAGCTCCGCATATCACCGGAGAAATCACATCCCTGAACGCCGAGAAAAAATTACCTATGCCTGTCATATGTGTCAGGAGCACATACAGCACGACTCCGACACATGCGGCAAATGTATAAGCAAACCAGTTTTTTTCGAGTAATTCCTTAAGCTTCTTCATATCGCACTTCCGTTAAAATATTAAGATCATCTCTTTTTCTGGTGAGCAAGAATATATCCGATGGTTCCGGGTGCAAACTCTTCCTTTGCTCCGGAGCCTGCGGATCTGTTACCGTTTCTTCCCTGCCTGTCATTATTGTCCCTGCGGGGTCTGTCATCTCTGCGCATGGGCTTATCCTTTGCCGGAACACCTGCACCGGGAGTCTTCTTCTCTCCGCTTCCGTCGTCATCAAGTCGCATGGAAAGCGAGATCCTCTGCTTTGCCACATCCACATCGACAACCTTAACTTCAACTATATCTCCGACGGAAACAACCTCGAGAGGATGCTTGATATAGCGGTCGGTCATTCTCGAGATATGTACCAGTCCGTCCTGATGGACTCCGATATCAACAAACGCACCGAAGTCGATGACATTTCTTACGGTACCCTTCAGCACCATTCCGGGCTTAAGATCCTTGATATCCAGAACATCACTTCTGAGTACGGGCTTGGGCATATCCTCTCTGGGATCCCTTCCGGGCTTTTCAAGTTCGTGGAATATGTCCGTAAGAGTGATCTCTCCGATACCGAGTTCTTCGGAAAGCTTCACTTTATCCGCAGTCATCTCATATGCCTTGATAGCCTTCTCATCCCTTATCTCACAGCCCATCTTATCAAGAAGCTTTCTTGCAGCATCGTAGCTCTCCGGGTGTACCGAAGTCTGATCGAGGGGATCCTTTCCTCCGTTTATCCTGAGGAAGCCCGCACACTGCTCGAAAGCCTTGGGTCCAAGCTTCGGAACCTTCTTAAGCTGTGCCCTGGATTCGAATCTTCCGTTTTCTTCCCTGTATGCAACTATGTTCTTGGCAAGCGCTGCGGATACACCGGATACATACTTAAGAAGAGCTGCAGACGCCGTATTAAGATCCACGCCGACGCTGTTAACGGCATCCTCCACCACACCGCCCAGAGTCTCTGAAAGTTTCTTCTGGTCACAGTCATGCTGATACTGTCCGACTCCTATGGACTGGGGATCTATCTTAACAAGCTCAGCAAGAGGATCCTGTACTCTCCTTGCTATTGATGTGGCACTTCTCTGTCCCACATCAAAGTTAGGGAACTCCTCAGTGGCAAGTGCACTGGCAGAATATACAGACGCTCCCGCTTCGTTGGTTATAACGTACTGCACATGAGCTTCAGGGATCTCACTGATCATCTCAGCTATTATCGCTTCAGATTCTCTGGATGCCGTACCGTTACCAACGGAGATCAGATTGATGCCGTACTTCTTTATAAGAGCCTTAACTATCTTCTTGGATTCTTCTACCTTGTTCTGAGGTTCGGTGGGATAGATGACGATGGTGTCAAGTACCTTGCCGGTAGGATCCACAACTGCAAGCTTGCAGCCTGTCCTGAATGCAGGGTCCCATCCAAGTACGGTACATCCGGCGATGGGAGGCTGCATGAGCAGCTGCTTTAAGTTCTTGCCGAATACATCGATAGCTCCGTCCTCCGCTCTCGATGTCAGATCACTTCTTATATCCCTCTCGACCGCAGGTGCGATCAGTCTGTCATATGCATCCCTGATGGTATTCTTAAGAAGAGGTGTTGTGTAGGGATTGTCGGATGTGATGATCTTCTTTTCGAGATATCCGACAGCGTTCTCTGCAGGTGCCTGTACCGAAACGGACAGAACCTTCTCAGCCTCGCCCCTGTTAAGTGCCAATACTCTGTGCCCCGCAACCTTGCTCACAGGCTCAGAGTAGTCATAGTAGTTGGTATAAACCGAATCTGCCTGGGGATCCTTGGCTGTTGATACGATCAGTCCCTCAGATACGGTCAGTTCTCTTATAAAGCTTCTGTTCTCCGCATCATCGGAGATCCTTTCAGCAATGATATCGCATGCTCCGGCGATTGCCGCAGCGGCATCAGGAACTTCCTTCTCGGAGGCTTTGACCGCAGCTTCCTTGGTATCATTCTCAGGTTTTATGACACCGGTGACATATTTTGCAGCTTCATCCTCAACAGGTGATCCTGCGTTCTGAAGAAGAATATATTCTGCCAAAGGTTCGAGTCCTCTTGCCTTTGCGGCTGATGCTCTGGTCTTTTTCTTCTGCTTGTAGGGTCTGTAGAGGTCTTCAAGTGTAACAAGCTTTTCGGCAGCTTCTATCTTAGCCTTAAGTTCGTCGGTGAGTTTGCCCTGTTCATCAATGGATGCTATATAGGATGCTTTCTTTTCTTCGAGGTTCCTCAGATATACAAGTCTCTCATGAAGAGTTCTGAGCTGTTCATCATTGAGCGATCCGGTAACTTCCTTTCTGTATCTTGCGATAAAGGGGATTGTGTTTCCTTCATCGATAAGGCCGACCGCAGCATCGACCTGTGATCTTTTGATCTGTAATTCTTCTGCGATCTTAAGAGATATGTCCAATTTTAGCCTCCAGTATTTTCTCCGCGACTGTAATGTCTTCGGGAGTAGTAATTTTTTATTCTCATAACTTCCCATGACCAGTTTTATCTTCGTGTCGGTAAATAGACTAACCATCCTTGCGTCATCCGTTATACCGGAGAGCGCAGTCTTCATTTCCGGATCATCACTGCATCCGGCATTCCTGACAGCTTCGCACGCTGCCCTTATCACAGGAAGAGCAAATACCTGGGGTGTCTGCATGCACCACACACTGCTCCTCACAGGCTCATCCGTAACAATACCGTCTTTATCAGCAATCTTCACAGTGTCCTTACTGGGTACAGCCGCTACACACCCGCCGGTCACCCTTACCCCTTCAAGGCATCTGCTTATAATACCATCGTCAACAAAGGGCCTGGCTCCGTCATGAACGAGTATGATCTCCGGCATCCCTTCAAAGGCTTCACAGCCTTCATACTTCTCGATCAGTGCTTCACAGCCGTTCACAACAGACAGATACCTCTCAGCTCCTCCCGGAACTATCAGGGATACCTTGTCGTAACCGCCTCTGTCCACGATGTCCCTTATTGCCGGAATATCTTCCTTCCCCGATACCAGAATGCATTCATCGATCAGAGCCGAACTCTGTACAGTCTCCAGAGAATGTCTGATCAACGGCATTCCGCCGAGCATCATGAACTGTTTCGGGATATCGGATCCCATTCTGCTCCCTCTTCCTCCGGCCAGAAGGATAAGGGCGTTCCTTTTACGCTTCATCCTTAAAGACACCCTTCCTGTCACCGATGGCAAGATTCGGCACCGCATTAAGATCCAGACCGCTCCTGTATCCGAGCAGATACTCATAAGATCCCGCAACACCTATCATTGCTCCGTTGTCTGTACAATATACCGGCTGCGGTCTGAAAAATTCCATACCGCGCTTTGCACATTCTTCCTCCAGTGCTTTTCTGAGAGAGGTATTGGATGCAACGCCTCCGGCTATGGCGAACTTTCTGACACCTCTGTCACTTGCAGCCTGCATGCTGTGTCCGACAAGTGTGTCCACCACCGCCTTCTGGAATGAAGCGGCAACATCAGCCGTGTTTATCTCCTCCCCCTTCATCCTGCAGGAGTTGAGATAGTTAAGAACAGCCGACTTAAGACCGCTGAATGAAAAGTCATATTCATTCTCCCTGACTCTTGCTCTGGGAAATTCTATCGCATCAGGATCACCCTTGAGGGCTTCCCTGTCTATCTTGGGGCCGCCGGGATATCCAAGTCCTATCGCTCTTGCAACCTTGTCAAAGGCTTCGCCTGCGGCATCATCCCTGGTCCTTGCGATGATCTCATATTCTCCGTAATCCTTAACATTAACAAGATGTGAATGTCCTCCGGATGCCACAAGACACATGAATGGAGGTTCCAGCACAGGATTATCTATGAAGTTCGCGCAGATATGTCCCTCTATATGGTTGACACCCACAACAGGTACGCCTGCTGCCCATCCAAGGGCCTTGGCATGAGCCACTCCCACAAGCAGAGCTCCCACCAGTCCCGGGCCGTACGTCACTGCGATGGCATCCATATCCCCGAGCTCCTTACCTGCTTCCGACAGAGCCTGCTTCACTACTGTGTTTATCTTCTCTATATGCCCCCTTGATGCGATCTCCGGAACGACACCTCCGTATATGGTATGCAGATCTATCTGCGAATAAATGACATTCGACAGAACCTCCCTGCATCCCCTGATAACAGAGGCCGCAGTCTCATCACAGGAGCTCTCTATTCCCAGGACCAGAAGATCCTTATTTTCAGAAAAATCAATACTCATGACTTATTAATCATTTGACCTGTGCCTCTTCGGCATGGTCCGATGCTCCTTCACCCGTAAGATCGACGTTCTCCAAAAGATCCCATCCGTAGATCTTCCATCTCTTGTCGGCAGGATCCTTTCTCAGCAGATATACAAGACGTAAGGTATAACTGTTTCCGCCTTCGCTGATGTTATATGTACACAGAAGCCTTGCAAAGTGGAATCCGTCACGATCGTAATAATCCACATTGGCGGAAGACGCCACCGACGGATTAGTGATCTTGCGTCCGGCTTCCTTATACTCACTGATATCCGAATGGAGCCTTACCAGATATGTTCCGACTTCATTGATCGCCTGAAGATCGGGGTCGAACAGTTCCCTTGCCCTGATGCCAAGAGAATCTATCTCCTCATCCGTAACATCATCCTGGTAATAACAGAGCATGATGTCGTTGTAGTACTTCATCACCTCTTTGGGAGTCGGCGGATAGTCGCCGGAAAGATTTCTGGACAGCACCTTTTCGACAGGTGTCATCTCAGGCTCCCTGACTACATCCCTTGCCCTTCCGGTCAGGTATGAGTAATACCCCACCATTCCGAATACAAGGATCAATATTATGATTGTCGCTCTGATTTGTCCGGGCTTCATGGGTTCCTTCCCTGGTGATCAGCGATCATAAACTATCATTCTTCAAAGTTCAGTTCCATGGTCTCCCCATCCTTAGGTATGACCGTTCTTGGAAATATGTTCTTAACGGCATTGGCATATCTGTCCGCCCTTCCCATGGAAGGTGAAAAATGTGTGAGCCACAGCTCTGCCACATCCGCATCAGCCGCAATCTGTGCAGCCTCCTGCATTGTCATATGCTTCTTCTTAAGCGCCTTGGCAGCCTCTTCCTCATCTCCATACATTCCCTCAAGAATGCACAGGTCACTTCCGGCTGCATTTTCTGTGATAACGGGAACAGGTCTCGTATCAGTACAGTAGATTATCTTGATGCCTTTTCTGTCAGGGCCCATAACCATCGACGGTTCATATGTCACATCGCCGTCCGTTATGATTTCTCCCTTTTGAAGCCTGCTCCAGAACTGAAGAGGAATATTCTTCTGCTCTGCAGCGGTCTTATCAAAACGTCCTGCCCTGTCTATCTCAAAGGTATATCCATAGCATGTGATGCTGTGATTTACCCTGAAAGCCTTAAGTCTGTATCCGAACATTTCAAAGGTTTCTTCATTTCCGGAAAACTCCTTAAGGACCACTTCAAACGGAAGCTCCGGTGCTATTACCCTCAGTCCGGATACCACTCTCTCAAGTCCTCTTGGGCCTATTATGGTAACGGGAGCAGTCCTGTCGGAATTGGCCATATCCAGGAGAAGCCCGGGAAGACCGCTTATGTGATCGGCGTGATAATGGGTAAAGCAGATAACGTCTATGGGATTGGGACTCCAGCCCCTCTCCCTCATGGCGATCTGTGTTCCCTCACCGCAGTCGATCAGAAGAGAACTGCCGTTATATCTGACCATAAGTGAAGTCAGCCATCTGTATGGGAGCGGCATCATTCCTCCCGTGCCAAGCAGTGTTACATCAACCATTCAAAATCTCCGGTATATAATCTCTTATCATCTATTGCTTCCGGATCCACATTATATTGGCATCCTCTTTCGGATCCTCGTAGAAACCGGGGCGTATTCCCTCGCTTACAAATCCTGCCCTTTCATAAACCCTTATGGCGGGTGCATTGGACACTCTGACCTCGAGAGTGTATTCTTCAATGCCCTTTTCTCTTCCGGCCTTCAGCAGTCCGTCTATCAGTGCGCCGGCAATGCCGCGATTCCTGAATTCCGGGAGCACTGCAACATTGTCGATATCGCCCTCGCCGCACACGATCCTCATTCCGGCGGTTCCGACGATCCTTCTGAATCCGCGTTCATCCGTTATCTCCGCAACAAGATAATATGCATCGGACTTATCTATCAGATGCCCGAAGTCTCCCGCAGACCAAGGCCTGGAAAAACACTGTTTCTCAATATTTGCAAGAGGAGCGATATCGCTGACCTCCATATGCCTTATTACAAGATTCTTTATCTCGCTCATATCATTCTTTCCGTCAGCCTACCAGATCAAAATTCTTAGTGCCTTCCCGCTCAGCCTGGGATACTCTCAGGTAGACCGGACTGTGATCATCGGCATTTACGTATCTGCCCGCTCCATACATCCTGGCTCCCACGGCAGCCAGCGACGCCGCATTCTGTCTGTTCAAATGCGCAGGCGCAAAAGAATACTTAACCTTTGTTCCCTCACATATCCTCTCATGATATGCATCAGCACCGTCTCCGAGGAATATCACATCTCTCCCGAGATCGTTGATAAAGGAAAGCATATCCTCCAGTGCAAGTGCCTCCTGATCCCTGTAGGTGATAAGTTCATCATCTTCGAAGCCGTAGAGTCCGCTGTATACCTGGTTCCTTCTTGCGTCCATCATCGGACATACCGCCCTGCCTGCTCCCCAGAGATTGAAGGCAAGTCCCTCAAGAGTGGGAATCTCGACTATGGGTATATCCGCAGCCATGGCGATCGCCTTGGCAGTTGCAGATCCGATCCTGAGTCCGGTAAAGGATCCGGGGCCGGCAGCCACCACCACCGCATCAAAGCTCTTCGGATCAGAATCCGTATCCTTGCAGATCCTGTCTATCATCGGCAGGAGCGTCTGTGAATGTGTCTTTTTATAATCGGTGGAAGCTGTTGCAAGTATGGTGCCTGTGACGGATGCCGAGGCACCTTCCCATATAGCTGCGCTTGCTACAAGTCCCGATGAGTCTATCGCTAATATCTTCATATCTCAGTGACCGTTATCCTTCTGTGGTCGAATCCCTTTTCAAGGTCCTTCTCAATGCTTATCTTCGTGTAATGATCCGGAAAATACTCCGCTATGTTGCCGGGCCACTCCACAAGACAGGTTCCTTCTCCGTAAAAATAATCAGTATAACCGATCTCTTCCATCTCAGAGGGATCCTCTATCCTGTACGCATCATAGTGGTACAGTTCAAGCCTTCCGCTGTCATAGATCTGAAGTATGGTAAAGGTCGGACTGCTTATGACTTCGGTAATGCCAAGACCTGCAGCAAATCCCTTTGCAAACACTGTCTTCCCAGCTCCGAGATCTCCTTCAAGTGCAAAAACACTTCCCGCCTGTGCCGCAAGACCGAACTGTCTTCCGATCTCGAAGGTCTCTTCCTCCGAAGCGGTCTCATATACTCTTTTTGATGATGCGTTCAGCATTTGATGTTCACCCTGTCAGGAGACATGTTGCTGGAAATACACTGTATCACCAGCGCTGTCTTATCCCCAAGCTGTGCCCTCGGAAAGATCGTGGCACTTGTCTTTGATGTAAAAAGAAGTATGCTCCTCGAGGTGGATACAGCCTTGAGACAGTTGTCCCAGCTTACGGTCTGAGTCTCATCCCCCTGGGAAACGGTAAGTCCGTTCTCATCAAGGAGGTAATGAAGCGGCTTCTTGAAGGCGGGCAAAAGCGCAGCCGTCTGGGCGCTTCTTATCCACAGTGTCACCGGAAGGTAGACCACCACCATAAAACCGATGACGGCTAAGGGATAATTAGCCGTGTAAACTCCGTACACTATTGCGGCAAGTCCTACTATCTCAGCAATAATGTTGATGATCTTGCCGTAGGTATATTTAAGATTGTAATCATACAGATCGGCCGCACCGATCTTAACATCGCATTCAACCATTTTACTTATCTCTCGTGCCCAAAATACCGTTTTCTAAAAATGGGCAAAATCCACACACAATATCACTTTATTTTATAATAAAAGCACTAAAAAAGCAATGTGCGGCGGGGGATCTGCCCCTTTTCGCACATTGCCCGGATCCATATTTTTACATCTGTTGTATGCGCTCTTTACAGTACTCCCACAAGTGCCAGGAATGCAAGCACAAATGTTGCAAGAACAGCCAGCGAAAAAACAAAGAAACCTACGCTGAACTTTCCCTTTTCGCTTCCTGCAGGCGAGGCTTCAACGAGCTTTGCCGAGCGGAGAGCGGATACTATCGGCTTGTACAGAAGAAGGGTTATCCCCGCATTGATACCTCCCTTTATCAGATTAAAGGGAAGGAAAACCGAGAGCATCATGCCTGCCACAACGGATCTGTCCACCTTCATGTAAAGGGGAGTGATGATGTAGTTCCAAAGGAGCATGCAGATGACCATGCAGATGACACCTGTTGCAAGTCCGATGACCGCACCCTTTTTGGTCCTGTTCTTGTGATAGATCCACGCTGCAGGAACAGCAAATGCACATGTGGAGAGAACATTCATGATAAGTCCGTAAGGGCCCGTTGTACTGATGGTGATCATCTCGATGAATGAGACCAGCAGAGAGATCAGCGCACTTGCAAGGGGACTGATAAGAAGTCCCGCAATGACGATTATGGCATCCTTGGGTTCATAGCTCAGGAAACCTGCGACATTGGGAATGGGCTTTGCGATGATCACAGAGACATAGGCAAGTGCCGTGAACATTGCGATAACTGCGATAAAACCTGGGGTAAATCCTTTTTTCTTCATACTCTTTTCCTCCTGAAGATTGATTGTTTAGGAAGAAAGAAAAATGCCCCGGACATGGGTAAATGTCCAGGGCACGCCTAATAAGCCGTTCTTTCTTCTTTCATCCGGACTTTAGGACCTCTGGCCCTTCACCGTTGGTACCGGGATCTCACCGATTCGGCCCGTTTATACGGGTTCGCGGACTTCAGAGTAAAGTGCCTGCATGCACACTTCTCAATCACCGCCAGTAGGGAATCTCACCCTGCCCTGAAGATATAAATGGTTCCGGTGCAGCTGCTTTATACCGAAACACATGTTGCATTGTATTACAGACCCGCGGATATTGCAATAGTTTCGGAATAATGATAAATTTTAGATAACTATAGAAGAAATCAGAAAATGGATCAGAATACTTCGTCTTACAACAGCTATAACCCTGACAGGGGAAGACATTCATTCGAAACTGCTTCCCTGGTATCGGGAATATTATCACTCCTTCTGCTCTGCACAGGAGTTTTGTCCATACCCACAGGCGCTCTCGGGATCCTTTTTTCCAGACTGAGCAAAAAAGGCAATAACCCGCTGAACGCCCCGGCAATACTTGGATTGATATTTTCGATCATCGGGATCGTTGCAGGATGTCTCATTTCCGCATATGCGATATACATGGTGCTGACCGATCCTTCGGTAATAGAGCAGGTCAGACAGATGTATGCAAGATACGGAATGGAGATGCCCGAATATCCCATTTTCCTGCAGCAGTAGAAAAGTCTGTGATATAACGCGGAAAGGAGGACGCCTATGGATCTGTCTATCGGTGCGGTTGCAAACAGAATACCGGGTTACAGTGAAAGTCAGGTCAGAAGGATAGCAGGCCCCTCCGTTACTCCCATGGAGGAATCCGCTCTCCGGACAGGTCATCCCGGCCGCGTCAACAAAGCGGAATGTCAGGCATGCAAAGAGAGAAAGTATAAGGACGGTTCCGACGAGAACGTATCCTTTAAGTCCGCACAGCATATTTCTCCTTCAGAGGCCGGAAGCAGGGTGCGTGCCCACGAGCAGGAGCATGTTTCAAATGCTTATTCCAAGGCTTCCGAAAAGGGAGGCAAGGTCCTTCAGGCGTCTGTTTCGATCCACACAGCCATTTGTCCCGAATGCGGACGTTCATATATCTCGGGCGGGACCACATCTACCAGGATCAAGTATCCCAATGAAAAAAATCCGTACCAGGCCGGCAGAAAAAGTGCTGACAGACTGGCTACAGAAGGAATGAATTTTGACAGGCAAGTCTGATTACCGTTCATCAAAAGAACTTAAGCAACAATCGATAAATGCCATGGCAGGGCGCTACGGCGGTGCCGTTATGATGACCCTTTCATACATGATCTGGATATATCTCATATCCTATTCAGGCAGCATATTCACCACAATGATCTCAAGGCTCCCCATTTTCTCGGGGGTACGGATAAGCATAGCCGCGGATATGGTCTATGCTCTGATCTCGACACTGATCATTTCATTTCTCAACATCCTGTCAGGCATGTTCACCTTCGGCATAGATCTTTATTATCTGAACATCTCTACCGGACGTGATGCACAGCCCGCGGATATTTTTGCAGGATTCAGGGGCGAGGCCTCCAAAGTGTTCAAGATATCGGCTTTTCTCCTGTTTCCCACCATCATCCTGTCAATACCCTTCAATATGTTCTCAGAGATGTATATGATCACATCGGATTCCAGATACATCACCATTGCATGTGCTTTCCTCATTCCATCGATAGCCATCGGATTCTACATGCACCTGACATATGGAATGGCATATTTCCTTCTTCTTGATTTTCCGAAACTTACAGCCTCAAGGATACTTCACCTGACCAGAAAGAAAATGTACGGGCACAGGGCAAGGCTTCTTGCTCTGGACCTAAGGTTCATCCCGATGGTCCTTCTCGGCGTTCTTTCCATGGGAATAGGAATGCTGTGGGTATATCCGATAGTATCGGAAAGCCAGGCACTCTTCTTCCTGAATCTGATGAACCCCGGACACTACATTCCGATAGATGAACGCATTTGAAAAGCTCCCCTCTCGGGGAGCTTCTTTTAAAATACCTCTTCAATTCTGAGATCTCTCTGTTTGTTAAGATCAACAAAATCATTTCCGCATTTGACCACCGGCCTGGAATACACGCCCGGGTTCTGCATTATGACGACACCCTTTCTTCCATCCGAAAGCCTGCAGGAATTCTGAATGTATGTATAGGTAACATTCTTAAGGAATGTCATGATGATATCGGGATCGTATCTTTCAAGTCCCTCATCCTCGAACACCTCAACTGCCCTGAAGGGACAAAGAGGAGCTCTGTATACCCTGGCACTGGTCATGGCATCATACACATCGGTAACCGCTGTAAGTCTTGCAAAAACATCGAGTCTGTCGCCTGAAAGCTTAAGAGGATAACCGTCCCCTCCATATCTCTCATGATGCATGATCGCGGTTGACTTTATATGATCGGGAAGGTGCTTATCCCTGAGTATCTGGTATCCGTACTCGGCGTGACGTCTTACCTCCTTCATCTCATCAGGAGTAAGGGGAGTGGTCTTGTTGAGTATGTCTCTGGGCACCTTCATCTTACCTATATCAAAAAGGATGCCGCACATCATGGCCATTTCCTGGTCTGCCTTGTTCCACCTCAGCCAGCCGGCTACGACGTAATTAAGGAGCGATACATTCATGCAATGTGCGAATGTGGAATCATCGAAGCCTCTCATTGCATGGAGCATATCGATGACCGAAACTCTCGATCCTGCCTTGGCGATCATATCGAGAGGTTTTTCAAGAAGAAGTATCGGATCTATCTCAACATTCTTGTCGACCATCTCACTGACGGTGAACTCAAGAGATTTCCTGCCCTCTTCATAGTCGGCCTGAAACTCCCTGAACATTTCGGTCTCACGGATCTTCTCAAAATGCGAAGGTTCATAATCGTCATCAGGGATGCTGTCCGCAGGCATGCCGGTATTTTCCGGAACCGGCTGCTCAGCCGTCTCATCCACGTATATGCTCAATATTCCATACAGCTCAAGTCTGGTGATAAGGGTCTGCGAAAGCTTGGTCCCCTTTGCGATGATCGTCTTGTTATCATAATTAAGAACGTCATTGCCAACGATCATTCCCGGTCTGAGCTTGGAAGTCTGTATTTTGGTCATGGGTACCACCCTCCAAGGTGAATGCAAGGAAAAAACAAATCCATGAGATCAAATATCCTCTTCATCGCCACCGACTTCGGCGCCGCCGGTGCTCTTCCACTTCAGATAGCTTACTATGAACTGGTCGAGCTTTCCGTCGAGGACTCCGAGCGCATCGGATGTCTTATATCCGGTCCTCTTATCGGTGACCATGGTATAAGGCTGAAGGAAATAGCTTCTTATCTGGTTACCCCAGGCGATATCCTTGATCTCACCTGCGATACCCTTGCTCTTAGCCTCTTCCTCCTCCATTTTCAGTTCGAAGAGTTTTGCACGGAGCATTTCAAATGCCTTGTCCTTATTCTGGAACTGGCTTCTCTCATTCTGACAGGTAACAACAATTCCGGTAGGAATATGAGTGATACGGATTGCGGAGGAGGTCTTGTTGATATGCTGACCGCCGGCACCGCTGCTTCGATAAGTATCGATACGAAGATCCTTATCCTCTATCACTATGTCATTATTCTGGGGTATGACAGGCATTACCATGCAGCTGACAAATGAAGTCTGTCGCTTTGCCTGCGCATTGAAGGGAGAGATCCTTACAAGTCTGTGAACACCCTTCTCGCTCTTGAGATATCCGTACGCATTGTCTCCGCTAACCTGGAAGGATACGGACTTAATGCCGGCCTCATCTCCGTCGAGCTGATCCAGGACTTCGATCTTAAGTCCCTTCTTATCAGCCCACTTGGAATACATACGGAAAAGCATTCCGCACCAGTCACAGCTCTCTGTTCCGCCGGCTCCGGCATTGAGTTCCACAATAGCATCCGAATCGTCATACTCTGCCGATAGAAGGGTGGAAAGTCTGAGCTCTTCAAACTTGGAAACAAAACTGTCCAGCTCTTCCCTTGCTTCGGGAATGAGGGATTCATCTTCTTCCTCATTGCCCATCTCCACAAGAGTAAGCACATCATCGATACCGGTCTCGAGGCTCTTTACCAGATCCCTGGTATCCTTCATATTCTTGAGGGATTTCATCTTGGCATTCGCCTTCTCGGGATCATCCCAGAATCCGGGAGCCTCCATTTCCCTCTCAAGTTCTTCTATTTTTCTTGACTTATTCTCAAGATCAAGGGATTCTTTTACTTCTGCAAGAGGCTCTCTGTATGACAGGATCTCCTGCTTTATCTGATCAAGTTCTACCATTTTTCACACTCTCTTTCTAAACACGGTGTATTTCGTACACCCGGCCATAGCTGTATGCATGTGCAGATCTTACAGACCGCCGCACCGGTGCTTAGAGAGATGTCAGAGCTTCATTCCCGGACGTCCGTGGCAGGCCTTGAACTTCTTGCCGCTTCCGCAGGGGCAGGGATCGTTGGGATATACCTTCTGGGCGCTTCTGGTCTTGGGAGCTCTGGGGCCGGAATCATCCTTGTTGGTTCCCGTAACCTTGGCCACCTGTTCACGCTCAACCTTCTGTTCAACCTTGATATGCATAAGCATCTTGACGGTCTCTTCCTGGATATTCTGGATGAGTTCGTCAAACATTGCATAGCCCTGGTTTCTGTATTCGATGAGAGGATCCTTCTGACCGTAGGATGCAAGTCCCGCACCCTGCTCCATGATTGCCATGTCATCGATATGTGACATCCACTTACGATCGATGGTACGAAGGAGAATTACTCTCTCAACTTCTCTTATCTGCTCAGCCTCAGGGAACTCGGCTTCCTTGGTCTCATAGAGCTTGACTGCCTCTTCCTTGAGAGTCTGCTTGATGCTGTTCTTCTTAAGCTTGCTCATCCTCTCTCTGGTAATGGGCTCAAGGGGAATGATGGGAAGAAGAAGTTCATTAAGCTCCGTAAAATCCCAGTTATCGGATGATACATCATCGTTAATGCATGTATCAACGCATCTCTCAACGATATCGGTGATCATCTTATAGACATAGTCACGCATGCTCTCACCGTCGAGAACCTTGCGTCTTTCTTCATAAATGATCTCCCTCTGCTCACTCATGACCTTGTCATACTCGAGGAGATTCTTACGGATACCGAAGTTATTGGACTCTATCCTCTTCTGTGCGGATTCGATCGCACCGGTGAGAGCCTTGTGCTCGATTTCCTGTCCTTCGGGAATTCCAAGCGTATTGAACATGGAGATAAGTCTCTCCGAACCGAAGAGTCTCATGAGATCATCTTCGAGAGAGATATAGAACTTGGACTCACCGGGATCTCCCTGACGTCCGGAACGTCCGCGGAGCTGGTTATCGATACGCCTTGATTCATGGCGCTCTGTTCCTATTATCTTAAGTCCGCCTGCTGCAAGTGCTTCCTCATCAAGTTTGATATCGGTACCACGACCTGCCATGTTGGTTGCAATGGTAACATGTCCATGGATACCTGCCTGTGCAACGATCTCCGCCTCGCGCTCATGGAACTTCGCATTGAGGACCTCATGCTTGATGCCCGCTTTTGTGAACATCCTGCTGAGCTCTTCACTGGCATCGATATTGATGGTGCCGATGAGGATGGGCTGTCCGGTTGCATGCGCTTCCTGGGTAGCCTTGAGGATCGCATTAAGCTTCTCCTTCTTGGTCTTATAGACCGCATCCTGAAGGTCTTTTCTGATGACAGGCTTATTGGTAGGAATGGTGATAACATCCATTCCGTATATCTCTCTGAACTCGGCCTCTTCCGTAAGAGCGGTACCGGTCATACCTGCTTTCTTTTCAAAAAGGTTGAAGAAATTCTGGAAAGTAATGGTGGCGAGAGTCCTGGACTCGCGCTTAACCTTAACGTGCTCCTTAGCCTCGATAGCCTGATGGAGACCATCGGAGAATCTTCTTCCGGGCATGATACGTCCGGTGAATTCGTCTACGATAAGGATCTCATCATCCTTAACAACATAATCCTGGTCCCTGAACATAAGGTTATGCGCTCTGAGAGCGAGGATGATATTGTGATTGATCTCGGTATTCTCGGGATCGGAAAGATTCTGGATATGGAAGAACTGCTCCACGCGGGCGGTTCCGGCTTCTGTCAGGTTGACGATCTTGTCCTTTTCATTGACAACAAAGTCGCCGGTCTCTTCCTGAGTGATACCCATGATAGCATCCATCTTGGAAAGTTCCTTGACATCATCGCCGCGCTTCAGCTGTCTTGCAAGAAGATCGCACATCTCATAGAGTGCGGTGGATTTTCCGCTCTGTCCGGAAATGATCAGAGGGGTTCTCGCTTCATCGATAAGAACGGAGTCGACCTCGTCGATGATACAGTAATAGAGATCCCTCAAAACGAGCTGTTTCTTGTATATGGCCATATTATCCCTGAGGTAATCAAAGCCAAGCTCGTTATTCGTAACATAGGTGATGTCACAGTTATATGCTTCCTGTCTCTCTTCAGAGGTCATGGAATTGAGCACACATCCTACGGTAAGACCGAGGAATCTGTGAACCTGTCCCATCCATTCGGCATCACGGCTTGCCAGATAATCATTGACCGTGACGATATGTACACCCTTTCCCGCAAGTGCATTAAGATATGCGGGGCAGGTGGATACCAGCGTCTTACCTTCACCGGTTCTCATCTCGGCGATCCTTCCCTGATGAAGAACGATACCGCCGATAAGCTGAACCCTGAAGTGCTCTATGCCGATGGATCTCTTCGCCGCTTCTCTTACAACGGCAAAAGCCTCCGGAAGAATATCATCAAGGGTCTCACCCTTCTCAAGGCGTTCCTTGAACCAGGGAGTCTTTTTCCTAAGCTCCTCATCGGAAAGAGCCTGCATCTCGGGTCTTAAGCTTTCGATCTTATCCACTATGGGATTGATCTTTTTAAGTTCGCGATCGGAATGAGTTCCGAAAATTTTTTCTGTCAGTTTCATAATATGTCTTTTACCTCACATCCGACTATTTTATCAGATATAAGGTTCTCTTTCAATGAACAGGAATAATTTTACAGTATCTCTGCGGACTCAGGATCTTTCATATATGCCAAGGATCCTGTCCCTGCAGGATGCGTGGTCTGCAGGCGTGGTATTTTCCAGTGTTGCATGGATATAAGGCTTCTTTTCCTTAATGAACTTAAGGATCCGGGTATAATCCATCTCTCCGAGGCCGCATCCAACAGATTTAAGACCGCCTTCCCCCGGTACGAAATCCTTGAGATGGAGCATGATGATATCGTCTCCAAGCACCTCGATGGTATGTGCAAATATCTCATCCCTGTTCTGATAATTACTCTCATCCAGAAGATTTACGGGATCGAATATGATGCCCAGGTTCGGGGAAGCCACCTCATCGAGAACTATCCTCGCACGGTCCGCGTTCCATACTATATGCTTTGCAACAGGCTCTATGGCGAACATAACCCCGAAGTTTTCAGCAATCCTTACCACACTCTTCAGTTCCCTGATAAATGATTCAAGGGCCTCCTCGGACCTGCATTCCGGGCAGCTCTTATATTCCGAATTCGGAGCTCCGGTCTCTGTCCCGACCATTCCCGCGCCAAGGAGTGAAGCAAACCTTATGCTCGCTTCATACTTCCCCCTGATAGCCTTAAGCCTGTCCTCATCGGGATCGGCAAGGTTCAGATAGCATCCAAGAACCGCCACGTCCACATCATTCTTCTCAAATACTCTCCTCAGATACATTGCATATCCTGGAGTCAGGGCCTCTGGAGCAGCGGGCAGTCCCGGTATCTTGGACAGTGCCAGATGACCGCATTTATATCCCATCTCATGAACCGCCGCTATCCTCTCTTCAAAGGGAAGATTCTCTGTATCGTGAAGTCTTATGCCAAGCTGCATATCATTGCCCTCTGTTCCTTCTGTGTCTGCGACACACTGATCGTCTGTCTGTATGCAAAAAGTCTGTGTCAGAATGTTCGGGATTACCCTTCCATCCCGACTTATCATCCTATTTACTCCACGTAATATTGTATATCAAAAACAGAAACATATGAAACGTGTCCCGCATCATGTTTTTATTTTATCGATTTAAAGCGAGCTTAGCGGTTCTTATGAATGCATCCGTTCACCAGTGGCGCCGAGCCCGGATGGCGAGGCGAGCTGTCACAGATACAGGGATGTATCTTTGACAGCGACACGAAAGCTTCTGAACACTACATGCATTCATTAGAACTGCTTAGCGCAGCGACCATGAGATAAAATAAAAAACATGATGCGGGACACAACATCTGCTTACTCTTTATAAAACATTACAGGGTTACGCCGGTTTTGAATATCGCCATATCGTGGAATCCGGCTTCCTCGGACTTTACCTTTCTGCCCTCGGCAACCTCCAGAACGAGATCGTAAAGATCATCCGTTGCCTCTTCCCATGTATGGCCGTCCTCCGTAAGGATTCCGGCATTAAAATCGATCCAGGTCTTCTTGTGTCCTGCCAGAGCCGAATTGGTTGAGATCTTCAGCGTAGGCACCGGCGATGCGAAGGGAGTTCCTCTTCCGGTAGTAAAGAGTACTATCTGGGCTCCCGAAGCAGCAAGGGCAGTTGCGGCGACGAGGTCGTTGCCCGGGGCAGAAAGGAGGTTAAGCCCCGGACAAACCACTCTCTCTCCGTACTTTAATACCCCTCGCACCGGTGAAGAACCGGATTTCTGAGTACAGCCAAGTGATTTATCTTCAAGTGTTGAGATCCCGCCCTTCTTGTTTCCCGGGGAAGGATTCTCGTATATAGTCTGACCGTTAGCCTTGTAATAATTCTTGAAATCATTGATGAGACATACCGTCTTATCGAACAGTGCTTCATCCTTGCATCTGTTCATAAGGATTGTCTCCGCTCCGAACATCTCCGGAACCTCCGTAAGGATCGTGGTTCCTCCCTTTGAGACGAGCCTGTCGGAAAATCTTCCCACAAGAGGATTTGCAGTGATGCCCGAGAGGCCGTCAGAACCTCCGCATTTAAGTCCGATGACCAGCTTTGAAACAGGTACGTCCTGTCTCTCATCGCCGCCTGCATACTCGATGAGTTTTTTAACCATGGCAGCGCCGTCAGCTATCTCGTCCTCAGATTCCTGACAGACAAGGAACTTTACCCTGTTTTCGTCCACATCACCGAGCATGGGCTTCAGTACATCCAGGTTACTGTTTTCACATCCGAGGCTCAGCACCAGAACACCTCCGGCATTGGGATGCTTTATCAGGTCACACAGGATTTTTCTGGTATTCTCCTGATCGTCGCCCATCTGCGAACAGCCGTAAGGGTGGTTGAATGCGATGACATCGGATACGCTGCCCTTAAGGTACTTCCTGGACATGTTGGCAATAGCCTCTGCAACCTTGCCGACGCATCCTACAGTAGGGATGATCCAGACCTCATTTCTCACTCCGACGCTTCCGTCATCCCTCAGGAATCCTTTAAAGGTGCTGGTAATGCCCTTCATAGTCCGGGCAGGTACAGGTTCGTATTTATATTCAAGAAGCTCTCCCAATCCGGTGCGGATATTGTGGGTGTGAACCCAGCTTCCCGCGGGGATATCCTTAACGGCGATACCTATACGGTAACCGTACTTGATGATATCCTCACCCTCCCGGATATCCCGCAGAGCCACCTTGTGGCCTGCAGGGATTTCCTCAAGGGTCTGAACAGGCTGGTCGTCCTGTTCAAAAGAAAGGGAGAAATCTTTCTCAAGCGTAGTCAGTGCTACAGCTACATTATCCGATTCATTTATCCTGATAAACTGCTGCATGATCTGTTATCCTATCTTCTCCATGGCATTTCTCATGCCGTTTTCCCTGATATCTGCAACATATGCCGCGACCGCCTCTGTAAGTCCGGGAACTTTGTTAAGATCCTGTCCGTGGAAATCCTCTCTGGAAAGATATGCCTTAACAAGCTCGGAAGGCTCCTTTTCGGAATTGGCTGCGAAGAATTCAAGTACAGCCGCATCGTCCTTGATATCGTAGGGCTGTCCGTCCCTGCTTCCCTTAAGAACTCCGTCAACGATCTCGGTTCCATGGTAGAACTCGATAAGAGCCGCAATGGAAAATGTAAGATGAGCGGGAAGCTTTCCGAACTTTTCAACATATCCCAGGAACGAAGGAAGGCAGCGTGCTCTCCACTTCGAAACAGAGTTGAGGGATATTGCAAGAAGCGCATGATCCACAAAGGGATTGTTGAAGCGGTTCACTACCTCTGAAGCAAAGGACTTCAGATCATCCTCGGGAAGTGTAAGGGTAGGGATAACCTCTTCATAAATGGTCTTATTCATAAAGTTTCTGATGTCATCATCATTCATGGAATCGCGGACGATGTCCTTACCCATGAGATAAGCCATCAGCACGAAGGAGGTATGTGCTCCGTTTAAGATCCTTACCTTTCTCTGCTTGTAGGGATGATGATCCTTCGTAAATACAACGGGAAGTCCGGCGCCTGGAAGATCGAATTCTTTGCTTATATCCTTATCGGATTCGATGACCCAGAGTGCGAAGGGTTCGCCGGTTACCATGATGCGGTCCTCGTAGCCAAGTTCCTCCCACTCCTGCTGCTCGTGAGCCTTGGGATATCCGGTGACGATCCTGTCCACCAGCGTCTGGGTAAAGACGCAGGCATCCTCAACCCACTTCTTAAACTCTGCGGAAAGTCCCCAGTTATCTATCTGCTTAAGGACACACTCCTTAAGATGCATTCCGTTATCGTCGATAAGCTCGACCGGCAGCATTACAAGTCCCTTGTCGGCAGCTCCGCCGAATGTCTCGAATCTGTGATAGAGGAACTTGGTGAGCTTTCCGGGGAAGCTGGAGGGAGGCGTCATCTCAAATCTGTCTTCCGGAACATATACAATGCCTGCTTCCGTGGTGTTGGATACAACAAAACGAAGTGTATCGATCTCAGCAAGCTTCATATAATCATCATACTCGGAGATCGCATCCACAGCCCTGTCAACGCTGGTAACGATGCGGTTGATCTTCCTGCCCTCTCCGTTCACATTGCCGCGGAGAGATACCGTATACTGGCATTCCTGGGCACGGAAATTATCGAGATTGCCGAATTCAATGGGTTTGATGAGGACGATATCGCCGTCAAAGGTTCCCTGTTCATTGGCGATATCTATCATATAATCAACGAATGCACGGAGGAAATTACCTTCGCCGAACTGTACCACCCTGACCGGGCGGGACTTTTTACCTGTTTTAACTCGATTAAGTGTTTCCATTACCGGATGTCCTCCAATATTTTTTTACAAAAAAGAAATAGAATGTCGAAGATTTTCAGAAAGTGCTTACGTAAAAAACAGCCTTATTTGATGTAAGCCCTTACATAGTGATAATACTATCAAAAATGCCCATCGTCAATAGTCTTATGAATTATTTTCCATGAAACACTTGCATTCATTTTCATACTTTTATATAATTTCATCTGTAACCGCTTTCAGCGTTTTCATTATGTTTTCGGAGGGGTCGTGAAAGAACATTCTGTTACCATTTACGATATCTCGGAGCAGGCCGGGGTATCCATCGCCACTGTTTCCAGAGTACTCAACAATTCCAGCAATGTAAGCGAAGCTACCAAGAAAAAGGTCCTGAACGCCATTAAGGATACCGGGTACACTCCCAATGCATTTGCACGCGGACTCGGTCTGAACACCATGAAAACCATCGGTATTCTTGCCGCAGACTCTTCGGACCTGTATCTTGCGAAGGCAATCTACTATTTTGAGGAAGAACTCAGAGCCAGCGGGTATGACTCACTGCTCTGCTGCACCGGTTATGCTCTCAAGGACAAGAAAGCTGCCGTGGACCTGCTGATCAGCAAGAAGGTGGATGGCATCATATTTGTAGGTTCGAACTTCGTATATCCCGATGCATGTGACAATAAGTACATACTGAATGCTGCCGAGAAGGTACCCGTCATGCTCCTGAACGCGGAGCTGGAGGGGCAGAACATCTACTGTGTAAGCTCCGATGATTACAAGAGTATGTACAAGGCAACCGAAGAGCTTATCGCTACAGGCTTCAAGGACATACTTTACTTCTATAACTCACTTTCCTATTCAGGAACACTCAAGGAAAGAGGCTTCCGCGATGCGATGAAGGATGCCGGATTAAATGTTGTGGAGCGTCAGCTTCAGTTTTTCGAGGGAACCAGGGAAGATGTCCACGGAATGTCCGCACAGCTTGAAAAGACTGCATCCTCGGGACTTAAGTTCAGCGCTGTACTTGCCGCAGATGACACCCTCGCACTCAGTGCCGTAAAGTATGCTCTCTCCAAGGGTTACAGTATCCCTGAAGAGTTCTCCGTGATAGGATATAATAATTCAATGCTTGCCACATGTTCCAATCCGGAGCTCACATCCATAGACAACAAGCTTGAAACCCTCTGCCAGAAGCTCACCGCTACTCTCATGGGAGTTCTCGGTGATGAAGAGATGCCCAAGAAGACCGTCTTCAGCGGAGATCTTATCGTAAGAGGAACCACACTCAGAAGAGACTGATATATGAATCATTCGGGAAAAACCCGTACAGATAAAGGAGGCCTTACAAAATGAAACCTTTTATGGATGAAGAATTTTTACTGGACTCTGCTCCCGCGTCAAAGCTTTTCCATGACTATGCGGAGAAGACTCCGATCCTTGACTATCACTGCCACATCTCTCCCAAGGAGATCGCAGAGGACCGCAAGTTCGATAACATCGCACAGGTGTGGCTCGGAGGAGATCATTACAAGTGGCGCTTCATGAGAAGCTGCGGTGTCGAGGAAAAGTACATCACCGGTGATGCTTCCGACCATGACAAGTTCGTCATGTGGGCAAAGTGCCTCGGAAAAGCAATAGGAAATCCCCTCTATCACTGGAGCCATCTTGAGCTTCAGAGATACTTCGGTTATCACGGACATCTCTGTGAGGATACCGCAGAGGAAGTATGGGAGCTGTGCAATAAGAAGCTGGCAGACCCCTCAATGAGTGCAAGAGGCATCATCAAAAACAGCGGTGTCACACTTATCTGCACCACCGATGATCCCGTAGATGACCTCTGCTGGCATAAGCAGATCAGAGAGGACGCTTCCTTCGACGTGAAGGTTCTCCCTGCATGGCGTCCCGACAAGGCCATGAACATCGAAAAGCCCGACTATAAGGATTATCTCAAAAAGCTGGCAGCAGTTTCAGAGATGGCAGAGATCAAGACCTTCGGACATCTGTGTCAGGCACTTACAAAGAGAATGGAATTCTTCAAAGAGCAGGGATGTGTCATCTCCGACCATGCCCTTGAATTCGTGATGTACGTTCCCGCTACAGAGGATGAGGTTGAAGCTATCTTCTTAAAGAGACTCAACAATATCCCTCTCACAAAGGATGATGAGTACAAGTTCAAGACTGCATTCATGAATTATGTTGCAGGAGAATATGTAAGACTTGACTGGGCAATGCAGCTCCACTACGGATGCAAGAGAGACAACAATACACGCATGTACGAAAAGCTCGGCCCCGACACCGGATATGACTGCATCAACAACAATACCCCTTCAAGTCAGTGTGCCGATTTCCTTGATTCTCTTGAGAAGGAAGGAAAGCTTCCCAGAACCATCCTCTACTCACTGAATCCCGCAGATAATGAGTACATCGGAACGATCCTCGGATGCTTCCAGGACTCCACCGCAGTTGCGAAGATCCAGCAGGGAAGCGCATGGTGGTTCAACGATCACATCAAGGGAATGACCGACCAGATCAAATCCCTTGCAAGCCTCGGAAATCTTTCCGGATTCGTGGGAATGCTCACAGACTCAAGATCCTTCCTCAGCTATACACGCCATGAATACTTCAGAAGGATCCTCTGCAACATCCTCGGCGGATGGGTGGACAAGGGCGAGTTCCCCGAAGATTACAAGATCCTGGGTGAAATAGTAGAAGGCATCTCCTACTACAATGCCGTAAGATACTTCAAGTTCCCTCTCGAAGACAAGAAGAGATAAACAGACATAGTAAAAGGCAGGTCGCCATGACCTGCCTTTTTATTATTCCTTACTGGAATATCCAGTTGTAATACGGAAGTATCCTGATGTCAGTGTTATAGGCACTCCTCAGGAACAGCGCGAAGAATGCGAGGAACGCCAGACCTATAACCGCTGTCCATATATTTCTGGTCTTCTTATCTTCTATCCTGAGAAGCAGCGAAGGGATGAAGAAGATATTCGTTATATTGAGATAAAAACCGATACGGGATATCTCGGGCATGAACGAGCAGAAGGAATAAAGCAGCAGCGCCCAGAGGTTGCAGTAGAATCCGAATTTAAGCTTCGGATCATCAAATACCTTCCTGCGGTAAATGAGTGCGAAGATAAAAACCGCAGCCGCCTTGGCAATATTGGTGATGCTTGTTGCACCCGTATCAAACATGGAGCCTTCATAGAACGGATAAAAAAGGAATATGATCCTGCGGTAAAGTCCCGGAAGAAAAATGAGTGATGCCGAAAAAAGGCTTATCAGAAAATGTCCTATCCAGTTCCAGTTCACCGTGGCAAGCAGATATAATGGGATGACTATCAGTACCGATTTGTGGAAAAACGCTGCCGCGATTATCACTGCGAAGAACTTAATATAATCCTTATTCATCACATGCTTAATAGAATACATCGCTGCGGAAAGTGCAAGGTAGTATCTGACATTGTTCAGGCTTCCGAAATAGTAACCTGCAGTCATGAATATGAAAAGCGAAAATACGAACCATTCGCTCTGATCATATATGCTCTTGACCATAAGAGCTACGGTTATCAGTGAAAAGAATGCGAATATCGGAAGATAATCATCATACCTTAAGAACCACTGCAGTATCTTAACGATGTATCTGAAACCCGGTTCATAACTGACATACCTGTCCTGAGCTATAAGATTGAAGTTATCACGGTATACCCAGTAATCATTGCCTACAGCGATCCTGCATACAGACACTCCTGAAAGCAGCACGAAAACTGCGGCCGCAAGGATACGGTTCCTTACAGTCAGGCCTGATGTGTATGGAGTTGTAAGATCTGCAGCCCTTCCTCTTACCGTATCAATGCCGGATCCGATAAACACCACAGATGCAGTAAGTATGAGGTACAGAAAAAGTCCGTATGTGATCATTTCTTATTTGAAGCATCCTGTGCAAATCTTGATCTTTTACCCATGTAGTATGCCTTTACAAGGGCATCATCCGAATCGGCAAGTATTGCGCACATGGGTTCTTTTTCATACTTGCTGAGGAAGGACAGTGCTCTTTCATCAGCCCTTGGTGACATACGTGAAGAGAATACATATACAATGGGCTTGCCGGCAGATTTAACTTCCTCTGCAAGTCCCTTTTTATCGGTATCGGAAAGATCGATAGCTTTTCCTTCAGGCTTTGCACCGGACTTTTTGAGTGAGTCGATCACCTTTGTGACATCTGTGTCATTTAGTGTCGATGCCATGATAAAGCCTTCATCTCCTGCCAGATCGGCAAGTGACTCATCAAGATTGGCTGAAGTGAGTGTGCCGGCTGCGGGAAGCATGTATCTCTTTTCAATGACTTCGGGAAGAAGGATCCTGTCATCTGAAAGGATGGTAACGGATACATAAAGACATGATATGAACAGACCTATTATCGCACCGAGTATCAGTGCACGGACCGCGCGTACGTCAGTGGGGATGGGAACCGCTTCTGATGCCTTTCCCACAACGCTCACGGTAAGTATCTCGGGAAGGCTTTCCGCATAGGATGTGATACCGGCTACTGCCGCATCAGTTATCTTCATGCACATATCCGGATCATTGCATGTAACCTGAAGAGTGAGGATCTTGACATCGGATTTCAGAGTTGCAACGAATGCTTCTCTTACAACCGAAGGATCGAGTGA
Organism: uncultured Lachnospiraceae bacterium; assembly: GCA_902761225.1. Lineage (GTDB taxonomy): Bacteria > Bacillota > Clostridia > Lachnospirales > Lachnospiraceae > AC2028. Next base: position 13,022 of record CACWJQ010000020.1, on the reverse strand, counting down.
TGGATCAGCCTTAATGATCTCATCGATGATCGCGCTGTCCTTCGACATCTGCTTCCAGGTGTATTCATTATAGTAGATAAGCTGATTGGATCCGGCTTCAGGGATATACTCAAGATGCACATCTGTCTCTGCGATATACATCTTCTCACCGGAAAGCCTGTACAGTAAATGTATGCCACAGACCAGAACTGCTCCGATCAGTGCGGCCATGATCACTATATGTATCTTTCTCATGAATCTGAGCAGGAAGAGTCTTCCGTTAACAGGCTCTTCACCGTATCTCATTTCCCAAAGCTTCATATCATCTCTCCGATTTTTTGAAAATATACTTTTCCATCAGTTTTCCGATCCATGTGATCACGGGGCCAAGGAAGAGAGCCATCAGTATGGTTCCGATATTGGGAAGCATCCCGAAGATAATGCCTATAAGAACAGCGGCAGAATCAAATAATATCCTGAGAAGGAAGAAAGGAAGCTTCTTTGTAGAGGTACATATGATATAGCCAAGTCCGTCGTAGGGAGAAAGTCCCATGCGCGAATTCATATATACCGCCGCACTTACAAGAAATGCAAAAAGGCTGATGATAAATGTTACAGGTCTCGCAACCGGTCCCATAAAGAATCCGTCGGGAGTAACCCTGTGAAGTATCCATCTGCACAGATCTACCGTATAGCCGATAAGTACCATGTTGGCTATCGATCCCGGTCCGATGAGCTTCAGCTTTGTGATCAGGATAACTATAATAAGCATCAGCGTGTTAAATAAAAGCTGCCAGTTGCCGAGAGTCCAATGGATCTTACCGGTTATGCTGACATTCATGAATGTATAAGGATCGGTTCCGAGATCTGTTTCAAGCAGGAACGAAAGAGATATTCCCATGCACAGCACAGCAACCACGACCATCACAAGATTGGAAAAGAATTCTTTTCTGTCTGTCTTAAATCTGTCATATCCGGCCCAGGTCCGGTACCATTTTTCACCCATTTGACACCACTTTCATAAGTTCATTAAGTCCCGTTATCTTCGCATAACACAGATGCTCGACTTCGGGTTCCGATCCTCTCATATCAGGTATGAGCACTACCTTAAGTCCCGCCCTGCTCGCGGACAGCACACCGTTTGGAGCATCCTCTACCGCCATGCATTCATCGGCAGAAAGCCCCAGCTGCCTTACGGCCGTTTCATACACATCGGGAGCCGGCTTTCCGAATTTACAGTCTGCCGCAGAGCATATCCTGTCAAAAGAATCCGCAAGTCCGAGGGACCCGAGATATCTCAGAGTTCTCTCCATATCGGTTGCGGTTGCCACCGCTCTCAGTATGCCTTTTTCCTTCAGCTGCCTGAGAGTCTCCGCAGCACCCGGCTTGACCTGTATGCCCTTTTCCTTAATAAGCTCCTCGTAGATGACCTTCCTGTAAGAGCGGACTTCATCATAGTTAAAGGAATCTCCGAACCATTCACGGAACTTATCATATACAAAGGGTCTTCCAAGGCTTCTCAGCTGCAGATACATGTCTTCAGTCAGTTCGAAGCCAAAGTGTGCACAGGCTTTCGGCCAGCATATCTTATAGTATTTTTCCGTATCCAGGATTGTTCCGTCCAGATCGAATATTACTGCTTTTATCATAAGGTTTGTAAAACTATTTCCTAAAATGTATAATCATTTCGATTTATTGTATTATTTTCGATATATATCGTCAACTTTTCGAGAGGGACGCTTTTTGACTGGCAGCCTTGAGGGGATCAGGCTGCACGGGCGGCGCCGGGAGTAAAATGCTTAGATTTTATTTGACCGTATTTGTTTCTATCCCATGGATCATATACTTTCTGATCAAAGCCAGGTACATCCTGAAGCACAAGGATTCCTTCCCCATCGAGGAAAGATATGCATTCATCAAGAGAATGATGATCCAGTGCATGAAGAACGGCAGGATCAGGACCAAGTACTACGGAACAGAGAATCTTCCCAAAGAAGGAGGATATGTAATGTTCCCGAACCACCAGGGTAAATTCGACACCCTCGGCATCATGTATTCACACGAAAGACCATGTACCGTTGTAATGGATGAGGTCAGATCCAAGATGCCTCTTGCGGATGAGATGGTAGATATCCTCGACGGCTGCAGACTCAACAAATCGGATCTGAGATCCCAGGTCAAGAGCATCAAGGCTGTTTCAGATGAAGTCAGAGCCGGAAGGATATACATTATTTTCCCCGAAGGCGGTTATTACCACAACAGAAACAGGGTTCAGGAATTCCTCCCCGGTGCGTTCAAAGCCGCGATGATGGCTAAAAGCCCCATAGTACCGGTGGCACTTGTCGATTCCTACAGAGCATTCGGTATCAATATTCTTAAAAAGATAACAACTCAGGTTCACTATCTCGAGCCCCTCTACTATGAGGATTACAAGGACATGAAGTCCAAGGAGATATCCGATTATGTCAAGCTTCAGATAATGAAGAAGATCAATGAAGTGATGATCGCGAAGGGTAAGAAAGCACCTAACCCTATCGGTGATACATGAAACAACGTCCCCCGGAGTAACCCTCCGGGGTAAAATATTTTTCTACGAGGGAAGAATCATGAAAAAATATGCAGCACTTCTTAAAAAGCTTTTGGTACTCTGTCTTGCATTCTGTGTGATCGCGGGATGCAGCATGCCTTCAGGAAACGTCCCTGAAGATGAGGAGATCGAAGACTCGGATGATGACGACAGGGACCGTGATGATGACAAAGATGATGATGAAGATGATGAGGATGAAAACAGCGAAAATGTTGAACCTGCAGAAAACGTATCCTCTGCGGAAACTCTTCTTCTGTCACGCAGACACTCTTCAGATATCATCTATCTGGTGGATGCAGGCGGAAATCTTGTAAATGAGATCAGCCGCAGGGAGCTGGCGGAGAACATCCCGGAATCCGATCTGCATTTGTACCGTGTTTATAACGAAACCGAATCCTCCATTCTCGGCAGTGATGCAGAATATATCAGAAGCCAGGCCATCTGCGAAGGAGACGGTTTTATATTCTTTTCTGATTACAGACTTTCCGATGATAATAGTGGATACAGACGCATCGTATACGCAATAAGCGAGGATGAACATAAGCTTTATCCCGTCTGGGAAGGACCTTCTGCTTCCTTCTCCTCAACCTGCGATTACTATAACGGATGCATATATATCGATTACTCTCTCGGTTATGATGATAACGGCGATTATCTCGGAATGGCTGAAAGCTGTTTTACTTATGATGAAGGGACGGATTCATTTGTCTCGCAGGAAACAGGGATCGATGATGTGATACAGGCTGCAAACGATGCCGGTATGAGGATAACCGGTGCATGCTTATATACTTCAGATCCGGTATCCTTCAAGAGGACCCTGGATGAATGCGGATTTATCTATGGTTCGGGAACCGACGGTTATTACATCATCAATGCAAAGGGTAAGATATTAAAGATCCACGATACCATCGATGGTGCCTATCTTCAGTATTACGGACCCGACTGTTTTATCTACCAGCAGAGCGCTTACGAGAAGGGAACAACGTCACTTTATATCTTCGATGTAGAGTCTGCTGTCAGTTATCAGCTTACCGAAGAGTGGCCTGCTGCGGGATTCCTTGGAAGGGACGGATGGAAGTACTATTACTACTATCAGACCTGTGATGAATACGGGATAAATATCAATCATGTATGTGAATATAACTATATGAACGGCGAGACCACTGATCTGTATGAGGCACAGACCATCCCCGGATCCGGCATATCATCACCGGGAATTGAGGAGTTCAAGGTGTTCGGAGGCAGGGTCTATACCATAGATCTTATAGACGGTGAGATCAGATGGATGAGTGCCGATATCACAAACGGCAGAGCAGATCTGCAGGATACAGGATATTCTTCCGGAAAGGTGGATATCTTCAATTACGGAACAGTTGATCATTACTCTGCAGAAGCCGGCTGTGAAGACTGCGGAACAGCTCTTCATCAAAAGTATACCGAATTCTTCGTACTTGATGATGAGTATTCATCATATGCAGATAAGATCAATGATGCCCTGAGCGAGAAAGCACAGGCCTTCATAAGTTCAGGCATGGAAGGTGACGGCGATGTTTATGATTCACCCTGTGAAGATCATCAGGAACATCCCTCATGGTACCGCGTAACCGAAGATTATAATGTATCAAAAGTAAACATCATTGATGACAGATACCTGGCTGTAAATATGAGCGGATACTGGTACGGCGGAGGTGCTCACGGAATGCCCATGAGAAATCAGTATCTCTTCGATCTTGAGACAGGTGAAGAATTATTCTTTACAGATTTCTATACCGGAACGGAGGAAGAATTCAAAACCCTGATCGCTGAGAAAACCGTGGAAGACTATGAGAGCTACGGTGACTATCCTCCATATTATGCAACCGAAGATATGGATCAGTTATATAAAGATGCTTATAACCAAGCATCACTGCAGGAGACCTGCATAGAGTTTACCGACGATGGTATCGTCTACTATTATACTCCCTATGAGATGGGACCTTATGCTGCAGGATATATAGAGTTCAATATCTATTACGTCGAATTGTTTAACAGAGGGTCTCTTGCAGAAAGATGATAGGCAGGCAAAAGGCAGGTCGTAATGACCTGCCTTTTATATTGCTTATATCTGATCATTCCGAAGACTGATATTTATGCATAAACCTTAGCTTCCTCTTCGCCGTTCATGACTCTGAGTCCGCCCTGTGCAAGAGCAAGAAGCTCATCCTCTCCGGGATAAACGGTTACGGGAGCAATGTGGCTTACTCTCTCCTTCATTGCACTTGTAACTCTCTCGTTATAAGCGATACCGCCGGTGATGATTATTTGGTCTACCTGTCCCTTGAGAACAGTTGATTCTGCTCCGATATCCTTGCAGACCTGGAAGATAAATGCTTCCATTACGATCTTAGCCTGCTCATCGCCTTCGTCCATTCTCTTCATTACTTCTCTTGCATCATTGGTTCCAAGATATGCATTGAAGCCGCCCTGGCCTGTTGCCTTCTTGAGCATCTCAGCCTCTGAATACTTTCCTGAGTAGCAGAGTCTGATGAGCTTTCCGGTGGGAAGTCCGCCGCATCTTTCGGGTGAAAGAGCACCGTCTCCTTCGAATGCGCTGTAGACATCGATGATCTTGCCATACTCGTGAGCACCGACGGAAACACCGCCGCCGAGGTGAGCAACAACAAGTCTGAGATCCTCGTACTTCTTTCCTACAGACTTGGCATAGCGTCTTGCAACTGCCTTCTGGTTAAGAGGATGGAAGATGGAGGTTCTGGGACACTCGGGCATACCTGAGATACGTGCAACATCGCAGAGCTCATCTACAACAACGGGATCAACGATGAATGCCTTCTTGCCGATGCCGTCAGCGATCTCCTTAGCAAGGATACCGCCAAGGTTACTTGCATGCTGTCCCTGAACGCCGATCTCAAGGTCCTTGATGACTGCATCAGTAACTTCGTAGGTTCCGCCGGGGATGGGCTTAAGGAGTCCGCCTCTTCCTACGATGAAATCAAATGAGTTAACATCGATATTGCTGTTCTTAAGGAAATCAAGAATGATGTTCTTTCTGAAATCCTTCTGGGCGATGATGGAAGGATACTGTGAGATCTCCTCTGTTGAATGACGGAGGGTCTCGTCCATTACGCAGGTCTCATCCTCAAAGATACCTACCTTGGTTGAGGTGGAACCGGGATTGATAATAAGACTCTTTAGTGCCATGTTATTCTCCTTATTTATTCATTTTCTTCATCTGATCTGATACGACTGCTGCAAGGGCAATGGAGTTAACCTTGACTTCCTTGGTGTCCGATCTGGAAGTGAGGATAACGGGAGCCTTGGTTCCGGTAAGGATATTACCGTTCTTTGCGCCGGGTACCATGTGAACGATCGACTTATATACGAGGTTTCCTGCATGGATATTGGGGAAGAGAAGGATGTCTGCAGATGCTGCGCAGGGACGGTCAGTTGCCTTCTTCTCCTTTGCTGCTTCCTCGTAAAGAGCGATATCGAGTGAAAGAGGTCCGTCAACGATACATCCCTTGATCTTGCCCTCCTCGTTCATCTTACGAAGTTCATCTGCCTCAACGGTCTCAGGCATCTTAGGATTGACAACCTCAACAGCGGTAAGAGGAGCAACCTTGGGATTCTCAACTCCGCATGCATTGGCAACTTCAACGGTGTAATCGATGATGGCAACCTTGTCCTCAAGTGTGGGATAAGGCATGAATGCAACGTCAGTAAGGAACAGAAGTCTGTCTATTCCGGGAAGTTCGAATACGCAGACATGAGAGAGAGGCTTTCCGGTACGAAGACCTACTTCCTTGTCAAGAACGCTCTTGAGGAAGGTCTTGGTATCAACAAGTCCCTTCATATACATATCAGCCTTGCCTTCGTGAACAAAGCTTACTGCCTTGAGTGCAGCCTCGGTAGGATCCTTGACATCGACTATCTCATACTCATCGAGTCTCATGTCGAGTTCTTTTCCGATAGCACGGATCTGATCCTCATCACCTACGAGAATGGCATCGATAATGCCCATTCTGTGTGCCTCTCTTACAGCCTCGAGCACAGGTGCATCCTGAGCCACAGCAACAGCCAACTTCTGCTTGTCAAGGTTCTTGACCTGTGAAAGCAGATCCGCAAAATTCTTACTCATTACGATTCTCCTTAATAAATTATAGTTAAAACAGATACTTATCTGCCCAAAAACACCGCATAAAATAATAGCACGAGGGTATTTCAAATACAATACCGCCATGTCAGGGACTCAGAAGCAGCATGATGCCGCCGCAGCCACATCCGCGGCGCATTCACAGCAGCTGTCATGACGAAGATGCCCGTGCCTGCTGCAGACATATTTCAGCACAGATCAGTCCCACAGTTTCGCTCTTGCCTCTGCTGTGAGTGCGGAACGCTGATCGTAGAACAGCCCTGTTGAAGCAGTACCCTTGGTAACATAGAATCTGTCGCTTCCGTCAAATCTGACCAGTTCCAGATTTACTTTATTCCCGCCGGCATTGCTTTCCACGTAATACACCACGCATAATCTTCCAAGCTGCTTTAAGCACTGTTCGTTAATGCTTTCGGTATTAGGCTTATTGTAATGAAGATTTACTGTCAGGGGCATCTCGGGATGAAATCCGTTAGATGCGACAGCCCCGGCAAAATAAGCCCTGGGCAGCCATCTGTAATCATCATCCTTAAGTCTTTCATTAAAATATGTATCCCATCCTGCCTTGCCGGACATGCCGCCCTCGGTAAAGCCTCTTCCGTAGGGTTCGAGATCGGCAAAAAGGTATTTCATCATGTTCATTCCTATATCATAATCTGCAGTCAGGCAGAATACACTGTATACCCAGTAAGCTGCAACCGATCCCGGATCGGTCACATCGACCGCTGCCTTCAGTTCCTCCAGATTCTCCGGCGCCCCGGAAAGTACTATGGTCCTGTCCTGTGTCCAGGCCGGATCCGGTCCGTTTGCTCCGGCACCGCCCTGTCCGGTCGTATTCAGACTGTCATCCGCACGGCTCATTGCCTTATCAAATAATCCCATCTCTTCTCCTCCTGTTACTTTTGCTTGTTCAGTTTTGCAGGAACCTGAAAATACCCACATACATAAATATAACATCCCCGTCCCGGCTTATCCATTTTAAATTATGTATCCCAGTCCGCCCTGCAGAGGTACTCCGATATTTTTGTCGACAATTTCAGCCCGCGGTACTATGATGATTTATTAAATGACTTAATTTATAAGGACCTTAGAAATGAGTTCAGAGATCACCAAAAAAGAAACATCTCATATAAATCCCATAACCGAGGGCAATATAGGGAAGGAAATGATAAAGTTCTTTCTTCCCCTTATGTTCGGTACATTTTTCCAGCTGCTATATAACACTGCCGATTCGGTAATAGTCGGTCGCTTTGTTGGCAAAGAAGCTCTTGCAGCAGTGGGAGGTTCCGCCGCAATCCTGGTGAACGTCTTTGTCGGAGGACTGACATCCCTGTCATCCGGCGCCACGGTAATAATCGGCCAGTATTACGGTGCGGGCAAGAAGGAAGATGTCTCCAGATCGGTCCATACCGGAATGGCATTTGCGATACTGCTCGGAATTCTGATAACAGCCATCGGAATCCCCTGTACAAGGGCAATGCTCGTCGGAATGAAAACAACACCCGAGTCCCTCGAAGGTTCCGTAATATATCTTCAGATATACATGGCCGGCATGATCCCCAATCTCATCTACAACATGGGGGCCGGCATTCTGCGTGCGATCGGTGATTCCAAACGCCCTTTGTATTTCCTGATCATCTCATCCGTCACCAACATAATACTCGATCTTCTTCTCGTACTGTGGCTGGGGCTTGGCGTATTCGGTGTTGCTCTCGCCACGATCCTGTCCCAGGCCTTAAGTGCGGTAATGACGGTATATGTTCTGATCAAAGCCGACGATTGCTACAGACTCTTTATCAGAAAGATACGGATCCATTCCTTCTATCTGAAGCGAATACTGATGATAGGAATACCATCAACGGTACACTCCCTTACATACACCGCATCCAATCTCATAATCCAGGTTGCGGTAAACGGATTCGGAACCGATACCGTTGCTGCATGGGTGGCGACAGGCAAAACAGACCAGATCTATTGGATGATGACCCAGTCAATGGGTATAACCATCTCCACCTTTGTTGCGCAGAACTTCGGTAAGGGCAATATGGACAGGGTAAAAAAGAGCGTTATCAAGGGCGGAATATACGAAACGATACAGACTCTTCTTGTCCAGGCGGGACTCCTTACGATTGGTCCCTTTGTCCTGAGATTCTTCACAGAGGATGAGATCGTACTCGGCATTGCAGCCTATATGCTGAAGTTCTTCGCCATCTTCTACTTCACCTTCATTCTGATAGAGGTATGCTCCGCAGCCCTCCGCGGAATGGGAAATGCCATAGCGCCCATGGCAATAAGTGTCTTCGGAGTGTGCGGCATAAGGATACTGTGGATGCTCACCGCTTTCAGGATCACGGGCTCAATGACTGTGCTCATGGCATCTTATCCGATATCCTGGGGGATCAGCTCGGCTATTTCAGTCATCTTCCTTATAATATTCAACCATGCAAGAACCCTCGAACGCATCTCTGCATCAGAACAGAAAAAAGAAGGAAACAGGGCCGGAAAAACCGTATTCTGCATCCTTCTGTTCATCATGGGAGTCATGTGCATTCTCTACGGCATAACTATAATGCTGGTAAGATCGGGATCGCTGTTCTACACGGTCTGGCTCGCAGGCGGAATATTCCTTTTTGCCTTTGCCATTGCATACCGGAAGGGATTATTTATCCGCATGAAAAAATCCCTGAAAATATTCTTCATCTCATGCTTTTCCGCAGGAATGATTTTTTTGATCATAACACAGTGTATGGTCATCTCCGGCTTCAGAGACAATGCACCTGCAGATCTTGATTATGTCATAGTTCTCGGATCCCAGGTAAAGCCGACAGGTCCCGCAGTAGTAACAGCATTGCGGCTCCAGAAAGCATATGAATATGCATCTTCCAATCCCGATACCATCATAATAGTCTCGGGCGGACAGGGATCCAACGAACCCGCAAGCGAGGCATCGGTCATGAAGGATTACCTCGTAGCAAAAGGTATAGATGAAAGCAGGATCCTGATGGAGGATCAGTCCACCAACACATCCGAAAACCTGCAGTTCAGCTCTGCGCTTTATCCTGAATTAACTGACAGCCGTGTCGGGATCGTTTCAAGCGAGTTCCATATCTTCAGGGCGCTTGCCATCGCAAAAAAATGCGGATACTCCGATATATACGGAATACCCGCAAGGTCTGTACGACTCTATCTTCCCAACAACATGATCCGTGAAAGTGTGGGAATACTTAAGGATTTTCTTATGGGTAATCTCTGACCCGGACCGGGAATATTTCTTCATGCCTCGGATCACTTTTTATATCACCGCCGTAAAAGTAATACTTCTGATACCTTCCGAAGTTGCTGAGATCCGGCCGTGATGAGCTTCGGTTATGGCAAGTGCCATCGAAAGACCTATACCAAATCCTCCCGTCTCCGAATTTCTGGATGAATCAGTCCTGTAGAATCTGTCAAAAATATGATCAAGTGCCTCACCTTCGATCACTTCATCTGTATCATTTGTTACACTGATATGCACCTTCTTTCCGGCGGATGTCAGAGAAAATCCGATCTTTCCACCCTCCGGGCAATACTTGACAGCATTGTCAAGCAGAATGCTCATAAGCTCATAAACAGACTTTCTGTCACATGTTATCCTTACTCCGTCCTCAATCCCGGATGTCAATTCCTTATTCTGTATCATGGCCAAAGCCTTTACGGAATCCACAGCATCCGCAGCCAGGGCCGAAACATCGGTTTCCTCCATGATCAGCGCAGCGCTTCCTTCTTCCATTTTGGAAAGAGCTATAAGGTCATTAGTCAGTTCGGTCAGCCTGTCGGTCTGTTTTGAAATATCCGACAGCCATTCGTTATCCTCTCCCATCTCCATTCCGAGGACCTCCGTATCTGCCTTGATAACGGCAAGCGGAGTTTTTATCTCATGACCCGCATCCGATATAAACCTCTTCTGCTTATCATATGCTTCCGCAACAGGTCTTACCGCCAGTCCGGATACCAAAAATATAACTATCCCTACGATCAGCAGTGTCAGCAGGGACAAAAGTATACTGCTGTTCCTGAAACTTCTGAAATTAGCAAGACTTACTCCTCTGTCACAGAATATGATCAGCCTTTCCCCATCAGAGGTGTACGTACACATATATCTGTATTCTCCGATGAAGCCCTCAGGATCAGATACTCTTCCTGCAAGTTCGATCGCCTTATCTTCGGAAACAGCCGATACTTTTTCCGTATCAGCCGAAATGACATTCCCGTCAGCATCATACCTTACGGTAAAATATCTTGTTTCAAAAGCTAACTCGGGAGAATCTATGCGCTCCCCGCGTCTTTCTTCCGGAGGCCTGTCCTGTGCAGGATCCTCATTGCCGGGCCTGGTCATTCTGTCCGGAAATCTCCCGTCATTGTCGGCAAGCATCCCCAGCACCTTGTCCGAATCTCTGACAACATTGACATAGTTACTGACATTGATCCCGCCTACGAGTACAACGAGAACAGCCAGAACGGCCAAAAATGCGGTCATTATGAATTTTAAACGAAGTCTTCTTATCATATCCTGCTCTTATAATGTTCACTGTTCAAAAGTTTCCAGACTATATCCGGCGTTTCTAGCGGCCTTGATCCTGACATTGGCACCTATCTGGATGAGTTTCTTACGGAGGTATGAAAGATTGGTCCATACGATGCTGCTGTCGCCTTCAAAATCCAATCCCCATATCTTATCAAAAAATCTTTCGGTGGTTATAAGCATCCCCGGATTTGACATAAGGTATTCCATCATCTGAAACTCCTTGGATGACAGTTTTACACTGCCTGCAGGCGATGACAGTTCAAAGCTGGCTCTGTTAAGAGTTATGTTTCCGAATTTCAGTTCATTGCCTTCGGCGGGAGTATTCTTTCTGGTCATGGCCCGGAGCCTTGCAAGGAGTTCCTTGCCGTCAAAAGGCTTGGTAAGATAATCGTTTGCTCCCAGATCAAGCCCTTCGACCTTATCATCCACCTGGGATTTTGCGGTGAGCATCATTACCGGTATCTGTATACCCTTCGCCCTGATGCGCTTGAGCACCTCGAATCCGTCAAGCCCGGGCATCATCACGTCAAGTATTGCCAGATCGTAATCTCCGCCGGTTATATAATCAAGTGCATCCTGTCCGTTATATACCGCATCAACGGAATAATTATTCCTGGTAAGAATAACGGTCAGGGCTCTGGACATTGACTTTTCGTCTTCCGCAAGAAGTACCCTCATATCGGCACTGCTCCTTTCTGAAAAGTAACAATTCAGGCAGAGCAATGAACTTTTCACTGCTCCACCTGTTCATTATCTCATAAAACCATTGGTGTTAGTACGATATTTTAATCATGTCACGGTCTCATTCCGCCCTGACCAAAGCCTCCACCCTGGTTAAATCCACCACCCTGACCGAAGCCTCCGCCCTGGCCAAAGCCGCCTTCAGGCTGTTCAGGAAAACTGCCATCACTCTGGAATCCTCCTCCAAAGCCACCCATGCCACCGAGTGCTCCACCCATAAACTGATTGGGTATCTCATCAACCTCTTCACCATTTACTATCAGAGTGCCTCCGTTTAATTCAGCCTTTCCGTCGTAATCACATGACGACTGTCCTGTTATACTGATCATCCCGCCGTTAATGATCAGATCACCGTTGGAATCGATACCGTCGGTATCACCCTGCCCCATTACTATTGTGATGCTGCCGCCGTTTATCTCTACTCTGACATCAATGTCATCTACCTTCTGTGCGGCATTGATACCATCATCCGAAGCATTTATGCTGATATTACCATCATTAATGACTATGCTTGTAGCTTCAAAGCCCTCGGCAGCATTAATACTGATGGTACCTCCGTCGATCTGTATCGACATATCAGCATGAATACCGTCATCACCTGCTTCTATCGTAAAAGTTCCTCCAGAGATAACCAGTTCATCATTCACATTTATACCATCATCGGAAGCCGTGATATTCAGTACTCCGCCATATATAGAAAGACTATCCTTAGATACAATGCCTTTTCCTGCAGGTGATGTTATGGTCAGACTTCCGTTTCCGGAGATCACCAGATCACTCTTCGAATATATGACCGCATCTGTTTTTTCATCTTCAGCATCATCAAAGCTGCCGCCATTCGTTAACGTGGAATCTCCAACGAGGACCAGATTGACCATACCGGCAGAAGCAACATATCCCGGGGCAGATGTCTTACTGTCAAGACTTACACTATCCAGAAGAATTGTCACATCTTCATCTTCATCCACCTCGATCACTACTGAGCAATCTTCGGAGGATCC
>CACWJQ010000019.1 GCA_902761225.1 uncultured Lachnospiraceae bacterium | reverse complement strand
ATACCCTCCTGTCATGGTATGAGGCGTTCACATATAATGCTTACGCTCCACCGCACATCAGACGGAAAGGGTAAAGGTCATATATCTTCAGGCATTTCACGTTATGCCTGTTTTATACACTGTTGTTCATCACCGAGTTCAGACTGTCTTCAAGCATCTCGAGCTCATCGTCGATATCCCCGCCTTCCCATACGCGGGCGAACATTGCCTCGATCTGCATCCAGTAATTCTCGGTCTCCATCATCTTGGGAAGGGTGACGGAATCCGCATATTCAAGTGCATAGATCTGGTTGGCTCCTCCATCCCAGCCAAAGGTTCTGGCACAGCATGCCATTCCCGTAAGGTCGCTGAACACATCGGTCTCCTCCCTTGTAAGGCAGAGAGCGAACCTTTCTGCAAGATCTTTTTTGGCGGAATAGCTGTTGATGCACACAACCGATGTAATGGCAAGAGATCTGCTGCGGATATCGGATGTGACATTGGGCATCTCGGAGAATCCGTACTCATAGGCAAAGCTTCCGTCATCGGATGCTTCCTTGAGTGTACTGACAAGATCGTATCCGCCGATGGTGAAAACAGTCTTGCCGTCTATGAACTGCTGTATAACGCTGTCGTAGGTAACCTCATCGCTTTCGATGGAGAAGTAGTCATGAAGGTTCTGGTACTTCTTAAGGCACTCTGCGGCGGTACTGTTATTGATGGAGATATTGTGTCTGTCATCCCCGCACTCTCCGCCGACGGTAAAGGCACCGCCCACGAGCCAGTAATTGTACATGATGGATGACATATCCCAGCTGAGGATTCCTTCGACACCGTCGGGAACGCTGTAGCTGTTAGCTATGGTAAGCAGGTCCTCAAGTGTATAGGGAACCATCTTCTGGATATATTCGCTGGTAAGGGCTTCAAGCTCGGCAGGATCTATATCATCCACCGTAAGTCCTGTCTCACCGGTATCCTCGGTCTCGGAGCTTCCTCCCTCCATATCGATGACGTTTCCGGTAAGGTCCGCAATCGCCATCTGTGATGCCCACTGCTCGAGATATGTTCTGTTATATACAAGAACGCAGGTATCAAAGCTTAAGGGATATCCCAGCTTCATTCCCTTATAGGTCACGGCATTTACCGCAGCATCGGAAAAGTTCAGAGGTCCTATCTGCATATCCTCATCGGTTATCTCACATGCCATTCCCGAGTAATATGCCTTCTCAAGGGTCTCGCTTCCGGTGATGATAACATCGGGATAGTTCTCGCCTTCAACGGAAGCTGCATAGCATCCTTCAATAAAGCTGTCGGCGGGCTTGAGCACGGGGATGACGGTGACGTCCTCCCTTTCACCGAACTCAACCGCCGCTTTGCTTATGTATGCGGATAATCTTTCATCCGTATACCAGATGGTTAAATTATTGGATCTGTTAAGCCATGACACACCGGCAGAAGTCTCTGTCTGAGTCTTCATCTCGCGCCCCGAACCGTAGAAGGTAAATACAAGGAGCAGCATGACCAGCAGCACGCTTATCAGTTTTGAGATCTTATTCATGCAAAAACTAAAAACCTTTCAGTTATTAGACCGCCTCTTATGCGTTCTCTTCTATCGCAGCCTTCAGTATCTCCGTCATCTTATCGATATCTTCTTCCGTGATGATAAGTGAAGGAACGAACCTGATTATATCCGATCCTGCATTTATGAGGATAAGTCCCTTGGAAAGAGCGGTGTTGATGATGGGATTGACGGGCTTATCGAAAACAAGTCCCTGCATAAGGCCGCGTCCGCGGTGCTCCTTGATCCCGGGATATGCCGCAGCAACTTCATCAAGCTTCTTCCAGAGATACTCTCCTGCCTTTGCAGCCTTTCCGGGGATGTCATCCCTTTCCATGATCTCGAGGACCTTGGCAGCTGCCGCACAGCAAAGAGGATTTCCGCCATATGTGGTTCCGTGATCGCCTGCTACCAGTGATGACTGACCAACCTTCTCGGTCATACAGAATGCGCCGATGGGAACTCCGCAGCCAAGGGCCTTGGCAACGGTTATGACATCAGGCTTTATTCCGTACTTCATGAATGCGAAGGGATATCCGGTCCTGCCCATTCCGCACTGGATCTCGTCGCAGATCATGAGTATATCGTTGTCGTCACAGATCTTTCTGATCCCGAGAATGAACTCATCGGTTGCGGGAGTAAGTCCGCCCTCACCCTGTACAGTCTCGAGAAGGATTGCAACAGTTTTGTCATTTACAAGCCTTTTAACGCTTTCAAGATCGTTGTAATCGGCAAAGCGGATATTGCCTATTCCGGGCTCGAATGCATCGCGGTAATGGGGATTACCCGTAACGGAAAGCGCACCCATGGTACGTCCGTGGAAGGAATGGTTCATGGCTATTATCTCGTGGTCTGTACGTCCGTCCTTGTTAAAGCCATACTTCCTTGCAGTCTTGATGGCACCTTCTATTGCCTCTGCGCCTGAATTGGTGAAGAACACGCGGTCCATTCCGGAGTACTTCTTAAGAGCCTTTGCAGCCTCGATGGCAGGCACATTGTAATAGTAATTGGATGTGTGGATGATCTTGTCTATCTGTCCCTTGAGCGCGTCATTGTATTCCTTATTGCCGTAGCCGAGTGCAAAAACGGAAATGCCCGCTACGAAATCAAGGTATTCTTTTCCCTCTATGTCATAGAGATGAACGCCCTCTCCCTTATCGAGGACTATCTGGAAACGGTTATATGTATGGAGGAGGTCCTTCTCGGCCTCGTCAATGTATTCCTTCATTGTCATGTCAGTCATCTGATCCACCTTCTTTTGCAAGCTGATCGTCGTCAGCAACTATCGCGGTTCCGAAACCGTTCTTGGTAAATATCTCAAGGAGAAGTGAGTGGGGTACTCTTCCGTCGAGGATATGTACTCTGTTAACACCACTCTTGATGGCATTGGTGCAGTTGGTGAGCTTGGGAAGCATTCCGCCTCCGATCACACCGGAATCGATAAGGCTGTCTGCCTCTGATACGGTGAGTCTGCCCATGAACGTGGACTTGTCATTGAAGTCTCTGTAAAGTCCCTCCACATCGGTCAGGAATACCAGCTTGTCCGCACCCAGTGCAGATGCTATGGCACATGCCGCATCGTCCGCATTGATGTTGTAGGTGTTGTACTCGTCGTCAATACCTATGGGAGATACGATGGGAAGGAAATCGTCATCGAGAAGATCGTAGAGGATCTTGGGATTAACGTGTCTTACATCACCCACAAAGCCGATGTCCTGTCCGCCGGAGAGCTTCTTCTTGACCTTGAGGAGTCCGCCGTCCTTGCCGCTTATTCCCGCTGCATTGACACCGAGTTCCTGGACCATTGTTACAAGCTTCTTGTTGACTCTTCCGAGGACCATCTCTGCGATCTCCATGGTCTCTTCATCCGTCACTCTGAGGCCGTTGATGAACTGGGGCTCCTTGCCTACCTTGGAGACCCATCTGCTTATATCCTTGCCGCCGCCGTGGACGATGATGGGCTTGAAGCCTACAAGTTTCAGGAGAGTTACGTCCTTGATGACATTCTTCTGGAGTTCCGGTGAAGCCATTGCGCTGCCGCCGTATTTAACAACTATGATCTTACGGTTGAATCTCTGGATATACGCGAGGGCCTCAATGAGCACCTCAGCTTTTTTCATTGCGATATCCATGTCTTTGTTCTCGGACATATCAGGTCTCCTTTTCAAATCATAAAACTAATTGATCGTCTTACTTTTTTCTGTGTAAATCTTCATCACAGTCCGGTCTTTTCATCAAGACCGAGCATTATGTTCATGTTCTGTACCGCTGCACCGGATGCTCCCTTTCCGAGGTTGTCGAAAAGTGCGGTGACGCCGATCAGATCCTCGTATCCGTATACATAGATCTCAAGGTCGTTGGTTCCGGCGAGCTTATTTGCATAGATGTTCGCAGGCTTTTCTTCCTCGAAATCCATGACTCTTACAAAATGCTCATCCTGGTAATAACCCTTCAGGCTTTCCCATACTTCATGGGCTGTGGGCCTGCCCTTCATGAGCTTTGAGTGAAGCATGATGGTGGTGGCCATTCCCTTGTAGTAATCATCCACAACGGGAAGGAAAGCAGGTGTAAGATCAAGTCCGCACACCTTGGTGATCTCGGGAACGTGCTTGTGCTTCAGGCTTCTTCCGTAGATGCAGGGAGATGAAAGCTTTATGTCACGCTCCTCAGACTCGTAATCTGCGATCATCTTCTTGCCGCCTCCCGAATATCCGGTGAGGGAATATATGGTGAGAGGATAATCTGCAGGAAGGATATCCATGCGGATAAGAGGAGCTATCGTAGCGATGGAGCCGGTTGCATGGCATCCGGGATTGGCTACTCTCTTCGCATTTGCTATTTTCTCGCGCTGTGCCTTTGAAAGCTCGGGATATCCGTATACCCAGTCGTCATTGGTGCGGTGTGCCGTTGATGCATCGATCACCTTGACGTTCTCATTTTCGATGAGTGACACGGATTCCTTCGCAGCATCATCGGGAAGGCACAAAAAGACGATGTCGGCTTCATTGAGGAATTTCCTGCGCTCTTCTATGTCATGGCGCTTGTCCTCTGCTATCTTCATGAGCTCGAGATCTTCACGTGCTCCGATGCGGTCGAATATCTGAAGTCCCGTGGTACCGCTCTGTCCGTCTATATATACTCTTTTTTTCATATACGATCTCCTTTTCCCTTTGCGGGAAGATACCGGTAAAACTTATGCAGGATTTTCCGCTTTGCGGGAAAGATCAGCTCCTGTAATCAGCGTTTATCTTGACGTAATCGTAGGTAAGGTCGCAGCCCCATGCGGTTGCAGATTCTGTTCCTTCATGCATATCGACGAATACGGTAACCTCCTGCTCCTTCATGATCTTCACAGCAAGTTCCTCGTCGAAGTTGAGGGGCACACCGTGATCGAATACCTGAAGTCTTCCGGCTGCGCTTTCAAAGAAAAGCTCCACATCGTTCTGGTCGAAGCCTGAACCTGAATATCCCATGGCACAGAGGAATCTTCCGAAGTTGGCATCGCAGCCGTAGATCGCAGCCTTGCTGAGGTTAGAGCCCACAACTGCCCTGGAAAGGATCCTTGCATCATCCTTGGTCTTTGCATTTACAACCTTGCATTCAAACAGCTTGGTAGCACCCTCTCCGTCGCCTGCCATGGTCTTTGCCAGAGTGGTGCAGACATACTCAAGAGCTGAGTAGAATGCATCGTAGTCCTCACCCTTGCCTGTGATCTTCTCATTGCCTGCAAGACCGTTTGCCATGATGAGAAGGGTATCGTTGGTTGAGGTATCACCGTCAACCGTTATCATGTTGAAGGTATCCTTTATAACGCTGCTGAGAGCTTCCTGCAGGAGAGCCTTGTCGATGGCAAGGTCCGTTGTAAGGAAGCCGAGCATGGTGCACATATTGGGATGGATCATTCCGGAGCCCTTGCTCATTCCTCCGAGTGTGATCTTCCTGCCGCCTGCTTCGAAGGTTACGGCGATCTCCTTATTGATGGTGTCGGTGGTCATGATGGCCTTGGATGCTGCGGTTCCAGCTTCGATGGTATCACTGAGTTCAGGCGCCATCATCTTAACACCTGCGGAGAGCTTCTCGACAGGAAGCTGCATTCCTATAACGCCTGTGGAGGCAACAGCTACGGTGTCTGCAGGGATACCGAGTGCTTCCGTGACAGCCTCTGCTGTCTTGCGGCATGCATTAAAGCCCTCTTCACCGGTACATGCATTTGCGATACCGGAGTTGACTACTACGGCCTGCATGGGTCTTCCGGACTCGGTTATCTCCTTGTCCCAGAGTACGCATGCAGCCTTTACTACATTGCTGGTGTATGTTCCGGCACATACGCAGGGGGCTTCCGACATTACCATTGCCATATCGGTCCTTCCCTGATACTTGATGCCTGCTGCCGCAGATGCAGCCTTGAATCCTTTAGGAGCCGTAACTCCGCCCTGTGATAATCTTTCCATATCTGTCTCCTGTCTTATGCGCATGCAGGATGCGCTTATTATTTACATCTGTATCTGATGGGCTTATTTGTTGAAGGTTGTAATGTTCTCTTCATTCAGTACAAAGTCGTAATAGTTGAGATCTTCTCTCCTCGTCCATCCGATGGTCTTCCAGAATGCATTACCGATATCGTTCACGGAAAATGCTATAAGGCTTACCTTGTTGATCTTCTCTTCCTTGAGAGCGTTCATGCAGTGGACTACCATGCTCTTTCCGATACCCTGTCTTCTGTAATCCTCTCTTACACAGACGTGATAAAGGCATCCTCTTCTTCCGTCATTGCCGCAGAGGATACCGCCGATGATCTCACCCGCATCGCTGACCGCAACGACGGACTGTCCGGGATTTCTCCTGAGGAACCTGACAACGCCTTCCTCGGAATCATCGATGCTTCTTATACCGAATCCGTGTATGGTCATCCACAGTGCCTTAAGACCGGGATAATCGCTTTCCTCCATGGCACGGATAGTGTAGTTTTTCATATTATTCTGACTCATAAGATACCTTTTTTCTCCACTTGCGCATAATCTTATAAATTATAGCGCAAATCATGTTTTTTTTCATCTGTTTATGTGAATATGAGGGAGTTGAAGGTATGTACGATCCCTTTGTTCACCCTCTGCAACGGAATAATTAAGTGAGATTGTATTACCGCGATCCGTTTTTGTCCATAGAATTTTCATTTTTATTCATTATTCATTCAGTTATTTGCATATTTATGCATTTGCACATGAATATTCGGGTTTTAGAAATAATATTTATAAATTTTTGCATTAAAAGCATTGATTTATGAAATTCAGTGTTGTATAGTCGCTTAAGAGTTTTTGAAAAAACGGACGGAAAGTGAATTGTCCGGAGCCGGTCCGGACAGGCGAATGAAACCGCCCGAATATAAAAAAGGAGAATTGTTATGAAGGAAAAGGTAATACTTGCTTATTCAGGCGGACTTGACACAACAGCCATCATTCCCTGGCTGAAGGAGAACTTCGATTATGAAGTGATCTGTGTCTGCGTAAACTGCGGACAGGATGACGAGCTTGACGGACTCGAGGAAAGAGCCATCAGCTGCGGAGCTTCCAAGCTTTACATCGAGGATGTTACCGATGAGTTCTGCGACAAGTACATCGTTCCCTGTGTTCAGGCAGGTGCAGTTTATGAGAATAAATATCTCCTCGGAACCTCAATGGCACGTCCCCTTATCGCCAAGAGACTTGTAGAGATCGCACGTAAGGAAGGGGCTACCGCCATCTGCCACGGCGCTACAGGAAAGGGAAATGACCAGATCCGTTTCGAGCTTGGAATCAAGGCTCTTGCACCCGATCTTAAGATCATCGCTGCATGGAGAAATGAGAAGTGGACTCTCGATTCACGTGAGTCAGAGATCAAGTACTGTGAAGAGCACGGCATTCATCTTCCCTTCAAGGCAGATTCCTCTTACAGCCGTGACCGTAATATCTGGCACATCAGCCACGAGGGACTCGAGCTTGAGGATCCCGCCAACGAGCCCAACTACGATCACCTTCTTGTCCTTGGCGTAACTCCCGAGAAGGCTCCCGATCAGCCTGAGTATGTCACCATGACATTCGAGGCAGGTGTTCCCAAGTCAGTTAACGGAAAAGAGATGAAGGTTTCCGATATCATCCGCACTCTCAACGAGCTCGGCGGAAAGCACGGAATCGGCATCATCGATATTGTTGAGAACCGTGTTGTAGGAATGAAGAGCCGCGGCGTTTATGAGACTCCCGGAGGAACCATCCTCATGGAGGCACACAATCAGCTTGAGGAGCTCATCCTTGACCGCGATACATATGCATTCAAGAAGGAAATGGGCGGCAAGTTCGCAAGCCTTGTTTACGAAGGAAAGTGGTTCACTCCTCTTCGCGAGGCAGAGCAGGCATTCATCGAGAGCACCCAGAAGTATGTGACCGGTGAAGTTAAGTTCAAGCTCTACAAGGGCAACATCATCAAGGCAGGCGAGACTTCTCCTTACTCACTCTACAACGAGTCCATCGCTTCCTTCACCACCGGAGATCTCTACGATCACCACGATGCAGAAGGCTTCATCAACCTCTTCGGACTTTCAACCAAGGTTCGTGCAATGAAGCAGCAGGAAGCAGGCATCGATCCTCTCGAGGCCAACAAATAATATCTGCAAATAAACAGATGAAAAAACATGCGGGCGGGTGTAAAATACATCCGTCCGTTTTAAGTTTATGTGAACAGGTATCAAGACATGCATATAGCACTTTGTGATGACAATTTCGGTGACAGACACCAGACAGAAAGACTCCTCAGGAGAGAATCCGACAGGCAGGAAGATTCCGCGGGGATGTATATAGTTGATTCCTACGGAAGCCCGGAGACCATCATGTCCCATCCGAGAGCATACGATCTCTTTATCATCGATCTGTGCAAGACAGATGGGGTAGACGCTTGTGAAGTGGTCAAAAAGCTTGTGGAAAGCGGCGCAGATGCACCGTTTGTAATGTGCTGCTCTGATGTTGATTACAGGCAGATGGACTTTCCGGAAAACACCATGTTCATCGACAAGCCCATCAAGGTTGCAGATCTGCAGGAGGTTCTGGGAAAAGCAAAGAGCATCAAGGATTCCGCACCGGATACCATTGAACTCAGAGAACTGCTCGATACCATCTATGTGAACGTATCGGAGGTGGTCTACGCCCGTGAAAAAAGCGGAGACACCATGGTAACCCTGATGGACGGACGCACACTTAAGAGCATCGGACAGCTCTGGCTTTTCAGAAGAACTCTCGGAACAAAACACCCGCAGTTCATCTACGCGAATCCCAATGTACTCATAAACAGCGATCATGTCACTGAAGTGACAAAGCTGGGATTTGCACGCATGTGCAACGGAAAGCGCATAATGCTCTCCCGCTCCGCAAAAGGCTCTCTTAAAGGTATCCTCGGAAAGGAAAATTCTTGATCCTGCTTACAGCTGACAGTTCCAAAGATTTCATGGCAAAGCTTCTTGTTTCGGATGCTTTTGATCACTTTTGCATGCAGGAAGCCTCCGTTATGACATCAGTGTCATATAATATAAACGGACGTCTCCACACAGACTTTTATCCCGAAGAAGAACGTGATCAATATAAGGACGAATTCATCCCATGGTCTGAGATACGTCCCAAAGTCTTCGAACTGATAAAGGGAAAGAACGCACCTGTCTCCTTCAGGTTCACCCTGTCGCTTAAGACAGAAAGCATGCATGCTCTCATGCAAAAAGAGATCCCTGAGGGTTACAGCAGTGCACTTAAAGCACTTGTGATAAATATCCGTTTTGAAAACGGCAGTGTGATGATCATGACGGGGACCTCCTACGATTCCTTCATCATGGACAGATCCGAAGAAAAGGTATGGGACAGCGCATTCATGAAGTTCCTTACAGTCAAAGACATCGCCTTCAGCATTAATGAGTAAAGCTGCAGATATTTACAAGATCTCAGCTATGATCTCTACCTCGCAGAGAACCTTCTTGGGAAGATCCTTAACTGCAACGCAGCTTCTTGCAGGCTTTCCGGTGAAGTATTTTGCATATACTTCGTTGAACGCAGCAAAGTCTGCGATGTCTGCAAGGAAGCAGGTGGTCTTTACAACCTTGTCGTATGTGGTTCCGGCAGCCTTGAGGATCTCTCCGATATTCTCACATACAGTGGTGGTCTGCTCGGTTATGGTCTCTCCCTTAACGGCTCCCGTTGCGGGATCAAGAGCTATCTGTCCGGATGCGAACAGAAGATTTCCTGTTACGATAGCCTGTGAATAAGGTCCGATGGCTGCAGGTGCTTTATCTGTTGAAATGTACTTCATGACTTTTATCCTTTCTGAAAATAAACCCGTGATCATGTCACGATAACGGATATCCGATCACATAATTTCCCGCTCAAGCTTAAGCAGGATCATTCAGGTTCTTCCTCGTCAAACTCGGCTGTAACGTAGAATCCCTTTTCATTCTGTGTTATGGATCTGACTGTTCCCTCTTTGGATTCAAGCCTCTTTCTGAAGGGGATGTTGGGGCTCATTGCAAGAGACATATCTTCCGGAATCCCGATGGTATAGAAGTAGTTACTGGGAAGCTCGCCCTCCCACACGTAAACCTTCTGACCCTCCACAAGCTTGCCGGGTCTTTCCATCTTAAAATCCATGGTCCTCATCACAGATTCTCCGTCATTATGAATCCTTTTCCCACAAGGCAGGACTCCACCTCATAAGGTCCCTCTGCATGGAATACCATTATGGGTCTTCCTGTTTCTCTGTTGAATGAAAGATAGAGATAATCAACGTTGATATTGCTCTCATCAAGTGCCTTGAGGAGCTTATTGAGATTACCTACTTCGTCAGTTACTTCAACGGCAAGTACGGGTGTGAGGCGGATGTGATATCCTTCTTTTTCAAGAACCTCAGCGGTCTTTTCGGGATCGGATGTCACCATTCTTACGATACCGAACTCCGCACTGTCATTGGTAACAGAACCAAGTATATTGATACCGTTATCAGCAAGTACAGATGTGATGTGCTCCATCTGTCCCTTCCTGTTTTCCGCATAGATAGAAACCTGTTTTAACATTTTATTCTCCTTATTCAGGTGCTGTGCACCAATATTTTACCAGAAGGGCTTAAAGCAGATATCCATATCAACATCGCCCGTGATGCCTGCAACTCTGCCTGTAGCGGAGTACTGGAGGATATCTATGTCATAGGGATAGAAGAAATCCGATGAATAGGAAGCATACCACTTGGGGATATTCTCAAGACGTGCGATGTCCACGTAAAGTATGCTCATCTCGGTGTTGTAGTATATATAAGGCTTGTAGCCTGCACCAGACACAACTTCGCAGAACTTGAGGATCATGTCGGTTCTCTCTGAAGGAGTAAGATCATCCATTCTTCCGTCTCCTCCGGAGATCCTCTCCACATCAATGATAATGGGATAGCCGGTTCCGTACGGTGCAAGCTTATCTATCGCAGACTGCGCTTCCTCTATTACCTCTTCCTCGGTGATAGCCTGTGAAAATACATAGGCTCCGGGATGGATACCCGCTGCTGCTGCACCCTGGAAGTTGTAATCGAAGGTTTCATCCTCAACAAGACGTCCTGTTCCGTAGCCTCTGAGAGTGACTCTGATTATGGCGAACTCCACTCCGTCAGCGGCAACCATGGGCCAGTTGATAACGCCCTGATAGGAGGATACATCGATACCCTTGTGGGATACCACCTCACCGTTAACGGAATATTCCATGATACCGTCAACATTGGTCGAAAAGCCGTTAGGATCAAGGTCCGTCAGCTTGAGATCCTTGTTGATGTCCACAAAGTTGAACTGTCCCTGGCTTACGACTATGACCTTGTCCGGATAAAAAGGACGAAGGCTGGTGATGCTTGAGCCTGTTGCAATGAGGTTCTCCATCAGTCCCGTAAGGGTACTGCGTCTGCCCTCTTCAAAGCCCGAATCAAATGCATCATTAACCCGCTGGTCTGCAGCAAGCTTGGCCTGGTGCAGTTCTTCATCCAGTTCCGCCTGGGTGTATATCGGCTTGTCGGTCGAGGTGACATTCTGGTCAAATCTTGTAAAGAAGATCAGGTAGATAGCCGCACCGACTGCCGCAAGAACGGCGACGGACATGAGAACGATCACCAGGATCATTCCGCCGTGTCCCTTTTTCTTTTTTTCTTTCCTTCTCTTTACGGGTTCGGAATAGGACTCCTCTTCGGCAAGTTCTTCCTCTTCCTCGTAAAAGTCTATATCATCGTAATCTTTCAGATTCATCCGTTTACTCCTGCAAGTTGGTTAAGAGCCTGGGTGCTCATGGAGCCGATGTAGGTATCAGGGTATGTATCAACTATGAACTGATACAGATCCTTGGCCTTTATGTTATCCCCGGCATTCTGGTACGAAACAGCCGCGAAGTATATGGCATCACTGTTATTGTTATTGTAAAAATATGCCTTTTCGAAAAGAAGCGAGCTCTTCTCATAATCTCCCATGTTGTAGGAGCCGTTGGCATATCCGTAGGTAACATCGGCAAGATAAGGGCTTACGTTTGCAAGCAGCGAATCGAACAGCGCACGGCAGCTTTCGGACATACCTTCTGTGTCAACCGATGTATGGATCTCCCAGAGCGCCTCTCCCACAAGTGCCACATCTCCGCCGGAAAGATACTCCTCCGCCGCATCGATCAGCTTGTCGATATCAGCCAGTGTTCCGGAATCGCCGATGTACTGGTTAAGAGACTCCTCAAGGCGGATCCTCTCTGCGTTCACTTCATTAAGATCCTGCTGGAGCGCATCATAGTCAGCGTTTCTCTTGTCAAGATTAGCCTGGAGCTCTTCTATATCGGTCCTGGTGTCTTCGCGGACCGCATTGATGCGTGCGGGAAGCACAAGGAAATACATCACGGCAAGTCCGAGTATGAGTCCTATGAGTATATTGAAAATGGTACCGAAGCTTCCGCTCCTGGGCTCATGTACACCCGAGGGCTGGATTATCAGTTCATTGTCACGTACGAACCTTACCGGCTCATCATCCTTGCCGAATATGCCCTTTCTGTCGCTTTCGGACGCTTCGGCATATTCCTGGATCATCTGCATGAACCTGAGGCTCACGGTATTGGTCTTATCTATGGCAAGGGCATGGGATATAACCCTCTCCGCCCTCTCATACTGTGATGCATCCATATAAAGGAGTGCAAGGAGCTGGTAAGCCTTAATGTATCTGCTGTTGGCGGATGTGATCTTCTTAAGGCGTATAATGGCAAGATCCTTGTTACCCTGCCTGCACATCTCGAGGGCACCGTTGTAATCCCTGACCGTCCTTTTGAGCACGTCAAATTCGGCTTGATTCTCCTGTATCATGCCGATGTACTCGCCAGCCATATTTCCGGCTTCTCTGTAATTGGAGCTTATTACCCACTCACCGAGAGCCCGTGCGGTCTCGCCCATTTCGAAAAAGACAAGGCCCAGGAGATTGCGAGCATCTATATTTTCTTTGTTAAGCTTGAGGCTTTGTCTGAGACACTTTACAGCGCCTGACAGATCCCTTACCCTGGCCTTTTCAAGACCTTCGTTGTAGAGTCTGTTGGACATGTAGATGATCTTCTTGTAAAGCGTAACGTCCGTCTTGCAGTTGGTGCAAAACGAAACTTCAGACAGTTCTGCCCCGCAGTTGTAGCATTTCATATCTTATGATCAATATCTTCTGCCGGGACGCATATCGCGCACAGGCTGAGCCGCAGCAGCCTGTGCCGCAGCAGCATCCTTTCCCATCCTCACATAAATATCAACAGCATCGACGAGTTCAGCGTGGTTAACGGCTTCCTCAAGCTGGTCCACCTCAAGGCTGGGATAAAATTTTTTCAGTTCTTCATCAAAATCAATCATGATCCGTACTCTGTAAACAGGTATCCCGCACTATGCAGGATTTTTCATATATATGCCATGCACGCCATCGCATGCATGGCATACGCAATTACTATAAACTATAAGCCCTGTAAAAATCAATTAACTGACAAATCTTAAGACAATCTTTAAGGTGTCAGGCACCATTATACCATTACAGGGTCTTGAGACGGCTTTCAACCTGCTCCATCATCTGTCTGTATTTTTCCTGCTTAGCCTTTTCCTCATCGATCTTGGCCTGGGGAGCCTTGGAAAGGAACTTCTCGTTGGTGAGCATGCTCTCGGATCTCTTCAGCTCGCCTTCGAGGCGCTTCTTCTCCTTCTCAAGACGCTCCTTCTCTGCAGCGATATCAACAAGCTCTGCAAAGGGGATATAGAGGGTGGCACCGGGGATGACAACCGAAACAGCATCGTCGGCGATACCGCTCTTGTCTGTCTGGGTCCTGACCTCGGATGCATATGAAAGGCTTGCAAAGAAGAGCCTGCCCTCCTCAAATACATCGAGAACGTTCTTATCCTCTGAAACTACGTATACTTCAGCCTTTCTTGAAGGAGCCACGTTCATCTCCGAACGGATATTCCTGATGCCCTTGACCGCTGTCTTGATGAGCTCTACAGCCTTTTCTTCCTTCTCAAATGACCATTCGTTCTTATACTCGGGCCATCTGCTTACCATGATGGACTCTTCCTCGTCCTGGATATTGCAGAATATCTCCTCTGTAATGAAGGGCATATAAGGATGAAGGAGCTTGAGTGCATTGATAAGGACGGTCTTGAGCGTCCAGAGAGCTGCATTCTGACCCTTTTCATCGTCGGTGGAATAGAGTCTGGGCTTGACCATTTCAATGTACCAGTCGCAGAACTCTTCCCAGAGGAAATCGTAAACCTTCTGAACAGCGATACCGAGTTCAAAACGGTCCATATTGTCGGTCATATCCTTAACAAGTGTATTGAGTCTTGAGAGGATCCACCTGTCTACGGGAAGCAGGTCGCTTTCTGCAGGCTCAGTAATGGTCTTACCTGTTTTTTCAAGGAACTGGTCCACATTCATCATAATGAACCTTGATGCGTTCCAGATCTTGTTGGCGAAGTTCCTGCTGTTTTCAACACGCTCATAGTAGAAACGCATGTCGTTGCCGGGTGCGTTACCGGTGATGAGTGTAAGTCTGAGAGCGTCTGCTCCGTACTGGTCGATGACCTCGAGAGGATCGATACCGTTTCCGAGGGACTTACTCATCTTGCGGCCCTGGGAGTCTCTTACGAGGCCGTGGAAAAGAACGGTCTTGAAGGGCTTTTCTCCCATATGCTCATATCCCGAGAAGATCATCCTGATGACCCAGAAGAATATGATGTCATATCCGGTAACAAGGACATCCGTGGGATAGAAATACTTGAGGTCTTCGGTGTTCTCGGGCCATCCGAGAGTCTCAAAGGGCCAGAGAGCCGAGGAGAACCAGGTATCGAGAGTATCGGGATCCTGGGTCATATGGGTGCATCCGCACTTGGGACACTTTGCAGGCGCATCGTAGTCTACAACCATCTCACCGCACTCATCGCAGGTGTATGCAGGGATCCTGTGTCCCCACCAGAGCTGTCTGGAGATACACCAGTCACGGATATTGTCAACCCAGTTGTAATAAACCTTGTCCATTCTGTCGGGGACAAGTCTGATCTCGCCGGATTCAACAGCCTTTCTTGCAGGCTTAATGAGCTCGTCCATCTTGACGAACCACTGCTTCTTAACGAGGGGCTCGACAGTGGTGCCGCATCTGTCGTGGGTTCCGACATTGTGAGTGTAATCCTCGATGCGAACCAGCAATCCAAGCTTATCAAGGTCTTCCACGATGCGCTTTCTTGCTTCATACCTCTCAAGGCCTGCATATTCGCCGCCATTTTCATTAATGGTGGCATCGTCGTTCATTATATTGATGACATCAAGGTTATGACGCTTTCCAACCTCGAAGTCGTTGGGGTCATGTGCAGGTGTGATCTTAACAACACCGGTTCCGAACTCCACATCAACATAGGAATCCTCAACAATTGGGATCTCCTTGTTAACAAGGGGAAGCCATACGCTGCGGCCCTTGAGGTGGGTATATCTCTCATCATCGGGGTTGATGGCAACTGCGGTATCACCGAGCATGGTCTCGGGACGGGTTGTTGCAAACTCAAGGAACTCTGTGTCGGAAGGCTTTCCGGTCTCTTTGTCCATCAGAGGATACTTGATGTGCCAGAGATGTCCTGCCTGCTCCTCGTACTCAACCTCCGCATCGGAAATGGAAGTATTACATACAGGGCACCAGTTGATGATCCTGGATCCCTGATAGATGTAGCCCTTGTTGTACATCTTGATGAAGACTTCCTTAACTGCCTTATTGCAGCCTTCATCCATGGTGAAGCGCTCTCTGTCCCAGTCGCATGATGAACCGAGCTTCTTAAGCTGGCTGATGATACGTCCGCCGTACTCCTTCTTCCAGTCCCATGCACGCTCAAGGAACTTCTCTCTTCCCAGCTCTTCCTTGCTGGTGCCCTCTTCCTTAAGAGTCTTGATGATCCTTACCTCTGTTGCGATAGAGGCATGGTCGGTTCCGGGCTGCCAGAGCGCATTATATCCCTGCATTCTCTTCCATCTGATGAGGATATCCTGCATGGTATTATCCAGGGCATGTCCCATGTGAAGCTGTCCTGTGATATTTGGAGGCGGAATGACTATGGTGAAGGGGGTCCTGGAATGATCCACTTCAGCATGAAAATACTTTTTATCCAGCCATTTCTGATAAATACGGTCCTCTATTCCTTTGGGATCGTAAGTTTTTGCAAGCTCCCTTGCCATGATTTTTCTCCTTTCGCTTCTTAAAGAAAATGCAATCTCTGCGAAATAAAAAGCCCCTTGCACTCCTGTCAGGAATGCAAAGGGCGTAAATTACGCTGTACCACCTTTGTTTACAGAAAACACTCTTTCTTACTGCTGATGCTTTCTGCCTCATTACACCGTTTCGTGGATCGACGGGATGACTACACAGTTAAAACCTTCACCATCCGGCTCGGAAGCGACTTTCCGGGATCCTGCCTGCGGAAGCTCTCAGCCTGTAATGCTTCCTTCTCTGTCGGGTGGTTATCACGTACTCTTCTTCGTCACAGCCATATATATTATGTGCGCAGTTTATTGCAATAATTGTGACTAATGATAGGTGATAGTAACTGTTTTGTCAAGAAAAACAGGGAACGGTGAAATGTGGTATAGTATTATCGTCCCGGGCAAACCTTCGCGGGAATCGGCCCGGTCAAAAGGAGACTTTTATGTGGGCATTTGAAAGCGTATTTTATCAGATCTATCCCCTTGGATTCTGCGGGGCTCCCTTCGAAAATGACGGTGTTTTGGAGCACAGGATACTCAAGGTAAAGGAATGGATACCTCATCTTAAGAAGTTGGGGATCACGGCTGTGTATTTTTCACCTGTATTCGAATCGGACACCCACGGATATAACACCAGGGACTACAACCTGATCGATACAAGACTTGGCACCAACGAGGATTTTGCAGATGTATGCCGGGCTCTGCATGCTGAAGGTATAAAGGTTGTGCTGGACGGGGTGTTCAACCATGTGGGCCGCGGCTTCTGGGCATTTAAGGATGTCCTGGAAAAGAGAGAAGGTTCTCCCTATGTATCGTGGTTTTCAAGGATAGCATTTGACGGGAATTCCAATTATAACGACGGCCTCTGGTACGAGGGATGGGAAGGCAATTACGACCTTGTAAAGCTCAATCTGTGGAATCCCGATGTGGTGAACCACCTTATGGATGCCGTATCAGGCTGGATCAGGGACTATGATATCGACGGACTAAGGCTGGATGTGGCCTACTGTCTTCCCGAAGACTTCATAAGAAGATTAAGATCCCATGTCGACGGGATCAAGAAGGATTTCTTCCTCGGAGGCGAGCTTCTCCACGGTGATTACAACAAATGGCTGAACGCCGGTCTTGACAGTGCGACAAACTATGAGTGCTATAAGGGAATCTTCTCAAGCATGAACAGCTATAACTGCTTCGAGATAGTCCATTCCCTGCTCAGGCAGTTCGGCCCCGAGAACTGGACGCTCTACAAGGGACGTCACCTCTGGTCATTCGTGGACAACCACGATGTCACAAGAGCTGCAAGTGTGGTCAACAATGAGAAGCATCTCCCTCTCATGTACGGATTCATCTTCGGCATGCCGGGCATACCCATGATCTACTACGGCAGCGAGTGGGGTGAGAAGGCCAACAAGTCAGAGGGGGATCCCGCACTTAGGAAATGCTTCGATGCTCCACAGTGGAACAGCCTTACCGATACCATAAAAGCAATGGCAGAGGCCAAAAAGTCATCCGAGGCACTTAATTACGGAGATTTCAGATCCCTTGTTCTCACCAACAGGCAGTGTATATTCCAAAGATGCTCCGAGCATGAAAGAGTCCTGGTTGCCATCAATATAGATGAGAACGAATATACCGCCCATTTTGATGCAGGTTGCGGAAAGGCCGTTGATCTGATCACAGGGGAGGATTTTGACTTCGGTGGGGGGACCAGGATGCAGCCCTACAGCGTTAAGTTCCTTAAGTGCGAACGTTGATGAGCTGATGAGCCACATAGTAAGCTGAGCAGCAACATACATTTGTTATTTTATAGAGCAGTTCACTATGGACTGCTCTATTTTTTAGCGATTTTTATGTGATTATGTAAACACGATGGTTGACACTTTTCTTATAATAACACTGTGTATTTTTATTTACATAATGGCCAAACCTATCTTCGCTTTGTTACATACAGTTACTAATGTGACGAAATAAATGATGCAAAATATCATGTGAAATATGACATGAGTGTTTTTAAACAACGTGTCACAAAGTGAATAAACATCGTGGTTTTCTTGATTATCCACCTTATCCACAGGCTTATCCACATCAGGAATTGACGTCAATTCCTTTTAAAAACATATGTAATATCATTAAATTATGACTGGCATAAAATCATGCCAAGGCAACATAACTGTGCACCTGATCCGGGGCGGAAATTTTAGGATATTGTTTGTTATATTATATTATGTCTACCTGAATGTTAAAAATTAGCCCAAAAGCAGGTTGAATGCCGATTTCAAAAATGACAGTAATGTCACATGGCGACACTGTCGTCATATACAAAAAAGCCGGCTTCGGAGGGCATTTTACCCTTCCGAAGCCGGCTTATAACAGATCGCTCCCGGTTCCCGGAGCTCAGTAATCCTTCCGACTTTCCCAGAATCCGGTGACGTCATCTCTGACATGTTCCAGATCGGTAATCTTTACCGAAGTCCACTCTCTGGGAAACAGTCTCTTATATCCGGTGCTGAGGAATCTCTTATCGAGCAGCACCACTATCCCTCTGTCATCCTCCGTCCTGATAACTCTTCCCGCAGCCTGGAGAACCTTGTTCATCCCGGGATACATGTAGGAATACTCATATCCGGACCCGGATTCGTGGCCCGGAGTCTCATATCCGTCATAGAATTCCCTCAAAATATCATGCTCCAGGTCAACTCCCGGTATTCCGGGCCCGACACAGATCACGCCGATCAGGGAATCTCCCTTAAGATCTATACCCTCCGAGAACATACCGCCCATAACACAGAAGCCTATCAGGGAGTCACTGTATCCACCCTCCTCCGGTCCTGTCTCAAAGCACGCAAGGAAGTCTTCCTTCTCCGATTCCGTCATATTTTCCTGCTGCAGGAGCAGCTCGTCACCCGGTGTAAGGAATGCAGCCCGGTATATCTCATAGACCCTGTACATATAGGCATAGGATGGGAAGAATACCATGTAATTGCCCTTTTTGGGCCTTACAATCCTGGAGATATGATCCGCTGTCCTTAGGAATTCATCCTCCGATCTGTCCTTATACCTGGTAGTTACATCGGATGCTATGAATATGCCCCTGTTGGCCGGATCAAAGACAGATTCCGCATAGACCTCATAATCCTCCGGGTTGCCTCCAAGAAGCCCTTTATAGTACTGTATCGGAAGCATTGTAGCCGAAAACAGCACCGAAGAGCGGCCCATTGCAAGGCACTCTCCTATCTTCCTTCTCGGATCGGTACAGAACAGCTTTACTATAAGCCCGGTCTCGCGGGAGTATGTATCATATATGACATAGTCGTCGCCCATGTCTTCAAATACTTCCAGAAAATCGGATATGCCAAAGTACAGGTCAAGGAGCTTATCCTTCAGCTTGCTCTGGATCATTCCGGGCTTTTCGCGCTCCTCCATATAATCGGACATGGTCTGATGCAGTCTTTCAAGGCTCTTTACCAGATCCTCGATCCCTGTCTCATACTTATACCAGTCCTTCTCAAAGCCGGCTATCACCGTATCCGTGCCGTAATCATCCCTGACCGCCTTCAGCTTTGAAAGAGTATTGCCTATACGGGATACGATCTTGCGGGAATATTCTTTTTTCACAAAAATACTGTCTACAGCGCCTTCAGATGAAAGGGTGATCAGCTTCTTCAGTTCCTTCAGTTCCGACTCGCATGAACAGGCACTGTACATCTCTCTTGCCCTGGAGGGCAGGTTATGGGCTTCGTCGACAAGGAATATATATTCCTCGGAAGTACCGCTTTCAAAGAATCTCTTCAGCCTTGCATGGGGGTCAAAGAGGTAGTTGTAATCGCATATGATGCCGTCTGCAAAAAGTGCGGCATCCAGGGATAGTTCAAAGGGACAGACCCTGTATTTTTCGGCGTATTCAAGGATCCTTTCCCTGGTAAAGGATGTACCTTCGGATACAAGGGCATAGAGGGCGTCGTTGATCCTGTCAAAGTGACCCCTGGCATATCTGCAGCCTATGGGATTACAGTCTGTTTTTTCAAGGAAACAGATCTTCTCCTTCGCAGTAAGGGTCACGGTCTTGAACCTGAGCCCCCCGGCGCGGAGTATCTCAAAAGCCTCTTCGGGAGCGGTCCTTGTTATGGTCTTGGCGGTAAGGTAGAAGATGCGGTCACAGAGTCCTTCACCCATCGCCTTTACCGCGGGGAACAGCACGGACAGAGTCTTCCCGCAGCCCGTGGGCGCCTCGAGGTAGAGCTTCTTCTTCTCATATACGGTCTGATACACGCTCACCGCAAGATTTCTCTGGCCCGGCCTGTAATCATAGGGAAAGACCGTCTCCTTCACGGAACGGGTACGTATCTCATTCCATTCCCTTCGAAGGTCCGCCCATTTGCGGTATTTTCCCACAAGGTCATCAAACCATTTACCGACTTCGTCCCTCAGGTGTACGGATTCAAAGCATCTTACGGTCTCATCGTCCATGTTGACGTATGTCATCCTGATGCCTATTTCCGGAAGGTCTTTATTTTCCGGAAGGGACATGTACATATGGGCATAACAAAGGGCCTGAGCCAGATGCACCGGCACAGGTTCCTTCATTTTCTCGATATTTCTGTATGTACCCTTGATCTCTTCGACAGTAACTCCGGGATCACTCCCTGAGTCCGTAAGAATGCCGTCAGCGCGGCCTTCGATCACAATATCGTATTTATCACCGGGAATGCGTATCCTGAGGGGAACCTCGGCACTGTAGCCGGTACCTCTCGACTGCTGGATCATGCGGTGAACTCTCCCGCCCTGAAGCATCACGTCAACGCCTGCCGGTCCCGCTCCGCTGTTGTCTATATCCCCGCTTCTGAGTATGAACTCGACGATCTCCCTGACCGATACGGTTATAACATCCCTGGTATCCTTATCAGCCATTTGAATCTCCGTCTGAAGAAGTGTCTGCTCCGGAAAATATCTTATCAGCCTTTAAGATACCCGCTGACAGGCTTTTAAAAACAGGTGCTTTTTTAAGGATGCCGAGGGCGAAGCCGAAGATGTTACTTCCGGCCCAGTCAACGATAACGCCTGTTACAAACACGATGATCCCTGCAAAAACCGAAATTCCGATTATTGAGATAACAGTTGTTGCTTTGTCGCATCCAAGCAGGGGCTGCCATGCATATCTGATGGAAAGATTCTCGTGGAGAAGGTAAACTCCCAGGGAGTATTTTCCAAGGAATGCGAACACCTTCCCGGCCCTTTCAGAGATCTTCAGCCTGAGGAATGCAAGGAAAAGTGACACAGAAGCAAAGAGCACCAGAAGGTGGTTGTAGGAATAGCTGATATTGAGGATATAGGACAGTCTTCCCGTCTTAAGATACACTTCCCTGAGAATGAAGGCTTCATTGGCTATAAGAAGCGCTCCGACCACGTACAGGATAAAGTAAACTGCCGCCCTTCTCCCCTTCCCGGGAAAGCGCCTGATATACACGGCAACAAAGTACAGGACGATGTACCACATGGCATCCATTCCGGACGCATCGGTGGTGAGCTGCGCGGGAACAACGGTCTTGATGATCACATGAAAAAACAGCAGTCCTGCAAGCAGAAGCTTCATCTGAGACCTGTTCATGGCCTTTGCCGCCATCCCCAGAACCGGCACAAGCAGGTAGAAGAATATATATGCGGTCATGAACCAGTAGGTGTTCATGGAAACAGGAAGCAGAAGTCTCAGCAGGAAATATGTATTCACAGGTTCACTGCAGGTTCCGAGGGCTATCCCGGCAAAGCCTATGATGACCGAATAGAGCCATACTTTTGCAACCAGCTTAAGAAGTCTGCTGAGCCTGAATTTTGTGCTATAGAGAAGATAACCGCTCATAAGCATATAGAGATTGACCGCAACAATGCAGAGGGCCTCAAGGAGCCACGCAGCGGTATCAGCCGCACTGAAGGTCCCCTTATCGGAAAGTGACATCAGAGGAAGTGACCTCAGAATGCCGCCTTTGTCGAGAAAATGGAGTATTACCACCATTATCATGGCAGTGCATCTAAGGACATCCAGTCCGTAATTCCTTGTGCTGTTGTCGGTTACCGGTGCTGTTTTTTTCATTTTATCCACATGTGCTTAAATATCTTCTATCCCCATCCGGATCCTGCATTTGATCTTTCACCTGCAGGCGATTCCTGTACGGGAAGTCTGCATCATTCATATACTATGAACATGTCATCGGTATAGGTGAGCTCATATCCTTCTTTTTCGATGAAATCGTATATAAGGGACCACTTATCCTCATCGTTACTGTTATCTGCATTATCGCTTACGCAAAGGATGATCACAGGCTTCTCGTAATACATACCCACCTCTGTATCATCCGGCGATTCCGCTGTCCTTGCTGAGATCTCATCGAGCCTGTCCGCAAGCTTTTCGATCCTGTAGCTCCTAAGATCCGGCCAGGGATTAAAGGCAGGCGCCATCTGCAGGTAATAGTGAAGCGAAGGGATCCAGCCGAATGTGATAAGCTCTCTGTCGGAAAGACCGTTTTCCTGTATATACCCGGATAAGCGCTCCAGGCTGTATGCCTTCTCATAGCTCATTCTTATGCCATGGAGGGTTTCGTTATATTCCACAATATAATCCCTGGGAGCAGCTGCGCCTTTTTCCGCCTCCGCAAACGCGAAGTTCATGCCAAACATAAACTGCTGCACATAGAAGAAAAGCACCACCGCAATGAGAACGCACTTGATACCGTAGAGCCAGGTATTTTTATTTTTAACAACAAGATCATAAATGGCCTTCAGTGTAAGCGGAAACCAGAAGAACATATTGTTGAAGGAATATAATATTCCGTTATTGCCGCCAAGTGAGGAGATCAGAAGTGAATAAACCGCAAGTACCGCAAGGAGCCTTTCTCCGGCCGTCATCTTCTGCATAAAAACAGGGATGCAGTTAAAGATCAGTGCCATAAAACACATGGTGCCGACAAGGGCAAAAACACAGTAATACGACCTGTAATTAAAGGTCACAAAGGGATGCTCCCTGATCATCAGGAACAGTATGGCATCAACGGCAAGAACAGCACCAAGCACTCTGGTCAGTATCACAAGCAAGCTCACGGTCTTTTCGGAACCAAGCTTTTTGAACTCCGGCTTTCCTATACGCTCGTCAAGCCAGACGGCAAGTGTATAGACCGCGCCGCCGCCGAGGCCGAAGATCAGAAGCCTTGAAACCCAGTAGATCTGGGCAATGTAAGCTCCCATCACATCCACGACCATACTCACCGCACTGTAACCGGATGCCGTCTCGGGTATGGCAAAGAGCTCCGTTATGGCGGAGATATACAGAGGCGCTCCGTATCTGATTGAAAGATAGATAAAGAAGACCAGAAACGCCAATACATATCCGAGGAAAAAGCACATGCTGCGGAGCATTGTCTTTTTCATGATCTCAACTCTCGAAGGGTGCTTCATACCCTCGCTCTTTATGAAGGCCTCCCTGAACTCAAAGAAGCCGTACATCCATATGGCAAGGATAAGCGATGCATGGGGCAGATTCGAGAATCTGACGAAGACGCCCAGTCCGCACAGTCCGCCGGACAGCGCAATGGTAAGGGGTTCATCCTCCACTATGCCGCGGTACAGAAGAAAGCACGAGAAGGTGATCACAAAATATGTAAGGTACTGATACAGCACGGCTGTTGGTGCCCAGCAAAGGGAAAGAGATGCATATTCTGCGAAAAATACTATCCATCCCGGGAACTTCAGGTGTCTGGTAAAAAAGAGATACATTCCGACAGCCATCAGTGCCGGCACAAAAGCCGTATAGAAATTGAGCCCGCGAAGGGTGTGTCCGTATGGAAGAAGCGTCATCAGATGTCCAATGGCATTGGACAGATATGTCGAGAAAAGCCACATGGAATCCATTGATGTCAATCCCATGTATTCGAAATTGGCATAATTATAGCCGGTATCCCACAGATCAAGTCCGTTGTGGATATTCCTGAAGGGATAGAGTGAGAGCACGATAAGAGCAAAGGAATCGAAAAGATCCCTTATCAGCATCTCCTGCTCTTTGCAATAATCCCTGACTGAGCTGAAGATATTTTTCTTATCAACTTTTTTTACTGCAGTATCACTCATTCTCGGCTTTATCGGATGCTACTTTCTTTTTCATGAAAAACAGAATGTAAATACATGCTGCGGCTATCACAAAGGATATGCCGAACAATGCATTTACAAGCCCCTGCGACATCACATCGTATGCATAGGTGAAGATATACGCAGTCAGGTTGCACATCATATGGATCAGAACGGTTGCAAGGAAGTTGCCGGTCTTTTCATAGGAATATACGATGAATACGGAGATGGCAAAGCTGTACATTCCCTGAACTCCGTTGCCATGGTACAGCGAGAAGAACGCGCTGCTCATTAAAAGAGCCGCCATCATTTTAAAATATCTCTTGAATCCGTTGTAAAGGATCCCTCTAAACATAAGCTCTTCGGACAAGGGGCTTATGAATCCGTAGACTATGAAGCCAACCAGAAAACTGCAGTCATACTGTGCCTTGGCAACTTCAGCATAATCCTCGGAGATCTCGGTGATGCCGCTCTTTAGGATAAAGATGTTGAGAAAGAGCGCCATGGCCATGGCTGCAAGGGCGATAAATACATATACAGCCTTTGAGGCCTGCTTCTTTAACGTGTATTTCTTATCGTATTCAAAAGCCTTGGCACGGATCATAAGACCTGCCACCAGGAATCCGACACCGGATATAAGCACTTTGCAGTCGCCGGTAAGAAGGATCTCCTCGGCGCTCTCACCAAGTATCAGGAAATCCCTCAAAGCCTTGGGAAGCGTAGGTCCTATGGAATAACAGCTTACCGAAAGAGTCACCTCTACCAGCAGTCTGAAGATGATGTAGAATATGAAAAAGAGTAACAGCCTCCACATCGCCTTTGCAGTAGGGCGCTCGGGAGGCAGGGTTGAGACTGTATTATTCTCAGTAAGAGCTGATCTCGTCTCCGCTGTCATCGGTATTCTCCAGTGCTATAATCTTGACGTCATAACTGACGGAATCGTTTACCTTAACATGGCACACATCTCCCACTTTGTGGTGGAGGAGTGCCTTTCCAAGAGGCGATTCATTGGTTATCATGCCGCTTATGGAATCAGCTCTTATGGTTGTTACTATCTTGAACTGTCTGGTGGAGCCATCCTCAAGAAACTCAACCGTAACGGTATTGTTGAGGCCCACTTCGTCCTCGGCGGATTCATCATCTATAATGGTCGCGGTCTTGATCATTCTCTCAAGATAACTGATACGCGAATTGTTCTGTCTGTTGAACTTCTTCGCCGCATAGTATTCAAAGTTCTCGGAGCGGTCACCCTGTGCAGCGGCTTCACGCACATCCTCAACAGCCTTGGGACGCACCACAAGCTTGCGGTACTCGATCTCCTCTTCCATTTTTTTAATATCGGATCTAGTCAGTTTATCGTACATTTACTTCACCATCCCAAGTGCTATAAGTGATATCAGAACCTGCAGTATAAGGAATCTG
This sequence comes from uncultured Lachnospiraceae bacterium, assembly GCA_902761225.1. Classification (GTDB taxonomy): domain Bacteria; phylum Bacillota; class Clostridia; order Lachnospirales; family Lachnospiraceae; genus AC2028. The sequence goes on along the minus strand of CACWJQ010000019.1, from coordinate 13,620 downwards.
TTAACGACCTGTGTGTTGGACCATCCGCCTTTCTTGCGGAAATGATCATGCAGAGGGGTTCTGATGTTCTTAAGGAACTTGATTCCCGTCACTCTGATCACCGTAACCTTCAAAAGCCCGAGACCTCCGTCAAGAAGAATGATCAGACAAAGCAGCAGATACATAAAGGGTGCACCGGACAAAAGCGCTGCTATGGCCAGGAACGCACCGATTGCGCGGGAACCTGCATCACCCATGAGCATTCTTGAAGGAGTCGAGTTATACCACAGATATGCAAGAAGCACTGATATCATATAGAGTACATTGGCTCCCATCTCTATGGACTTGCCCAGCATAACGGCCATGGCATATATTGAGACGACGCTTGCTATCGAGATGGTTCCGCAGAGTCCGTCCACGCCGTCGCAGCAGTTGGTGACATTGATGCTTCCCCACACAAGGGCAACAGCAAGAACCGCAAACAGCACCGGATGAAAGTGAACATCCGCTCCGGCTATGGCAAAATGAACATCGGTCCCGTTGTAATGGATATATACGAATGCGGTGAGCACCGAAACTCCCAGATCAAGGATGCCCTTCTTCAGTTCTCCCCAGGGCTTTGAGGATGCATCATCCATAAAGCCGGTAAGCATGCAGAGTATCACTATAAGAAAATAAAGGATATACTCGACGGATATCACTCCGAAAAAAACGGATATCATGGTGAACACCAGGATAAAAATGATACCGGCTCCTCTGGGCTTTCCCACTGACTTGGTGCCCTCTACGGCAAATTCCCTTCCACCGTCAGTGGGGAGCTTTTTCTCAAATACCCTGAGGCCTGCAAAGGTCAGGATAAACCCAAGCAGTGCTCCCAGCAACACTATGGTATTCCGCATTTCCAGATCGGTAACTATTTGAAAAAACATGATCAATCCCCTAAACAAAATTATGGAAAATTATACCATTTTTTGCGAAAAAAATCCATTGCGGATGGCGAATATGCAACACTGAGAATTTCTGTTGATGATGACGCTCAGCACATCGGAGGCGTTATTTTCAGATACTAAAAAGAGACACCGGCCGGTGTCTCTTTTTGCCTGAACCTTCAGGCTGTACAAGTGGGACCAACAGGGTTCGAACCTGTGACCTCCCGCACGTCAAGCGGACGCTCATCCCAGCTGAGCTATGATCCCATTCTTCAATGCAGGCCTGTATATAAAAGCTCCTTTCAGGCCACTCGGATATTATACTAAGTTAAGCACTCTTTTGCAAGGAAAAACATGAATATAATCGCATTATTTTTCCAATGAGAAAACACAGGAATTGTCCGCTGTTTACTCCATAAACAAGCAGCGCCCTGCTTTCGCAGAGCGCCACTCATTAAAAAGTTTTTGAACTTTTCACCGGCTATTTAATTAGTCGAGCATGGTCTTGTCACCGTAAAGAGCTTCCCAAGCCTGGGTTCTCTCATCGATGATTGCCTGTCCGCCTGCTGCAAGGTACTCTTCCATGTTGGTGTCCCAAACAGTGTCGAACTGGTCAACAGGTGCTGTTACAGAAAGTGCCCATGCCTGATCTCTCTTTGCGTTGAGAGCTTCGCCCATTCCGGTCTCAGCCTCGATTGCAGTGATCTTAGCGTTCTTGGTAGGCTTCTTGCCGTTGTTAGCAACTGCGTTTGCCTGTGCAACGTCTGCAGGATCACAAGGAGGATAGTTGTTTGCAAGTGAAAGGGTGGTAAGTTCAGGAGTGGAGAGGCAAAGTCCGTTACAGGTAATGGTCATATCGATGTTCTGTCCGGAGTTCATGATAGCAGCACCGGTAGCAGCCATGAATGAGTAAGATCCGTCTGCATTAACTGTGTGGGTAACGCCCTCATCACCGCACTGAAGATACTCGATGTGTGCAGGATCAGAGATCCAGTCAAGGTAAAGGAGTGATGCAAGAGGCTCATCGTTGGTGGTAGGGAAGAAGATCTTTCTGTCACCAGCGGTGGAGTCACAATACTTGATGTACTGTCCGTTTGAAGCTTCGAAGCAGTCAACTGCTACGAACTTAGCATCGGGACCAACAAGTCTTGCAAGGTTAGCATTGATGGAATCCTCACCATTTCTGAAAGGATAATCCCAGTTGTGCATGAATGCGCCAACATATCCAGCCTTCATGTAGCTGTCCTCGTCGGAAGACTCTGCAAGTGCGAAACCTTCCATCATGAGGCCTTCGTTGTACCACTGGTTAAGAATTCTTCCGGCTTCCTTAACACCATTCTGGGTGTACTTTCTGTCGTCGAATCCGTTTACATAGAACTCTTTGTCAGTGATGTTAGGGTCGATCATAGACTCGATGAGAAGAGCTGCTCTCCAGCCGATATCTGCTGAGCATGAGAAAGGAATCATCTTGCTTGCATCAGCGCCGAGAAGAGTATCAGCATTGTCTCTGAATGCGCAGAGCATCTCATAGAACTCCTGTCTGGTGGTAGGAGCCTTAAGTCCGAGTGCATCGAGCCAATCCTGACGAACGTAAGTTACGATACGGTTGTTGTTAGCTCTCTTTCCTTCAAGTGCCCAAAGGGTTCCGTCCTGAACGCTCTTATCCCAATACATATTGGTGGTTCCGAGCCAGTCCCAAAGGTGAGGAATGTCGTTCTTGTTATCAACTACAAGGTTCTGAAGGTCGATAACACCGCCCATGTCAGCATAAGTCTGAATGGTAGGATATGAATAGGTAAGGCAGATGTCGGGTGCGGTACCTGCTGCAAGGAGGTTGTTGATCTCATCAACCTCGGTCCAACGGGGAACTGCTACGAACTCAACTTCTACGTTGTGATCCTCAAGCATACCCTTCTTGATGTAGTCGGTGTACATGTTGTCGGTGGGATCTGATCCACCGTCATTACCACGGTCATAGACCTCTACGGTAATGTGTCTGGTCTCAGCGAATCTTCCGTCAGTGAGTTCGGAGCTGCTTCCACCTTCGATCTCATTATGATCGCCTTCGTAAGTCTGCTGGTTGACTTCGCCAACAGGAACACCGACACCCTGCTGTCCGCCGTCACCCTCTGTTCCGCAGGCTGCCATGGATACAACCATGGAACCGGCAAGAAGTAATGACAAAACTTTCTTCTTCATATTTGCCTCCTTTTGACATTTATTTTAGCGGCGTAATGCCGTTAAAACCATTTTGAAAATACGCCCCCGTTTTTAATCATTCCTTTACAGCGCCAAGGGTAACACCCTGAATGAAGTACTTCTGAAGGAAAGGATAGATGCACAGGATAGGTATAGTTGAGAACATGACTATCGCAGCCTTCAGTGAATCGGCAAGACCGGGTGCGGAGAATCCTTCCTGTGTAGTAACCTCTACCTGATTGATGTTGTTCAGGATGTTATAGAGGAGAAGCTGCAAAGGATAGAAATCCTTGTTCTTCATGTACATAAGAGCATCTGAGTAACCGTTCCATCTTCCTACTGCATAGAAAAGAGCGAGGGTTGCAAGAACTGGCTTTGACAGAGGAAGATAGATCTTGATAAGGACAGTCAGATAACTTGCTCCGTCAATCTCTGCGGATTCTCTGAGTGACTCAGGAATACCGTAGAAAAAGCTTCTTAAGATGATCATGTTATAAACGCTCAAGCATCCGGGAATGATAAGTACAAGAGGATTATCCAGGAGGTTAAGCTTCTGCATGAGCAGGTAGTTAGGGATGGTACCTGCATTGAAGAACATTGTAATGGTGATGAACAGATTTATAACTTTCCTTCCCTTAAGAGCAGGGAAGATAAGAGGAAAGGCACAAAGCGTTGTCATCGTAAGGCTGAGGAATGTGCAGATAACCGTAAGCAATGCAGTCCATCCGAAAGCCTTTATGTATTTGGGATCGCTAAGTACTGTTGCATATGCCTTAATGTTGAATCCCTTGGGCCACAGATAAACCTCGTTCTTGATCAGATAGTCCGTTCCGGAAAGTGATCTTGCAAGAAGGTTTACCATGGGGAGGAGACAGATAATAGCGATCAGTACGCAGATAACAACTATTACCCAGTCACCTACTTTAGTTTTTAGTGAATGTATCTCTCTACTGCTCTCTTCCATGACGGCCTCCTTACATAATACCACGCTCGCCCATGTTACGGGAGAACCAGTTTGCTAATAACAGGAAAATAACATTTGCAACGGACTGGAACAGACCAACCGCAGTGGTAAGAGAGAACTGAAGTCCCTTAATACCATACTTATAAACGAATGTTGAGATAACCTCAGCGTTCTTCATAACGAGATTGTTCTGCAGTGCGAAGGGTCTGTCGAAGCCTGATCCAAGGACATTACCAAGTGCAAGGATAAGCAGGACAACGATGGTAGGTCTGATTCCGGGAAGTGTGATATGCCACATCTTCTGGAATCTTCCGGCGCCGTCTACGGAAGCAGCCTCATAAAGCTCAGGTGAGATACCGGAGATAGCTGCCAGATAAATTATGGAGTTCCATCCGAAGGACTGCCAGATTCCGAGGCCGATATACGTCTTTACCCATGTATTGGCATCATCAAGGAAATGGACGGTCTGTCCGCCAAGGTTCTTGATCAGAATATTGATAAGACCATTTGCAGGTGCAAAAAGCTGAAGTGCAAGACCGTAGATGATGACCCATGAAAGGAAGTGGGGCATATATGCTATGGTCTGAACCGACTTCTTAAAGAACTTGAATCTGAGCTCATTGAGAAGCAATGCAAAAATGATGGGCACAGGGAAACCAAGAATGATATCCAGCAGGTTAAGGAAAATGGTATTCCTCAGAGCATAGATGAAATCCTTGTTCTTGAATGCCTGGATGAAATACTGGAATCCGTGATTCTTAGCCCAGGGCATCTGTGCAACCGTCTGCACGATACTGTACTTCTTGAACGCGATCAGTACGTAGTACATGGGACTGTACTTAAACACCGCAAAATACACCATGGGAATGAGCAACAGTAAATACAGCTGCCAGTATCTCTTGATGTAAACTGAAACAGGCTGTTTTGCGGCCTTCGCTCTTTCCGGCTTTTCAAATACAGAACTGCCGGCTCCGCTTGAATTCATTTCTTCATTTTCTTTAGCCACTTTAGCCTCCTTATGCCTTGAAGTATTCAGGTCTCTGACTTCTTATTTCTTTTTCATCTATCTGATAACGGTTCAAATGCTTTTCTACAAGCTGAGCCGCTGTCACCTTATCCCCAGCCTTGATGGCCTCGAGCATCTTGCGGTGGTCTCCGACCACCTTGAAATCCTTCACAGTCTCCACAGAAAGTGTACGCACTCTGTCGAAATGTATCATCAGAGTCGAATGGATCTCATATACTATATCCTTCTTAACCGCCTCGTAGATTCCCTTATGGAACTTATTGTCGAGGTCAAATATCTTCTCAGTCATTCCCTTTGAAAGGTAAAATTCCTGAAGTGATACATTGTCTTCGAGAGCAGCTATACCCTTCTCATCGATCTCGTCACATGCCGCTTCTATGACCGCGGTATCAGTGATCCGCCTAAGGAACCTGGCCTCTTCAACCATCTTGGGATCTATCAGCGATACAAAGCTTCCACGCTGAGGATAGATCTCTATGAGATAGGCCTTGGCCAGTTCGATAACAGCCTCTCTCACCGGTGTTCTGGATATTCCGAGTTCGGTCGCCAGCTCATTCTCCGAGATTGCTGTTCCGGGCATAAGATCGAGTGAAATGATGTTGCCCTTAAGGACTCTGAGAGCATAATCTCGTGCTGTTTCCCCACGCCGCTTGGAATATACTTCCATCTTTTCCTCTTTCCGGATAAAAATCAAAAATGGTCAGACTTGTATACTACCATTCCTGCAGATTCAGTTTACCAATAATGCAGGTTCTTGTAAACCTTTTATTGGATTTTTGAGTGCATAAAGTTTAAAGAAGTTTAGGGGGTGTTTTTGTGAAAAATGACCACAAAAGATGTCAAACGTTTAACAATAGTGATAAGAAAAATAGATATTGTAGCATACATTTTAGAAACCTCTATATAATGATAATTTCAGCAAAGAGAGGACGTTTTTACCGGCGTATTCAGGACACACCGATTCCCAATTAACTTTGAAGACCTCGTTCGAGTACAGAGTGCAAAAAAAGGAAGGAGCTCCTCTTCGGATTTCTCCTTCCAATCATTATCACCTGCTATTTCCATAAATCTTATCCAGCAAAATCTTTTTATCAGGATCTTCGTCATATACGTCTGCTATGTAGTAAGCCGGCATGTACGGCGCCATCTCAGGATTTCTTATGACATAATCCCTGACCCAGCGCTCCTGCTTCTTGTAATAAGGATAATCGTGCGGGACATGGGTGTTGGGGGTCATGTAATCAGAGCCGTAATTTCGGGACAAGACCGCATCAGCATCTCCAGGTATATAGATGCTTCCCGTCTCAAATGGAACCTCAAGACGTTTTTGAAAGGCATTTTTAGGGAAAACCATGTGTTTCTCGCCAAAAGCAGCATGCATCATACATGCAACTCTGTCAGAATCCTTACTTTTGGTATACGAAGCGACATTGATTGCAATATCATTAAGTTGCCTGAGTACGTCACCGCTTTTATCAATCTTCATTCCCGTGGCATTATAAATGGCTTCATATGCTTCATCGAGGTTTATATTCTCATAATCAGCATCAGGTTTTCCATATCTCGGCCAGTTAAGACTTTTATACTTATATCCGACAAGTATGGTATATCCGAAAATATTTTGAGCCATTTCATACTCTTTTTCATCCCGAGGCACGTAATCAAGAGGGTAAAGATCTATGCCGACTGTGTACGGGAAACCATGGTGTGCATCCAGATACTCGGTATTAAAATCCGCGGTATATGTATTGTTAATCCTTGTAATACCCTGAAAATCATAGTTTCGGTTTTCTTCCGGAGTATATGAATCGTAATTTTCAAACAAATACCCGGACATTTCTTTTTTCGCATAATGAAGGAACATATTGTAATCGCCCCTCAGCATGCAGATATCGATATCATCATCCCAGGGAATAAAGCCCTTGTGTCTGACAGCACCAAGGAGAGTTCCGCAGAATGCATACCATTTAAGATTGTGCTTTGAGCAGACCCTGTCAAAATCCTCCAGTGTTTTCAACTGGGCAGCCCAGCATCTCTTCATCAACGAGGAAATCCTGAATCCACTTCTTTCCTCATCATGAAAATATTCTTCATTTATAGAATAATTGACCATTTAACTCCAATCCCTACTTAACTGTGTTCTATACCCAGCCTGTCTGCCTCTCTTACAATATATTGCAATTGATTCGGCAGGTATGACAGTTTCAGACCGCCTTTTTCAAGAAAACCGATCATATATCTGATATCCCTTCTGTACAAGGGATAATTATGAGACATAGTTCCCTGCACAGGCATAACCCACTCGGCACCAAAAGTCATCAACACAGCATCCTCAATATTTCTAAGAGCAGGGATTGTTCCTGTTTCAAAAGGAAGCTCGACAATATCCTCATACCACTCCTTCTTTAAAGGAGGATAGGCATTATGCATCGCAAGAAATATCAGCCTGGTTACGTATGATCCGCACCCGGGCATGCCTCTGCCCGCAATATTCTCAGCCATCTCGAGGAGCCTGTTCCTGATCTCATCCTTGTTTTCCCATACATACGCAGGCTCAAACCCTAATTTTCTGAACGCCTCATCAGCTTCATCATCCGCATCTGTATGTTCGTCAAGATATTTAAAAGCAAGAAGAACCCTTAAATACTCCCCTCTCCAGATGTCCCTTTCATTTCTGTCATCCGGCGCATAATCATAAGGGTACACATCAAACCCTACCGGAAACGGACAATAATAGTAATCATTCAATATCTTCTCATCGAAAGATACAGCACGCAGAGAATTGACTACAGCAATTCCATTGTACGAGTGTCTGGGGGGATCATCTTTAAATGAAACAGTGTAATCTGAAGGCAGTTCATATGGGGCTATCCTGAGGAATTGATTAAAATCCTCCCTAAGCATACCGATATCCAGATCATCATCCCACGGGATAAAACCTTTGTGCCTGATTGTACCCAGCATAGTTCCACATGCAGCCCAGTATTTAAGCCCATGCCTTCTGCATATGTCATCGAATATCTCGAGACTATGCAACGATGCAGCCCAATACCGTTTCATGCATTCAGACACCATGAAACCACATCGTTCCTCATCCCGGAAGTATTCATCTGTAAACCTGTATTTTACGGGGAAATCCATAAACCCTCTGACCACACCTTAGACTAGAGTGAACATGATCATATTAATTACATCTCTATATTCCAGACCATAGCAGGAATCCCTCTGATAACACACTGATTCAGGAAGTAACCGCCCGATCCGTAATAGGCATCGCAGCCGTTTATCAGATCCGATCCATCATCCACAATATACTCTCCAAGTTGCCTCTTAGTGAAATCATCAACGATTCCCATATATCTATCCATTAACGATGGACATATTGATCTCATACCATCACCAAATCCTGCATCAGCAACCCATCGCACCAGTATCCTATCACTGCTTTCGGCAAATGTATCCATCACTTTACGTAATTTATCAATGATGCCTTCTCCATAAGTATACACAGAAGATATACTAACATAGAATAGTATCATTTTCTTTTCCGAGGTCACATTAGTTTTACCCGCCAGACGATGTGGGTAAGTTTTGCCATCTGCATCCCATTCGAAAACAGAAATCTTTTTTTTCCAAAGTTCAACATCAGCAGTCTCATCAACAACAGATAATTGTTTATGATACAATTTGCTCATTTCCCCGCCGGGAACATATACCCTGTCTGCCATAACAACTCCGGGAGACACTATGTAACGCCCGGCATTTGACAACCCCTTTTCATCATCACTTGCCGGAGGGCTACAGGGTATGATATGGAAATAAGTCAGTTTCTCAGTATATTTCCTAAGATTAGATGCATAAAAGAAAGGATGAATGGTTGTTCCCTCGCCATATTCATCAAATGGATCAAAAAAACAGAATTCCGCTTCATGCTTATTAAAATCAAAGGATCTGTAATCGATCAGTTCAACCTGGGATAAAGCCGCCTGATTTTCACTTACCTTTTCAGTGAATTCACTTCTGACCATTTCATATATGCTGTATTCTGATGTAAGCTTTCCATGCCAATCCTTTGCATATCGTGGTACAGGCATCAGACATACTCTTTTTACCTGATCGCCATCATAATTTCCGGCAAGTTCAAGTGCAGCAATATATTCACGCTCAGTTGAAATAACAAATATCCGCTCACTCTTCCTGAGGCTCTCATAAGAGCTGCTTATCATCACATGATAAGCATTCAGGGAATTCAAATGGGAAAGAAACTCATCCTGACCGGATTCATCATCCTGCAAAGCCTGACTGAAATTGTAGATTGCTTCACAGTAGCCCTCCAGCAAATGAACCGTTTCATATCCGCAGCTCCCAAATTCATGCTCTATATCCTCTCCGATCTTTATAGCCAGATTCTGGCATCCGCTGAGGAGTGATGAACACTGCTCGATCCCGTTTGACTTCACCAGCATTTCAATCATGGAATGGGCTTTGTGTATGGTTTCCAATATCACGAAATTCCCATCATCATTCACAATTCCAGGTCTGATCGTATCCGATTTATCATAACTATAGAGATACGGAACCCTGTCGTTTCTGTGAGCTGCCAATTCACGTTCCTGATCCAGATAAAACGGATAATCATGGAGTCCTCCATGCTTATTGGCACTCTCCCAATTTCCATATACAAGTCTAAGCAGTTGCTCATACCCGGCAGGAACATTAATATATGAATTTTCAAACGGTAACCTGACAGTATCCTTATATATTGAAACAGGGAATCTGTGGCTTTTCAGTTCTATCCAGAATCTTATCAGAGAGACATATTCTGCATCCTTGGAAGGAGTAACAGAATACATGGTATCAAGTATTCTGTATACCGCGTTTTCCAAAGAAACATAATTACCTATCTTAAACCCGCTTATCTGCTCAATCTTATCTACTGTTTTCTTTTCTTCCGATGAAGTATGTTTTCCGGAAGTGATCAGATTCTTCAGAAGACTATAGATCTCCTTGGCCTTCTGCTGTCTTTCGTTTTCCATAGCTTCATCATTGTAAAGATAATGAATCGGAAAAATGTCAATGCCGGAGACATAAGGAAATCCATGATTCTCAGCCAAAAAGCTCTCACTCGTATCTATCACACTATGATTAACAATACGTGTCAGGAAATTAGCATATGAAGGTTCTTTATAGATATTCAAAATGCGATAGCCTTCAGGCAGCTCTTTTTCGGCTATTTCCAGGAATCTGTCATAATCATCCTTCAACATACAGATATCAAGATCATCATCCCATGGAATAAAACCGTGATGACGTGCCGCACCGAGAAGGGTTCCATAATCAGCAAACCATCTTATATCATGTCTTGTGCAAATATCACTGACTTTTTCCAGAATCTCAATCTGAGATGCCCATGACCGTTTGATCATGCCAGGTATGTAAAAATTCTCCCTGACTTCATCCTGGTAATAAGTGTTTTCAAACTTCATACTTTGCCTTCCCAGCCTTGAAAGAGCGTTTTCATATCTATCAATTAAATTATACACCCTTTGCCTTCTCCAAAAGTACATTATTTGACCCGGATGTGCTATATTTGAATCACATCATACTTCAACCATCTATCCCAAAATAATTATGAATATCCTATATTATTACTGGAACGAAAACAGCAAAGATGATTGTGTGGAGAGCATGGAAAGGCTCGGCCACAAGGTGAAAGTCTGGTCCAAGACAGCCAGATCATATTCTGAGGATCCTTCTTTCACAGAAGCACTCACAGCCGAAATACATAAATCTTCATATGATTGCATCTTCTCTTTTGATTATTTTCCGCTTCTTTCAATAGTGGCACAGAATACCGGAATTCCTTATATATCCTGGGTCTATGACTGTCCGCATTATACTCTTCAATCCGACACACTCGGCAATTCCTGCAACAAAGTATATGTATTCGATTATGCCTTATCCGAGATCTACAGATCGCAGGGATTTGAGACCGTCGATTATATGCCTCTTCCCGTGAACACCTACAGATTAAATAAACTGATCACACAGGAAAACATAAGTTACGAACACGATATTACATTTATCGGCTCCCTCTATAATGATGAGCATAATTTTTATGATCAGATTTCGTATCTCCCGGATTATTTAAAAGGGTATCTTGATGCGATCATAAAGGCTCAGGAAATGATCTACGGTATGGACCTTGCATCATGTACGATAACTCCTGAGATTATGGGAGAGATAGAAAAATACGTAAACGCAGATCTTGGAAAAGGATTCAGAAGTATCAAAAGAGATGTGATCTGCGATATGCTCAGAAAAAAAGTCACTGTGAATGAAAGAAAAAATCTTCTTTCACTCCTGGGCCAGCATTATTCCGTTGACCTATATTCAGGTGCTGAGCCGCCTGCAGATATTAAGGTGAACTATCTCGGAACAGCTGATTACTATACGGAAATGCCACAGATTTTTGCTTCAAGCAGGATCAATATAAACATGACTCTCAGAAGCATCCACACCGGAATACCCTTACGTGTCATTGACATTCTCGGAGCAGGAGGATTCTGCCTCACGAATTATCAGACCGAGCTGTCCGGATACTTTGAAAACAGCAGAGAACTTGTCTGGTTTGAAAGTCATGATGACATGCTTGATAAGGCAGAATATTACCTGTCTCATGATGAAGAGCGTGAGCAGATAGCAAGATGCGGACGCAAAGCTGCTGAGAAGATTTTTTCGTATGATGTTCTATTACCCAAAATACTGATCATCTGATCAACGGAGGCCGGAAATGAAAAACAGCATTGCCTGCTGCTACTTAACACATAATCATGTCGAAGCAATGAGTGAGGTTCTTGACAGATGCCTGACGACTTATGCCACTCACGGCATTGATATATGCATATATGATGACAGTGATGATGATTCCACAAAGAATATGGTGTCATCCATCATCAGTAATGGTGCTTCCAACCTCTACTATATCGATGCTCACGCAGCTATAAGTGGTGATCACAAACACTTAATGATACTTCAGGGATACGGTCTTCCAAAGGATTATGATTATATCTGGCCCTGTAAAGACAGAGTTTGTTTTGATGAGCCTTTTATAGTTGAATTATGCAAGGCTATAGACAAAGATCATGATGTAATAATCGCAGCTAATGAATATGCCAGATGGGATGTAGGAGAAAATGTATTTCAGGATATATATACTGACCCTGTTGAGTTTTACCGCCTCTATGCTGTCATGTCCACTAACTGGGAATCAGTCATAAGAAAAAGAAGCACCATGTTAAAACCGGTTGATTGGGATAGATACAAGGAAAAATACAACATTTCAGAAAACAACAATTTCAATCAAACGTTAAGCCTTTTTGTCAGATTATCAGAAATGGATAATTGCTCCATAAGAATATGCAGGTATTCCGAAGAAAGATTTATTTCATCAAAGGCAGATTCCAATTGGAAAGATCTTACATTTCAAGTATGGATTGATAAATGGGTGCCTGTTAATTTTTCTCTCCCATCTATCTATGACAAATACAAGAGCGAAGCAATAAAATCAGAAACCAACATCAAGGAATTATTTGGTTCTGTCGAAGGTATGATCACTCTTCACAGTAACGGAATATACTCTGTATCCGTATTTGAAAAATATAAAAGTATATGGCCATTTGTTACCAACATCCCATTAAACCATCTTGAGATGATTGCACATGGAGACTATCAAAATGCGGTCATTGAAACCATAAAGTCTTTTGAACAATCCTTTATAGATGAAGATTTCAAAAAAGCCTGGTGGCTCATTTCAGCCAATACTTTTTTCAGGAACTATTATGATGATAGGACCTTCAGGATTCTGGTGGGATGTTTTAATCAATATAGGCGCGAAATGATGAATAGTGGCACATCTAGCGTCTTCACTGAAATACACTCACTTCAGGATTTAATGAACAGATACAGCTTCGTAAAATGATACAAATATGATCATCTTTTAATGCATCAGCAAGAGTCAGTCCTAACATTCCATTCCAGCTAGCACGAACATATTATGTATCCGATCCTCAAAGCGAAACCCGTCACTTACTACCTTATAACCATTTCGGGCAATGTTTTTACGTTCATCATCATGAGCAAGATAATAGCATGCTTTATCTACCGCTTCCTCCAAACTTTTATACATTACAACGTCTTTTCCATCCTTAAAATATTCCGAGATTTCCGGTTGTAAATTAGTAAGCAGGAATCCGCCACAGCCCATTATATCGAGAGCCCTCAACGGAATGCCGCTCCTTAATATCTTCAGTGTCACATTAAGATTGATCCTACTTGATTTAAAAAGAATTGGCATTTCAATTCCATAGGACAACTCTTTATGAATCCTAATATCCTTTAATAGTTGCAGATCCGATTCGGTAATATTCTTAGTATACAAATCTACGGAGTATCCCTTGCCACGTATAAGTCTCAGAAGGCTAACCCTCTCATAATATGTGATCTGCTGAGCAACCGAATAT
>CACWJQ010000018.1 GCA_902761225.1 uncultured Lachnospiraceae bacterium | reverse complement strand
AGTGTTGCTGTCATCATATCCCTGACGAGCTTTCTGATATCATCCTCAGATGCATGGGATCCCATCACAACAGGATCCTCCATGAAGCTGCGGACCACAAGTTCTTCATCACGTGTCTTGGCCGCTTCAAGTATCCTCTCATAATTCCTGATATGAGGCATCACAAGCTCTCTGACGTTTTCAGGCATAGCTCCGGCGTAGACAGGACGGATGGAGTCCCTTCCAAACAGTGCATTGGTCTCCACAACTGCATCAGCGGGAAGATTAGGGATCTGGAGTGCCGCATTGGGAATATTAACATTGCTTACCACTCTTGTAAGTCCGCAAAGAGCCTTTATCAGAAGTATTCCTTCTTCCCCGGTGGGAACAAGTTCAATCTGCTCCTCTCCGCTTACAAGCCGTGCAGATCTTGCAAGCCTCCTCTTAAGGTCTTCCTTTCTCCAGGCAACACTTGTAAGAGCAAATCCCCATTCCTCTACCGTTTCAGGATTCTTTAGATACTTATCTCCGGGCATGAACTCCGCAAGATGTCTGTCTCCTGCAGCAGCTATCAGACCATATCTGTTAAAGAGGTCCATCTTCACTCTGTGCTTACAGGTAAAGCATACATCCGGTACATTAACATCCCTTTCGATGAATCCCTCTTCAAAATGCTCTGCTATATACTCTCTGTACAGCGGGAAAATATCCATCCCCTTGAACGACGCACTGTCGAACCAGGTGAAATGGTTTATTCCCATTACATTTACTTCTATTTCGTGTCTGTCTATCTTACCGGTGTCAAGCTTATCCGATACTATCTGCGCCAGAACCTTCTCGGTTCCGAACACTTCATGGCAGCATCCGAAAGCCTTGATCTTCGGGAACGCGTCATACATAGCCTTAACACAAAGGGACATGGGATTTGTATAATTGATCACCCATGCATCCGGACAGTATTTTTCTATAGCCTTTGCATAGTCAATGAAGATGGGAAGTGTTCTGAGTGCCCTTATCATTCCTCCGGGGCCTGCCGTATCTCCTACCGACTGATATATGCCAAGCCGCTCCGGCATATGCACATCAATTTCCATCTCATCAAAGGTACCCGGAAGGATGGAGATCACAACAAAATCAGCACCAGTGAGAGCATCCTCCACAGTATCCGATACAACATAATCCCACTTTCCAACAGCTTCCTTTCTGCCCTTTATGGAATTGCCTATGATCTCGTTGGCCTTGGCAGCCTCCTTGTCAATATCATAAAGTCTGATGGTTCCCGAGAGCTGTTTTTCAAGTGACAGGTCTGTCATAAATGTCCATGCCCAGCCTCTTGAACCTCCGCCTATATATGCGATATTTATATCTTCAACATGATCTTCTATGAATTTCATCTCTATTATCCTTTTTCCGATCGCTTATCTGCCTGTTCAACCTGCCTGTTATGGATCAGGCAATCACCCCTTCACTTGCATTCCTTCTTGATCTCTTCAACGGCTGCCTGCACAAGAGAAGCTGTTCCTGTTTTATCAGATCCGACTATCACATTGTGACACTGATTAAAGGGTATAAGAATCCTCTTTGCACTGCTCTGTGCCACGGATACGGCCATTTTTGGAGTGATCTCACCGAGCATGGAATCTGCGATCACTATTCCCAATGAACCAACAATTATATCCGCAGACCTGCATGCCACCACAACAGGATTTTCTCCCGTTGCCGCTTCATCAGCTCCGGCCTTGAGCATACTGGTGGTAGCGGTACTGTTAGTACCGACAGCCATTACATATGCGGAAGGTATCTCCTGCTTTATCAATGTTATAAGCTGCTTCCCTATGCCGCCACCCTGTGCATCTATTACAAGAATACGTAGTGCCATATGATCATCCTCCGAAAATAAACTATAGATGATTATATCATAGAGACTACAGACCATACATATCTCAATAATATGTCATAACGCAAAAAGAACCCCGCCGTATGGCGGGGTTCTGAAGTGACTCCTGATCGACTATTATCTGTCAGCGATAGCTGCCTGAGCTGCTGCAAGTCTCGCGATGGGTACGCGGAAAGGTGAGCAGGATACATAGTCAAGTCCGATCTTGTGGCAGAACTCAACGGATGAAGGATCTCCGCCGTGCTCACCGCAGATACCGTAGTGAATGTTCTTGTTAACAGGCTTTGAAAGAGCGATACAGGTCTTCATAAGGCTTCCTACACCAACCTGATCCAGCTTTACGAAGGGGTTAGCCTCGAGGATCTTACGATCGAAGTATGCAGGCATGAACTTGGAAGCATCGTCTCTTGAGAAACCGTAGGTCATCTGGGTAAGGTCGTTGGTACCGAAGCAGAAGAAATCAGCCTCGGGAGCGATCTCGTCAGCGGTAACTGCTGCTCTGGGGATCTCGATCATGGTTCCGACCTTGTACTCAAGCTTAACACCTGCTGCAGCGATCTCCTCGTCAGCGGTCTTTACTACGATGTCCTTAACGTACTTGAGCTCCTTAACATCGCAGGTAAGAGGGATCATGATCTCAGGCATAACATTCCATCCGGGATGCTTCTTCTGAGCGTTGATAGCTGCACGGATGACAGCCTTGGTCTGCATTCTTGCGATGCCGGGATATGTAACATCGAGACGGCATCCTCTGTGACCCATCATAGGGTTGATCTCCTTAAGGCCGGAGATGATGGCCTTGATCTGCTGAACAGTCTTGCCCATTGCGTCTGCAACTGCCTTGATCTCATCCTCGGTGGTAGGAACGAACTCGTGAAGAGGGGGATCAAGGAATCTGATGGTAACAGGGCATCCCTCAAGAGCATCATAGAGCTCTTCGAAATCCTGCTGCTGATAAGGAAGGATCTTAGCAAGTGCAGTCTCTCTCTCCTCATCGGTGTCGGAGCAGATCATCTCACGGAATGCCTCGATACGGCCTTCCTGGAAGAACATGTGCTCAGTACGGCAAAGTCCGATACCTTCTGCACCAAGCTCACGAGCCTTCTTAGCATCGGTAGGATTGTCGGCATTGGTACGAACCTTGAGCTTACGATACTTGTCAGCCCATGCCATAACTCTTCCGAACTCTCCTGCGATCTGTGCGTCTACAGTAGGAATCTCTCCCTCGTAAACATTTCCGGTAGATCCGTCGATTGAAACCCAGTCACCCTCTTTGAATGTCTTGCCAGCGAGAGTGAACTGCTTGTTCTCTTCGTCCATAACGATGGCGCCGCATCCGGTAACGCAGCACTCACCCATTCCTCTTGCAACAACTGCTGCGTGAGAAGTCATACCACCACGAACGGTAAGGATTCCTTCTGCAGCCTTCATTCCCATGATGTCCTCGGGAGAAGTCTCAAGTCTTACAAGAACAACCTTCTCACCTTTCTCTGCCCATGCAACTGCATCGTCAGCGGTAAATACAACCTTACCTGCAGCAGCTCCGGGTGATGCTCCCATACCCTTTCCAAGAGGGGTAGCAGCCTTAAGAGCCTTAGCATCGAACTGAGGATGAAGAAGGGTATCAAGGTTACGGGGATCGATCATAGCAACAGCTTCCTGCTCGGTTCTCATTCCCTCATCAACGAGGTCACAAGCGATCTTAAGAGCAGCCTGTGCGGTTCTCTTTCCGTTTCTGGTCTGAAGCATATAGAGCTTGCCGTGCTCAACGGTGAACTCCATATCCTGCATGTCTCTGTAGTGCTTCTCGAGGGTAGCGCATACATCCTTGAACTGTGCGAATGCCTCGGGGAACTTCTCTTCCATCTCGGAGATGTGCATAGGTGTTCTTACACCTGCAACAACGTCCTCGCCCTGTGCGTTGGTAAGGAACTCACCGAAGAGGCCCTTAGCGCCGGTAGCGGGATCTCTGGTGAATGCAACACCGGTTCCGCAATCATCGCCCATGTTACCGAAAGCCATGGACTGTACGTTTACAGCGGTACCCCATGAATAAGGGATATCGTTGTCGCGGCGGTATACGTTTGCTCTGGGGTTGTCCCATGAACGGAATACAGCCTTGATTGCTCCGTAGAGCTGCTCCTTGGGATCGGTGGGGAAATCCTTGCCGATCTTGTTCTTGTACTCAGCCTTGAACTGCTCTGCAAGAGACTTGAGATCATCTGCATCAAGCTCAACGTCCTGGGTTACACCCTTCTTAGCCTTGAGCTGATCGATAAGCTCCTCGAAATATTTCTTTCCGACTTCCATAACAACGTCGGAATACATCTGAATGAATCTTCTGTAGCAGTCCCAAGCCCAACGGGGATTTCCGGACTTGGTAGCGATGGTATTAACAACCTCTTCATTAAGTCCGAGGTTAAGGATGGTATCCATCATACCGGGCATGGATGCTCTTGCTCCGGAACGAACAGAAACGAGAAGGGGATTCTCCTTGTCTCCGAACTTCTTGCCGGTGATCTCCTCAAGCTTAACGATGTACTCTTCGATCTGGCCCATGATCTCATCATTGATCTCACGACCATCCTCATAATACTGTGTGCAGGCTTCGGTGGTGATGGTAAAGCCCTGAGGAACGGGGAAAGACTCGCCTGATCCGTCAAGCTTAATGTTTGACATCTCAGCAAGGTTAGCTCCCTTACCTCCGAGGAGTTCACGCATGTTAGCGTTACCCTCTGTGAACAGATAGACCCATTTCTTACTCATGTTCTCTTTTCCTTTCTTTCTACCTTCTTACTCCAACTTCTCTTATAAATTAAATGAATCCGGTCTTCTCTTAGGTCAAAAACCTTCATCAAAATAATCTACAGATGGATAGCCTATGTATTATAGCAAAATACATTCAAAAGTTCATCAAAAATTTAACAATTTCTCGAAGATTTTTTCGTGTAAACGCTTTCATCTGCATGGTTGCGCAGTTCTGATTTTACGCGCTCCTGCTCTGCAAACCTGCGGAAATCATTTTCCGCCCATCATATTGTCAAATGCTCTCTGCATCCTGCTCCGTCCGTCGATCCTTATGACCTTATTGTTCATCTCCATATAACGGACAAACCTGCCCCATCCCCTGTACATATTGTCGGTGATCGAAAAAGATCTTCCGCCGCCAAAATATATCACTGCCTTTGAATAATGTTCGGTGTGGTATCTTCCATGGGATGTCAGACCTGTGATGACTTCGCATTTTTCCACATCCGATACCGAAAGTGATTCATTAAAGATAAAACAGCTTCTGAGCACCATGCCGCGACCGGATACCACGATCTCTTTGCCGCAGTTATAGAAAAAGAATCCAAGCCCCATGACAAAGATGAGAAACAGAAGGAGCCTGAATCCGTTGGAGTATGTCCCCATGTCGGAATAGTCAAGCATTTCAAAAAAGGCATGGAACATTATATAAAAAATTATCGGAATAAGCAGAAAGACAATATGAAAAAAGAACTTTTGCGAAAGGATGGTAACCTTAAACGCGCAGTCCTTTATCTCATCTTCAAGAAAATCATCAAAGTCATATATGGGTGTACCGTTATCCTGATTTTGATCTTCCATGCAGATCACCTCCCGGAATTCAGATCAAACCATACCTGTTCGGGAATGTTCATATCCCCGCATCCCGTTCCAAGTTCTATTCCGGGCTTATTATTTCCGTGAAAATCACTTCCGCCCGATATCTTAAGGCCTGTTTCCGATGCAAGTCTTTTTACATACTTTACATCATCTTCGGAATGAGTGCTGTACATTGCTTCGATACCCGCAAGCCCTGCTTCCTTCATTTCGGATATCAGTTCGCGGAGCCTGGTATCTCCGAATCTGTATATGAGGGGATGGGCAAGAACAGGTATGCCTCCCGCCTCAAGAGTCATCTCAACGGCCCGGACCGGAGTGATCTTCTCCCTGGGAACATATGCGGGAGAGTCCGGTCCGAGATACCTGTCAAACGCTTCATGAACACTTCTTACATAGCCATACTCATAAAGGTACTTTGCAAAATGTGCTCTGGTCAGAACGCAGTCCGGGAACATCTTAAGGAGACCCTCATAAGAGATGCCTATACCGATGTTCTTAAGGTTTTCAGCCATCTTGCGGTTCCTGCCTTCGCGGGAATCGAGGAAGGCCTGGAGATTAGCAACAAATTCCTCATTCTTATGATCTATACCAAGACCGACCACATGAACATCCCTGCCATCCCAGTCAGTTGAGAACTCAATGCCGGGTATGATCTCAGGTGCCCGAAGGTCTGATGCAACATCAGAGTTTATCTCCGCAGCTCTTTCCATCGCCTCACTGATACCATCAATGGTATCGTGATCGGTGACTGCAAGATACGTGATGCCCTTGGAAGCCGCCAGATCCACCAGCTGTGCAGGTGTGAGCGAACCATCAGATTTAGTTGTATGTGAATGAAGGTCTATCAATCTTCGTCGTCTTCCTTGTTAGCTGTGAATACTGTTCTCTTTCTTGCATTCTCATCATTTGCAAGATACTCATCATAGGTCGTGATCTTGTCGATGATGGAACCGTCAGGAAGGATCTCGATGATCCTGTTGGCTGTTGTCTCGGTAAGCTGATGATCCCTGCATGAGAAAAGTATTACTCCGGGGAACTTCACCATTCCGGTATTCAGTGCGGTGATGGATTCCATGTCAAGGTGGTTGGTGGGCTCATCGAATACAAGACAGTTAGCCGCACTGATCATCATCTTGGAAAGAAGACATCTTACCTTCTCTCCTCCTGACAGAACCTTTACCTTCTTAACGCCGTCCTCACCGGGGAAGAGCATTCTTCCGAGGAAGCCTCTTACATAGGTTGCATCCTTGATAGCCGAGTATCCGGTAAGCCATTCTGTGATGGTAAGGTCGTTGTCGAATTCCTTCGTATAATCCCTGGGGAAATATGCCTGTGATGTGGTGACTCCCCATTTAAACGATCCGCTGTCGGGCTCAAGTTCACCGGTAAGGATCCTGAACAGAGCCGTCTTGGCCTTTTCACATCCGCCGACGAATGCGATCTTGTCATCATGTCCCATAATGAAGGAGACATTGTCCAGAAGCTTTTCACCGTTCTCGGAATAGCTGATATTCTCAACGGTAAGAACCTCATTACCGATCTCACGCTCGGGTCTGAAATCGATATAAGGATACTTTCTTGATGAAGGCTTGATGGTATCAAGCTCGATCTTTTCAAGTGCTCTCTTTCTGGAGGTAGCCTGCTTGGACTTGGAAGCATTTGCGGAGAATCTTGAAATGAACTCCTGAAGTTCCTTGATCTTCTCTTCCTTCTTCTTGTTGGCTTCCTTCATCTGACGGATCATGAGCTGTGAAGACTCATACCAGAAGTCATAGTTACCTGCATAGAGCTGTATCTTGCCATAGTCGATATCCGCGATCTGGGTGCAGACCTTATTGAGGAAGTATCTGTCGTGGGATACAACTATGACGGTATTGTTAAAGTCGATGAGGAACTCCTCAAGCCAGCCGATAGCCTCGAGATCGAGGTGGTTGGTAGGCTCGTCCAGAAGAAGGATGTCAGGATTTCCGAAAAGTGCCTTTGCAAGAAGGACCTTGACCTTCATGGAGCCGTCCAGTTCAGCCATCTGAGTGTAATGCTCCTCGGTAGGGATTCCCAGACCGTTGAGAAGCATGGCAGCATTTGATTCTGCCTCATATCCGTCCATCTCGGCAAATTCTGCCTCGAGCTCTCCTGCTCTTATTCCGTCTTCGTCGGAAAAATCTTCCTTCATGTAGATCGCGTCTTTTTCCTTCATGATATCGTAAAGACGCTTATTTCCCATGATGACGGTATCCATTACGGAATACTCATCATACTTGAAGTGGTCCTGCTCCAGGACTGAAAGACGCTCGCCGGGAGTTATTACTATCTCACCCTTTGAAGTGTCCAGTTCTCCCGAAAGGATCTTAAGGAATGTGGACTTGCCGGCACCGTTGGCACCGATAAGACCATAGCAGTTCCCCTCAGTGAACTTGATGTTAACATCCTCGAACAAAGCCTTCTTACCGACTCTGTAAGTTACATTTACTGCTGAGATCATATTTTTCTACTCCATAAACACATAACAATTGCCACAAACTATATGATTATACCTTTATTGATGGAATTTTGGCAAGGGTGAACAGGGGGACGGTTCACCCGCCAATTCACAACCGAAAAAAGGACCCCCGCATATGCGGAGGTCCCAAGTGTTCATTATATTGCGTATCAGAGAAGCTCCTGGAAGCCCTTGACATACAGATGTCTGGGAATACCGTCAACCATGATGGGAGCGACATCACCCTGGATCAGAGGTCTTACATAGGTGACGAACTCGGAAGTAACATAGGTGCCATCCTTGGTGATCCACTCTCTGGGAACGAGTCTTTCATCGTTAGCGATCTTGTGAACATCCTTAACCTCAGTACCTGCCTGATAAGGATCATCCGAAAGTCTCTTGAAGACAACCATCTTACCTGAATCGCCTTCGTCAGCTGCCTTCATTGCGGCACCGCCGACTTCATATGCTTCAAGAATATCGATTCTGGATGCACAGTGTGAAGCTGCTCTCTGAAGAGTTGAAAGCTCGATGGCTCTGGTCTTACATCCTATCTCCTTGGCAACTACAGTTGACAGATAAGTAGCGGTTCCGGTGAGCTGCTTGTGTCCGAATGCGTCAACATACTCAACACCTTCGGTCATCTCGCTGACATACTTTCCTTCAGCTGTACGGATACCTTCGGATACGCACATAACGATTGACGCCTTGGTCTTAAGAAGTTCCTTACATTTATCAACAAAAGCATTAACATCGAAAGGAATCTCGGGAAGATAGATCGCATCAGGTCCGTCGCAGTCCTCACTCTTTGCAAGAACGGAAGCACCTGTGAGCCATCCGGCATTACGTCCCATGATCTCAACGATCACAACCTGGCCGTGTGCGGTCTCAAGGCTCCATCCGTCACGGATGATCTCCTTAACGGAAGTACCGATGTACTTGGCAGCTGAGCCGTATCCGGGTGTGTGGTCGGTAAGTGCAAGGTCATTATCAATGGTCTTGGGGCATCCTACGAAACGGATCTCCGAACCGGAGATGATAGCATAATCGGAAAGCTTCTTGATGGTATCCATTGAATCGTTTCCGCCGATATAGATGAAGCAGTCGATCTCAAGCTCATCGAGCATCTTGAAGATCTTCTCATAAAGTTCCCTGTCCTCATTGATGTTGGGAAGCTTATAACGGCATGAGCCGAGATATGCAGAAGGTGTTCTCTTTAAAAGTTCGGCATCGAGTCCGGTTTGGATGTGCTCTGAAAGGTCGACATATCTTCCCTCCATGAAGCCCTGAATACCATGGATCATACCATAAACCTTGGCATATCCCCTGTCCTTGGCGGTACGGAACACACCTGCAAGAGAGGAATTGATGGCTGCGGTAGGTCCGCCTGACTGTCCGACAATGACATTTCTTTTCTTGATTTTACTCATGTTCGTTCCCTTTCTGCTGCTTTTTTGATTTGTGTGGTAAAAACCTCACTTCCATCATTATATCAGAACATCTGCACAATTTAATGTAAATTTTCCGACAATAAATTAGGGCAATTTGAATAAAAAAGATAATAAAAGACGCCCTCACAGGGAGGGCGTCAGTCAGTGTATCAACTCTTTATCCATGACCCGGATCTCAAACCGGACTTACAGATAACTCATGATGGATATACCAAGGAGTGCGGCAAGAATGACAAGGATAATGGTGATTATGATCCCGACAAGGAGCGCACACCATATGGATCTTGCATAGTTCCTGCGGTTGATGTTGGCATCGCTGAATGAGAAAACTATAAGCAGTATCAGTCCCAGTACGGGTATTGCGAACAGTATCGAGTATCCGAGATATCCCCAGGGTGAAATGGGCTTGTAGTTATCCGGGATCTGAGGATTTACATTGATATTATTGTACACGGGCTGCTGTGTATAGGGCTGCTGATAAGACTGCTGGTATGACTGCTGATAATTCTGATAAGCCTGCTGGTACTGAGGCTGCTGATATGCAGTCTGGGGTGCCTGCTGCTGAAACTGGGGTGCCTGCTGCTGGCCGTTCATATTGTTGGAATCCATATTCTGTATCTCCCTTCACACATATAATATTTGGAACTGATCTGATTGTATCACATATGAGAAAATACGGCGGATCTTTTTATCTGCCGTATTACATTTCCCGATGAAGCTGCTGTCAGTAATCTATCGTATCTCTTACGGCGAATATATACTGCTGCATTATGCCGTTATAGGGATGATACTTTTCCAGAGGGAATGTGCCGTTATAATAAGCATCAAGCGCCCTCTGTATCCATACGTCTATGGGGAAGAAATCCAGTCTGTGGAATCCGAAAAGTGCGGTACAGCTTGCAACCTTGATACCGACTCCCTTAAGTGTCATCAGAGAATCAACCAGCTCTTCGTCATTCATCCCGGACAGTTTTTCCATATCCATATTCCCGTTTGCAAATGCCGCAGCAGTCGCATGGATATAGGATGCTCTATAGCCGAGCCCGCAGTCTGCGAGTGTCGCTGAATCAAGCTGGATTATCTCCTGCGGGGTCGGGAAATCATATACATCGGTACCGGGAATCTTTCTCCCGACTGCCTGGCACAGCTTCTCAACACTTGTCTTGATGGCAGGTATGCTCTTCCTCTGTGAGATGATGAAGGTGATAAGAGTCTCGAAGGGATCCTGTCTTATGATCCTTATGCCCTCTCCGTTCTTGGCAGCGCTTCTGAGAAATTTATCATTCTTGTCAGGCATCTTTCTGATCTTCTCATAATTGACAGCTGTGTCAAAATACCTGTTCCACAGTTCCTCATCACTGCCTTTGGTCTCACTCAGCACTTCGATCTCAAGGCCGACCCAGTTTTCCCTGGCGCGGATCAGCTGTCCGAAAGCGGGAATATCATATACTCCCTCCTCCACATATCTCCACCTGAAACACTGTCCCGACTGCTCGGTCTTATCAAGATCTATGCCGCCCTTTAAAACTATATGAATCACTTCAGATACTTTCATTTCGTCAAATCCATCCGATCCTTTTTCCGGTTTCAGAAACCTTTTTTCTTAAGATCTGCTACAAGCTGAACATAGAATTCCCTTACATCGTATCCCGGAATATTCTCTCTGTTCAGATCGATGACATCGCCGTGGGAGATGCCTCTTTTCCCCGTAGGAGCTATGAGATGGAAATCCGCTCCCCACGGAAAAGACTTCTCGCCGACAAGTCCGTCATTGGCTCCGTCAAAGATTCCCACAAAACCATGTGTGAGATTGAGCGGGAACTGACCTCCGCTGTTATGCTTTATGTAGGAACCAAAGCTCTGTATGTAGACCCCCTCCGGATCCTTAACTCTTTCATTAAATTCGGCGCAGAATGACTTAGTAAGATTCTGACATGCCGCAATGAAGTCAGGAGCATAATCCCCGACTCTGAGCAGTGCCGAATTATATGCACCCGCAACAGCCTTTTTAAGCTTCTCGGGAGATTTCGTAAGCAGGAAATCGGCAAATTCACATCCTCTGTGAGGTGTGTTTATGGTGGTAAGCGAAGCAACGTGCTTTGCTATCTCGGGATCGCACATGGCGCTTCTTGCATCGAGGCCGCCCTTTGAATGAGCGATTATATTGACCTTCTCGCAGCCGGTCACCTTAACGATTTCTTCGATCTTGCGCGCTACTTCCTTTCCGCAGGATTCGACGGTGGCTGCAGACTGCTGTTCTCCGTAGAAGATCCTGCATCCGTTCATTATCAGTTCCCTTGGGACTCTTCCCCAGTAATCGAAGAACTTGGAATCCCTGAAAAAGACCCCGTGAAGGAGCAGAACGGGATATTTCGTCGCACAAAGCTTCTGGTCCTTACGGGCCAGGTTCATGATAGTCTTATCGTTCTCAAAGCTCACCTCTTTGGATGTGATGCGGAGCATGATGCACAGAACGATCAGGTTGACGGGAAAGATCATTCCGAAGATCACTCCTATGACACGCATCCTGATACCAAGCTGTACGCTTGTGACATAGATACGGATTATCCCTATCCAGAATGTTATGGAAAGAAAAACTATGGCTATTATCGTATGTGAGATCATCCTCGACCATGAAGCTGTTATCTCAAAGCCAAGTACTGTCCTGCTCACACCGTCATCGACTTTATGTAATACCAGCACCTCGATAAACGTATACGCTACGGTTATCACAAGAGCTTCCAGGAATATCCTCAGCTGTATGTTGCCGTACCAAAGCTGCCTTACCCTTGATTCGACTATATCCCTTCCGTATACAGCGGGCCAGATCCAGAAGAAAAAGGTGAGCAGTATAAACAGCAGCATCACTATGGAATCGGATGCACCCGAGGCAAGCAGAAAAACAGAGTTTGTGCAGAACAGGAGCACAAACAGCACAAGCAGATGATATATGAATCTTGCGATCACATGAATTGGTTTTTTCAATTGACCCACCCCCCGCATCCCCTCATGCGGCAATTTCAAATACAGAGTATATCGGTATCAGAACTTTGTTTCAACAGCCTTTTTGTGCACTCACAGCGGAAGCGGCACAGGCACAGGCTCCGACTCTCTTTCCTCTTCGAGAAGAATATCTATGAACCTGCCTGCTTCAGCCCAGGCTTTCTTCGACTCAGGTATTGCGGTATATGCCATCTGGAAATCATGGAACATTCCCTCATACACATGAAGTCTCACCCTGACACCTTCGGCACGCGCCTTCGCGGCAACAGTCTCGGAATCGGAAAGAAGCATTTCATTGGAACCCACCTGTATGAGCATGGGAGGAAAACCCTTAAAGCTGCCGAACATGGGCGATATGTAAGGATCCGTCTTGTCGTGATCTCCGGGATAGGCATTGATATAGATAAGGCTCTCCCTGGAACCTCCGTACAAAGGATCCTTGTCAAAATTACGTTCGTAGGATTCTCCCGATGCGGTAAGATCCGCCCAGGGACTCATGGCTATGATCCCCATAGGCATCTGCATTCCCTTATCTCTCAGGTACATACACAGCGAAAGACAAAGACCGCCACCGGCACTGTCTCCCGCAAGAATTATCTTATCCGGGGTGTATCCCCTGCCCAGCAGCCATTCATAAGAAGCAAATGCATCTTCAAGTGCTGCGGGATAGGGATTCTCGGGAGCAACCCTGTAATCCGGCGACAGCACATTCATTCCGTGGCTCAGTTCGTTATAAAGACCCGCAAACACATAATATGCATTCCTTATGGACCCCATATATCCGCCGCCGTGAAGCTGCAGTATGACATGGTCGAGATCCGGATCTTCCTTGGATGAGAGCATCTTCATGGTAAAATCCCCCATGTCGAAGCCGGTCATATTAAAGGGAGCAGGTACATTCCAAACAGGCTCCTGCATTTTCTTTCTGAGCTCGCCTGTCTTGAGGCTTTTTCCTACGGATGATTCATTGGATATATAGGAGATCATCCTCGAAAGCACCCTGCCCCTGGAAGATACGCCTGCTGCCTCCTGGCTGTCACCCTCATCTTCCGTCACTTCATCATCCTGCTTATCCGCAAAGTATGAAGCCTTGTCCAGACCTGCACCTGCTTTTACAGCATCATTATCCCCTTCGTCTCCGGAGACTTCACCATCTGCTTTTTCTGCAGGCTCATCACTATCTGCACCACAGGATGCTTCTACAGCTTCAGCATCGGATGAACCTTCCGTCTCACCGGACGCGGTACCGATCGCATCTTCTGTCACAGGCACTTCATGATATTGTTTTTCGAATCTCTTGATCCATGAAAAATTGATCAGGGCCATCAGATAAAGAATCTCCTCTTAAGTTCGTCGGAAGCGCGTCTTCCCCCGAATATCAGTGTGCCGGCAAAAACAAGGACCGACGCAGAGACAGCTATTATCACAAGGACCGGCTGTCTTATGATTCCAAGCCTGAGCAGTACAGCTATCACCACGCTCCAGAAAATATTAAAAAGCTGGAAGCTGATATAACTCTGCCAGTTGCGTCTGTTGATGATCATCAGAAGGACGCATACAACATTGAGGAAAATGATGCCGGAAGGAAGGGTATAGTCAAATGACCATCTGTTGTATCCCGTAAAATAGTCAATGCCTATCAGTATGAGCAGGGCAAGCAGCGTCAGGAAAAGTGTCTTGAACATATATCCTATCTTACCTGTGATGGACATGTATATACTCACGTTCACATACAGAAGTATAAGGGTTACAACAACCGTCCAGTTGAATATATCCGCTCCCATGTATAGAGCTATCAGCATTCCGCCTATTGCACAGAGTGACAAAAACAGGATTATCTTTCTGAGGATCCTCCAGAACTTAACCTTCTCCTCGGTGTCCGGATATACGTTCTCTCCCTTAATCCCGTCGTCCTCAAGTACGCATCTGCAAAAAGGACATCTGTCCGTATCGTCGGTTATATGCACACCGCATTTCTTACACTCAGCCATAAAATACTCCGTTGGTAGTAACGCTTACCCTGATACCGTCAGAGGCAAGCTGCTTTACAAATGTTCTCTCAATGGAGGTATCCTCCAGTGAGGTGGAAAAAGTATATACAAAGTCATCGCCGTATGAAAGGATCGTACCCTTTATATCCTGACCTATGCTCATGGCGATATTGGCCGTAAAGCCCCTGATATACTTCCTGTACTCATCAAGGATCTTGATATTGCCCACGTTGGTGACCGTAGTGGTATTGGCCGTTGCGGACTTGGTATATACGAACTTGATGGCAATATTCTTGATCCCCAGAGGTATTGCCTTCAGGAACGGGTTCATCTGATTGGACACAGAATAGCTGAAAAGGTCCTCAAGATGCTCCTTGGTTATCTGTTCCCTGAGAGTGGTCTTACAGATTTGGAGTATCTCATCAAATGTGTACTCTTCTTCCCTGTCACACACCTCAGCGGATACCACCACGAAAAAGTTCTTCGTGGTATAGGAATCGTAGAACGGCCTCAGGTTAACCGGTACGGCAACTCTTATGGGATGATCCTTAGATCTTCCCCTGAATCCATTCTTGTATATCGAGTATGCAGTCAGTGCCACCATGTACTCGTTGATGGACACCTCCTTGGCATGTGTTACCTTCTTGAGTTCCTGTACCGACATGGTAAGGTGCATAAGTCCCAGCTTGCCGTCCGGAAGGTGCTTTCCCTTTATGAGGAATGCCTTCCTGGCAACAAATCCCTTGGGCTTGGCAGCCTTGTAATTTCTTACAAAACTGTCCTCCTTGTTAAGAGAGGTATCAGCACACAGACCATCCCCTTTGAGTTCATCAGGATGGGCAAGTCTTAAGTACTGGTAAGCCAGTTCCCTTATGAAATTGATGCCGCCCATACCGTCTGTGAGGGCATGGAATACCTCAAGATTTATCCTGCGTCCAAAGTATGTGACCCTGAAGAGGTACGAGTGATTCCTGTTTGCTCTTATGAACCTGCAGGGAAAAGTCTCCTCTGTAACTCTTGGTGCGGGTTTTCCGTTTTCTTCAAAGTAGTACCAGAAGAATCCTTTTCTGAGTCTTACGTTGAACAGATCGATCTTGGGAAGCAGTATATCCAGTGCTTCCTGCAAAAGTGCCTTATCTATTTCTTCATTCAGTATTATGGATATCCTGTAGGTACTCGTCATGTTTTCCCCGGCTATCGAAGGAAAAAGGTACCCGGTATTATCCAGTCTGTCCCATCTTATCTGTCTATCCAAAACTTTATCCTTCCACGATGAGGTATCTTCCGTCTCCGATATCAAAAACCTCATCTGCCTTTAATATATCTCCGATCTCGGGCGCATCAAAGTCAACGCCTTCTTCCTCAAAATACTCCCTGACCTCATCGGCTGAATCCACGATCACCGCCATGAGCTCTTCAAGGAAATCCCTGGCTTCATCACGGGTTGCCGCAACAGGCTCATCAAAGAGCTTCTTCTGGTCTCTTAAGAATACATCAAGAACTTTGTCATCATACATATCCTTATCCCCCTGCATTTATAATCCGTTCAATTCCGAATTCCTTATATACTGCCTCATACAGACTCTGAAGCTTTCAACCGAATCCGCCTTGCACATATCCCTGAAGCCTTTATCGTACCCCGAAAAGGCATCCTTTGCAAAGCTGATCAGATCCTTAACCTTGGCAAGTACATTCTTCTCCGAAGGTATCCTTTCACAGTACCCGTCAAGTATGGCCTCCATATATGTCAGGTACTCTTCGTTATCCGCCTGCTTTCCGCCCTTTATGTACCTGGCAAGGGACGGATTTCTGAGCAGTCCCCTTCCTATCATCACTCCGTCAAGCTTCGGGAAGGCTTCCGCTATCTTCTCATAATCTTCCAGTGTCCTTATATCACCGTTGTACACAACCCCTATACCGGCATTCGTGAAGGCTTCGTACATTTCCCCGAACTCCTTCAGATGGACCTGTCCCTGATACATCTGTGTCCTGGATCTGGGATGTATTATGATCTGCCTTACGGGATGTGCAAGGAAGATCTCCATTATCTTCCTGTATTCGTCTTCCGAACTAAACCCTATCCTTGTCTTGATGGAAACATCAGGCAGAAAGGTTCCTTCAGGTCTTACCGCCCGGATCTCTTTCTCCAGCTCCATGAAAAAATCTTCAAGCTTCCCGGGATCTCTCAGCATTCCCGACCCCTTGCCCTTTGAGACAACGCATCCCGAAGGACAGCCCATATTGATATTGACCTCTCTGTATCCGTACTTTTCATACATCAGATACAGGTATTCCGCAGTCTGATGGGCGGAGTTGCTTATTATCTGCGGAACAAGGCACACACCGGAATTATTCTCCGGCGCAACATCCCTCTGTTCCTTATGGTTCAGCAGGTAGTTCTCATTGGTGGAGATGAAGGGAGTAAAGTACTTATCACATCCTCCGAAATAAGAACTGTGCATATTTCTCAGGAGGGAAGGTGTCATACCCTCCATGGGTGCAAAGTATATCTCCATATCAGACCGCCCCGAGTGACTTTAATTCACTGTAAAGATGTCTTGCGGGAAGACCGACCACGTTGAGATAGTCTCCTTCTATGCCTTCGATATATCTTGCACAAAAGCCCTGTATCCCATATCCGCCTGCCTTGTCCATCGGATCTCCGGTCTTAATGTATTCGAGTATCTCTTCGTCCGTCATCTGTGAAAAATGAACCACGGTGCGTTCCCAGAAGCTCCTCTTTACGGGAGTCTTAAGTCCGCTGACAAGTATAGTCACTCCGGAATACACCTCATGGAACCCTCCCTGAAGAGCATTCAGCATCTCAAATGCCTCTGCCTCCGAACGGGGCTTCCCGAGGATCCCGTTTCCGTTCTCCTGATACACAACAGTATCGCATCCTATCACGCAGAAGGTCTCTTCTTCCGGATGATCGCATATACCGCTTTCGCCGCTCTCAAGCTTCTTAAGAACGGACATGGCCTTCCTCTCCGAAAGAAGCATGACCATCTTCTTCGGGTCCTTCTCTATGGTATGCTCATCAGCACTGCTGACACATACGTCATATTTGATTCCGATCTGATCGAGTATCTCCTTTCTTCTGGGAGATCCCGATGCGAGTACGATTCTCATAAATACCGATCCTTACATTTTCCGCTCTGACCCCTGCCATATCCCGGACAGCAAAAACGGATCATTTTACGGGTTTTGTCTTGGGGATGAATACCCTGCTTTCTGATGTCTTCTTAGGTCTTGCCTTCTTTGCGGCATCCGCTGCCTCTTTAACGGCTATAAGCTGGGAGTCCACAGCCTTCTTCTGTCTCAGTCCTTCCTTTACATATTCACATCCGAGAGGTCTGAGGACATTGGCTCTCCGGTTGTCCTTAAGCTCCGTGTTCAGGATATGCCACAGTCTTGCCTTGAGAGATTCATCGGTAACGGGGAATACTATCTCAACTCTCCTGTCTAAGTTTCTCGGCATCCAGTCTGCGCTTCCGCAGTACACTTCGGGATTTTCATCATTCTTGAACCAGAAGATCCTTGCATGCTCTAAGAAATTGCCGGTTATGGATCTTACGCTGATGTTCTCGCTGACTCCCTTTATACCTGTCTTAAGACAGCATATTCCTCTTACGATAAGCTCTATCCTTACGCCTGCTGCCGATGCCTTGTACAGGGCTTCGATGATATCGGGGTCCGACAGGGAATTCATCTTGGCAACGATCCTGCCTTCCTTTCCGCTGCGGGCTATCTCCGCTTCTCTTTCTATCAGGTACAGGAATCTGTCCTTGAGCCACAACGGAGCAACCACAAGAGAATTCCAGGCCTTTGGCTCCGAATATCCGCTGAGCATGTTGAACACTGCCGTGGCGTCCTCTCCGATCTGTTCCCTGCAGGTAAGAAGTCCTATATCCGTATATATCCTTGCCGTGGCATCATTATAGTTTCCGGTGCCAAGATGCACATAGCGCCTGATACCCTCGTTCTCTTTTCTCACCACAAGAGTGATCTTGGAATGTGTCTTAAGTCCCACAAGTCCGTAGATAACATGGCATCCTGCTTTTTCAAGCATTCTTGCCCATACGATATTGTGCTCTTCGTCAAAACGTGCCTTGAGCTCCACAAGTACGGTAACCTGCTTTCCGTTTTCCGCAGCCTGGGCAAGCGCCGCGATGATGGGCGAGTTACCGCTCACTCTGTAAAGAGTCTGCTTGATGGCCAGAACATCCGGATCCGATGCGGCATTCCTGATAAAGTCCACAACCGGTTCAAATGACTGGTAAGGATGAAACAGAAGTATGTCTCCCTTTCTTATCTGTGCGAAAATATCACATCCGGCAGGAAGCTCCGGAACCTCGGCGGGTTCGAATGAAGGATTCCTTAAACTGTCGAATCCGGGAAGAGAGCTGATCCTGAAAAATGCAGTAAGATCGAGAGGCCCGTCTATATAAAACAGCTCATTTTCATTTATGTTCAGCTCATCCGTAAGAAACGAGATAAGCTTCTTATCGGCACCGTGCTCGATCTCAAGCCTTATGACCTCACCGCGCTGTCTGGCCTTTACGGACTTTTCAATCTCCTTGAGCAGATCCTCCGCATCGTCCTCATCTATGCTCATATCCCCGTTTCTCGTGATCCTGTAAGGATGGGCACAGACTATATCATAATTGAGAAACAGCGACTTCATGTTCCTCTCTATTATCTCTTCAAGAAGGATCACTCTCCTGTTCTTACCGTTTCCCGGAAGAGTGATAACCCTGGGGAGCACTGACGGAACCTGTACGGTTGCAAATTCAAGTTCCTTATCTCCGCCCTTTTTCCTGACCATTGCTCCGATGTTAAGAGACTTATTCAGGATCAGAGGAAATGGTCTTGATGAATCAACAGCCATCGGAGTAAGTACCGGGTATACAAGAGTCCGGAAATAGTCATCAGCAAATCTGCACTCTGCGGATGTCATCTCCTCATGGCTTCTGACAAGTTCCAGGCCGTTCTTCTTAAGCTCGGGAAGTATCTCCGTCCTGAGCGCCTTATACTGGTCATACACAAGGGTGTGGACACTTTCGCTTATGGCAGCAAGCTGTTCAAGGGGACTCATCCCTGCAATATCGGGTCTGTCTATTCCCGCCTGATGCATATCAAGGAGCGATCCCACTCTTACCATTATGAATTCATCAAGGTTCGATGACACTATGGCAAGGAACTTAAGCCTCTCAAAAAGCGGCGTCTGCTTATCCCTTGCTTCGGACAGGATCCTTCTGTCGAACTCAACCCAGCTGAGCTCACGGTTTGTATAATATTCGGGATTTCTGAAATCTGTTATTTTCCTGGATGCCATTATCGCTCCTGTGCTGCCTGATACTTCAGCTTCTCACTATTACCGGTCTGATCGAATATATCTCCTCGAAGAAGTCTGCAGCTTCGGGGAAGAATGCTTCTTCAAGCAAAAAGCCCTGCGGAGTCTTCACACTCAGGAGAAGTTCATTTCCCGAAAGGGAAGCCTTCACCTCCTTGAGCTTCTGCTTATGGCTTCTGTCGAGACTGTTGGCAAGTCTTAATATGGCAGTCAGCTTTGCAACCCTGATATATCCGTCACGTCCAAGGGAGCCGATGCCTTCGTCGTCACTTCCGAGGTATTCAAAATCGGAATGATTGAACCTGACGATATTGGCAACTATCTCTCTTTCATGATGTGACAGACCGATTATCTCCGTAGCCATAATGATGTCGTAGGATCTCTCACCTATATCAGTCATGGCAATATACTTGCCGCAGTCATGAAGGATCGTCGCTATATCAAGGTACAGTCTGTCTCTTTTAGTCAGACCGCTGACCTTTTTCATCGAATCGAATATTGTTCCCGATATCTGC
The DNA here is from genome assembly GCA_902761225.1 of uncultured Lachnospiraceae bacterium. Lineage (GTDB taxonomy): Bacteria > Bacillota > Clostridia > Lachnospirales > Lachnospiraceae > AC2028. Next base: position 23,703 of record CACWJQ010000018.1, on the reverse strand, counting down.
CTCAGGGTCTCCGCTCTGGAACGTGAACCGTTGTAGCGCCTTGATATGTTGAGTGCGCAGGCAGTTATATCCTTCTCAAAATCGTGCGCATGCTTTATGAGCTTTTCTCTCTCAGCGAACTCATAGGCGATACCGTCTGAAAGAGTTACACCGGGAGCAAAGATCTTGTCTGACTTGATTATGCTGCTGAGACTCTTAACAAGTATCCCGGATATCCTGATGAGAGGCACCTTCTCTTCCGGAACCCCCACCATGCGTGCGGTCTCAAAGGTTCCGCGCAAAGACAGGTCATCAAGAAGCTGCAGATAGTCCTTCCCGGAAAGAAAGTCCTGTCCCAGATCGGATGCTCTCTTCTTGATGCATCCGCTGATGTAATCGTCCATCACTATCAGGTTTCTCACAGTTCCTGTAAGGAACAGCTTCTTGTAGGTAAGAAGCTGGGCATCGATGAGTTCCTCCTCGAGAAGTCTCATCCTGTAAGGATCGGCTCCGAGGCTTTCAACCCTCTCCCTTATCCTCAGAACCCCAAGTCTCAGGTTCTGTGTACTCACAAGCGAGTCCTCATCAAACAATGATATCTGTATGCTTCCGCCGCCTATATCAAGTATTGCGGCACTGTCCTGAATGGCAGTGAAGAAATCATCACCCGCGCCGGCTATGGATTTGTAATCTAAGAATCTCTGTTCCGAATTGGAAAGGGTATCTATATGGATCCCGGTTCTGGTCTCTATCAGATCGAGCAGTATCTCTGAATTCTCGGTTTCTCTTATGGCGCTTGTTCCGTATGCCTTATAGGATTCGACCTTATATGAGCGCATAACGGAAGCAAAGTGTGACAGTACATGGCAGAGCTCATCCACTTTCTCGGTTGAGATCTTGCCTGTGGCATATGTGTCGGCGCCAAGTGACAGTCCTGTCACAAGACAGTCGATCTCTTTCATCTGCTTCCTGCCACCGTATTCATATATCTTCATGGTAAGTTCAAAGCTTCCGACATCTATGGCAGCAAATGTATGTACCATCCCCATCCTCCAATGTGACATCCGTTCATTATATGGCAGGCAGATCGGATGCTTAATGAAAGCACATCAGTAATTGCCAAGTACCCTGAGATATCTTGCCTCTTCCCTGAGGCCCGTAAGAGCACACCTTACGCTGGGATCTGAAAGATTACCTTCAAAGTCCAGGAAGAACCTGTACTCCCAGGTGCGTCCCTCAATAGGTCTCGATTCGATCTTGGATATATTGAGACCGTTGAATATAAAGTGTCCGAGACAGTTATACAGAGAGCCGCTCTCATGAGGAACCTCGAAGCAGATACTTATCTTGCCTGCATCCTCCCTGTATACCTTCTGCCCGGTCACGATTATGAACCTTGTGGAATTGTTCTCAGCCGAATTCACTCCCTTTTCAAGGATATCCAGACCGTAAACCTCAGCCGCAAGTTCGCTTGCTATGGCAGCCTGGGTCTTATCGCATTCATCTGCCACCTTTCTGGCCGCAAATGCATTATTGGGCATGGAGATCAGCTTCCATTCATGCTCTCCGAGAAATCTTGCGGACTGCATAAGCGACTGTGGATGTGAAAAAACAGTACTTATATCCGAAAGGGATGCTCCCTTCACACCCATAAGACAATGCTCTATCCTGATCACCTGCTCTGCAACAATGTAATTCTCATATTCGGCAAGCAGATCGTATATCTCATTAACGATACCCGCAGTGGTATTTTCGATGGGAAGAACAGCATAATCGGCGCTTCCCTCGGATATGGCCATCATTGCACTTCTGAAGGTGGGCACATGAATGGAAGATACATCGTCTCCGAAATATCTCTTCATTGCGATCTGCGAATATGCTCCCTCGTCACCCTGAAACACTACTCTGGGTGATCCCTGCCTTATATCCCCTATGGGAATAAAGGGTATGTTGATATGCCTTCCGCTCTCCTCAAGCTTCTTATACTGGAACTTGCGGCTTATGCTCATAAGGAGCTTAAAGACCTCCCTGATGCCCTCAGCGTTCAGTTCATTGCTTGCCATGCCGGAAACCGCTGCAAGCTTCGCGTTCTCTCTTTCCTTATCAAGAACCGCCTTGCCGGAGGCAAGCTTTACGGTAGCAACCTCCTCTGCAAGCGCCATTCTTTTTTCAAATAGCCTGACTATCTCCGAATCGCATTCGTCAAGCTGTATTCTGATATCCGATAAATCCATACAGGTGCTCCTAAGCGTAAATTTTAACTAATATATTTTACTCCGAAATAACCGATTTTACAACGTATTTACGGCTTCCCGAGCCTTGATAAAAATACGCTTCAAGGTTAAAATCAAAAGTGAGAGTTAACGAAATTTACGTACATTTCTGGTACGGTGGATCCCCAAAACGGAAAGGACAATCTTACTATGGCAGCAGGGAAGAAAACAGATAAAAAAGCCATTATCATCGCGGTCTCGGTGATAGTCCTGTTTTCTGTCATTCTGGTCATCTCGGCCGTTTTTTTCAAAAGAGGAGAAAAAATCCCATCCAACCCTTCCGGAACTATAGGGAATATAGCGGGAAATCTCAATAACGGAGGCATAGTGTGCGAAGCCGACGGCCGCGTATACTTCGCCAATCCCTATGACGGGGGTTCTCTTTATTCCATGAACGTGGATGAGACAGACTGTAAGAAGATCTCATCCGCTGTTGCCACCAGCATAAATGTTGCCGGACACTACATTTACTACTTCCAGTCCGGAAGCTCGGGGGCTGCAGGTCTTGGAAGCGTAAGGATACCCCACGCTTTCATCAGGTCCCATATAGACGGGAGCAAGGGATTTACCATAAGCCGTGATGTTGTGGTAAAGGCACAGCTTGTGGGCGACAGGCTGTACCTTGAGGGAACGGCGGACAACAATCATGATGCTCCGTATTTTCTCGGAGTTGACACAAGCGGCGAGAACATGGAGATACTTGCACAGTTCGGTATAAATCCTTCATGTGCATCCGGAGATCTTATCTATTACAACAATACCGAAGGCGATCATAATCTGATGGTCTATGATACCAGGAGCGGGACAACCGCGCCTGTACTGGAAGGCGACTTCTGGAATCCTGTTATAGACGGAGGATATATCTATTACATGGTACCCTCCGAAGAATATCAGCTCAGAAAATACTCATTATCCGACAGGACCATTGAGATAGTGGTAAGTGAGAAAGTAGAAAGCTTCAACGTACTGAACGGTTATATCTATTATCAGACAATGGGTGATAACCCTCATCTTGCCTTTGTACGGACTGACGGAAGCGGATCAACCGTTCTGGCTAGCGGATATTATAATTCGATCTCCATGACCAGCGGATATGTGTACTTCAAGGATTATTTCAACGAGACATCTCTTTATCACACGGTGCCCGGAAGCACATCCTACTCTCCGGTAAACGCCGCTCTCGATGCAGCACTGGAAAATATAGTGACGGAAGACAAAAAGTGATCCGGATCATTAAATATCCTTTTTACTCTTCAATATGGTCGATACCCATGGACAGGATCGACGAAATGTGGTCGTCTGCAAGGGAATAAAAGATGGTCTTGCCGGCACGTCTGGTCTTGACAAGATCCAGCTGCTTTAAAAGCTTAAGCTGATGGGATATGGCGGACTGGGTCATCTGAAGCGCATCCGCAATATCCTGAACACACAGCTCGCTCTGAAGAAGAGCTATCATTATCTTCAGTCTTGTATTGTCACCGAACACCTTGAAGAAATCCGCAATATCCTCAAGTTCCTCATCAGGCGGGGTGGCGTCGTATATCTTCCTAAGGATCTCGTCAGTCATAATATTCTCCGTTGTTAACGTCCATCGATCGCTACAGATCTATATTTTAAAAGCAGCAGATATCACACTTTTCATTCACAAAGGTTCCGCAGGTATCAGTATGCAAGTTCAAAAGTATTACTCCGTTCATCGAAGATTATACCATGGGAGGCGAGGACAGTTCCATCATCCATGATAAAGATGGCTTCGGATGAGTATTTTTCGGCAAGTGCAATGCCCATGTCGGGACCAAGGACGAAGCAGGCGGTCGAAAGAGCATCGGAGTAAAATCCGCTGTCACTTATGATGGTCACGGAGACAGGAATGTGTTCAGGCACCGGAATGGGACTTGAAAGGGACGAGGCGGATATCTGAGATCTGTTAAGGATATCATCACGGGTCCATGCGGGATATCCGCTTAAGGGATCTATGATGTGATGATATATCTCCCCATTATATTCTATGAATCTTTCATAGCTTCCGGAGGTTGATACAAAGTGTGTTCCGGACAGGATAATGGTGGCAAATGCATCTGAAGATGATCCCGGGAATGGATCTCTTATCGCGACCCTGAAGAGCTTTCCGTCCGGCTTTTGGCCGTATACAAGAATGCTCCCTCCGGCACTGACCACCGCAGCAAAGGCATTCGAATCCGACAGGATATCATATGCAAGATCAAGATAAATGCCCTTTCCAACGCTTCCAAGATCGGGCACCGATCTGTCACCCCTTAAAGACTCTATCTGAGCAGGCACCGGAAAACCATCCTTATCTTCGCCTGTCATACGCCCCTTTATATCCCACAGATCAGACAGAGCTCCGATACGCACATCGAATGCTCCTGCAGAGTCATATCTAATGTCCTCACAATCTGAAAATATATCATCCAGGTCATATTCTCTGCCGTACACGGAAGCAATATAGTGAGACTCCTTATCTGCCTGTACGTCACTGCCTGTGCTTATCTGTTCACTGCCGTCTGCAGATATATCCTGCGTATAACGTGATACGAGGGATCCTGCCTCAAACCTTGACAGAACTGTCTTATCCAGCTGATCTGCCGCTTCAAGAAGTCTGTCAGTGATCTCAGCATCCCCGTACACTGTCACGGTAAAAACAGTATCCATCACAAGTCCGGACTTTGTCTCAGGCTGCATTCTGCCGCACGATGCGGTAATGCATACAAAAAGAACCGGCAGTACCACACCTGCCAAAAGCTTACACTTAAGTTTTTTCCGGGCCTTTATCCTATTGTTATCTCTAAATGGTTTCATTTGAACAGATCCATGTTAAAATGCCATTATGTCTGACTACATGGGAAAATTTAAAAAACCTCATATCCTCATGTCTGCGATACTGATCATCATCGCTGTTTTTTGTCTTGTCCTCATACTCCGGGAAGGCAGATCCCGGGGAAGAACTGTCAGGATCATTTCCGGCGGAACTCTTTTGAGAACATATGACATGAGCGTCATAACAGATGATATATACATCACCGTTGTCCCCGCCTCAGGCTCCGGAGATGCATATATCCTTGAGGGGATACAGCATCCGGACAGTTCATATAATGTCATCAGGATATCCCCTGAGGGAGTATGTGTAACGGATTCTGACTGCCCGGCCGGACTGTGCATTCACCGGGGCAGCATAAGTTCACCCGGGATCCCGATAGCATGCCTGCCCAACAGACTCATGATAACCATAGACGATACAGAAGAAAGCAGCACCGATGCCTGGACCTACTGATAACAAAAACCGCATACGCAGCATTACAGTCCTTGGCCTGATGAGTGCACTTTCTCTGGGGATCTATGCCTTTGAAAGCCTTCTTCCCCCGCTGTTTTTCATCCCCGGCATCAAGCCGGGTCTCTCCAATATCATAACCCTTTACTGCATGAAACGCTTCGGCAGAAGGGAAGCAGGCATGGTCCTTCTTGTAAGGATTATCATATCCGGGATACTCTTCGGAAATCCGGTATCAGTCATCTACTCTCTGACAGGTGGCTTTACAGCGCTTCTTACAGAGATACTTGCAGATGCCCTTTTGCATGGAAAGTACCTGCATATAACGGGAGCCTTCGGGGGACTGTTTCATAATGCGGGACAGCTCATATGCGCATTCTTCATAATGGGCTCTGCCGCAGTTTTTTCATACACACCCTACCTTGTTCTCGCAGGCATCATAACCGGCATGTTCACAGGCCTTGCATCATCATTTCTCTTAAAAACAAAGATCCCGGACAAGCCGTAAGACTTCCGGGATCTGCTTTTGTCATTTATCGGCATCGGAGATCTTCTCTTCAAGCTCAAACAGCAGCTGTATCACGGTTTTATCGAGAAGAGGATGTCTGTATCCGGGTTCTATCTCCGACAGGGGCTTTAGCACAAAGTACCTGTTCTGCATATCTATATGCGGTATCTGAAGTACATCATCGCCATATACAAGATCATCATAGAATACTATATCGATATCCAGAGTCCTGGGGCCCCAGTGTATCTTGCGTTCTCTTCCGTGCTTCTGCTCTATTCCCTGAGTAAATATCAGCAGTTCTCTTGGGGAAAGAAGTGTCGTGACCTCAACCGCACAGTTCATGAACTTATCCTGTTCCTTGTAACCGTAGGGAAGGGTCTCCATAATACTTGAGATCCTGACAACACCGGTCGCAGGTTCCGCATCAAGCTCTTCTATCGCTTCCTTCAAATGCTTCTCCCTGTCTTCCATGTTGGAGCCAAGACTGAGAAGTGCTCTGTGTCTGCACATCTTCCTTACCACCGAAGCATACTCAACGGGAAGGCCGATGGGAGCCTGGGGTTTTTTGATCTCCACCACAACGCTCTCTATCAGCGAATACTTCAGGAGCAGGCTTTTGCACAGCTCCTCAACCGCCGTCTCCAGCAGCTTGAAGGTGTTTTCCGTCAGGAATGTATTGATATGTCTGCACAGGTCGCTGTAATCAGTGGTAAGCACCAGCTCATCCAGCGTTGCCGCAGGCGAGATATTCTGGTAGGCGTCAACGCACACGTAGAAATCCTGTCCGTTTACAGTCTCCTCTTCAAGAACACCATGATGGGCGAAAACCTTAAGGTCTTTGATCCTGATAAGGGAATAATCCCTCTCATTTCTCTCCTGTACCATACAATATTCCCTCCGCCATGCCTATTGCATCCGCATTCATCCTGACATTGTGGACTCTTACAAATCTTGCACCTGCCTGTACGGACATGACCGATATGGCTGCCGTGGCCGCATCACCTTCAGCAGGCTTTATCCCGAGGGTCTTGCATATAACAGACTTCCTGCTTGCTCCCACGAGAAGCGGATATCCCATATTAGCGAAATCACGAAGATGCCTGAGCACCTCCATATTCTGTTCATAAGTCTTGCCGAATCCGATACCGGGATCGATGATGATGCGTTCCTTCCTTACACCTGCACCGAGGGCTATCCTTACCGATTCACCCAGCTCCCTTGCAACATCCTGTACAAGGTCACCGTAAAACGTATCATCGCTGTTGTGGGTAAGTACGCACATTGCGCCATACTCTGCCACCACATGAGCCATCTGGGGGTCCTGTCTGAATCCCCATATATCATTTACTATGTCAGCTCCGGCTTCGAGAGCTTTTCTTGCAACCGATGATTTATAGGTATCAACCGAGATGGGAATGTTGAAATATTTACGGAGTTCCTTAATGACCGGAATGACTCTTGCAGCTTCTTCTTCGGCATCAACCGGCGTAAAACCGGGTCTTGTGGATTCACCGCCAACATCAATGATATGGACTCCCTCGGACACCATCTTCTCAGCCTGTCTTAATGATGCATCGATATCACAGTACTGACCGCCGTCGGAAAAAGAATCCGGAGTTATGTTCAGTATGCCCATGATGTAGGTCTTGTTTTTATTCCCAAAGTTCGAAATATCCATGATCAGGACTCCGCTTTCATAAGTCTCAAAAATCTGTCACACAGTTCCTGATCTTCCTTAAAGACTCCCTTGGCAGAGATGGTAACGGTTCTGCTCCCGGGCTTTTTGACTCCCCTCATGGTCATGCATGTGTGCTCAGCTTCAAGCACAACCAGCACTCCCTTCGGAGCAAGAGCCTCCATAAGTGCATCGGCTATCTGTGCAGTCATATGCTCCTGGATCTGTAACCTTCTGGCATAGACCTCAACACATCTTGCAAGCTTGCTGATCCCCACAACCTTACCGTCGGGAATATAGGCGATATGTGCCTTTCCGAAAAAGGGCAGCATATGATGTTCGCACATCGAGTAAAAGGTAATATCCTTCTCTATAACCGGCGAATTCTCCTCTACGGTGAAGAATGTACTGAGAACATCCTCCGGCTTTTGAGAGTAACCGGCCATGATCTCCTCATACATGCGTCCGATCCTCTCCGGCGTTGCCTTAAGCCCCTCTCTTTCAGGGTCCTCACCGATAGCTTCAATTATAAGCTTTGCAGCTTCCTGTATTTTTTTCTGGTCGATCATTTTTCCAATACGGGATCAGTTGAAATGAATATCATCAATATCGCCTACATCACCGGAACCGATGTCGAGCATATTGACGGTACGTCTCTTGATCCTCGCCTCCTCTGAAGTCTTAAGGAGGTAATCCTTTATCTCCTCAGAATGCTTGATATGCTTGATAACAAGCTCTTTGTCAGTGGTATCGCCGGTAAAGCAGCTGATGGTACCGAGTCCGAACATTCTCTCCAAAAGCGTCTGTGTAAGTCTTACATCGACGATCTTATACATGTAGCAGTCATTCTGCTCAAGTCTGAAGAATCCGGTCTTCACATTGAGCATGTCATCCTTCATCCTGTAAACGGTAAATGTCCAGGGAAGTCCAAAAAACAGCCAGCGCTTCCTTTCAACATAATCATATTCATTACTCTGTTCCATATCATCCCTCCGTTCATAAACACTGCCTTTAGCGGACGAATCCGCAGGTTCACAGATCAAGTTTCCATAATTTCATAACCACTATATTTTATCATCATATGTAACCGTTTTCCAACTAATATGACATAAATTCTTTTATTGATCCCGTAAATGGAGTAAAATCATTCTTCGGAGGCACTAAAATGCTACATATCATTGAAAATTCATCCTCAGGTTCCGATAAGAAGGGAATCCTGGAGCAGACCATAAAACCCTACCTGTCGGATGCAGGTGAACAATACAGGATATACCTCTCCGAAAAGCCCGGGGATATCGCAAGGATTGCCTCGGAGATCACCTCAGCCGACGAGACAGTAAGGATACTTCTCATCGGAGGAGACGGCTCCATCAACGAGCTCCTGTCAGGCATAAGAGATACCAGAAAAGTCATACTGAGCCTGATACCCACCGGCTCGGGCAATGATTTTGCCAGATCGGTAGGTATTCCCAGGGATGTCAAGCTTGCCCTTGATATCGCTGTAAAAAGAGGACGCACCGGCATAATCGACCTGGGTGAAATAACATATGACGACGCTGCATCCAGGAAATTCATAATCAGCTCCGGCATCGGATTCGATGCTGCCGTCTGCGAAGAAGCCATGCACTCAAAGCTTAAAAAGAGCCTCAACAGGGTAAAGCTGGGAAAGCTTTCCTATGGACTCATAGCGATTAAGCAGATCTTCGGAGCAGCCAGGCCGGACGGCACCATATCCTTCGACGGCGGTGAGGAGATCCCCCTTAAGAAGGTACTCTTTTCCGCATTCATGAACGAACCCTTTGAAGGCGGCGGGTTCAAATTCGGTCCAAACGCATCCCACACTGACGGAAAGCTTGATATATGCGTGGTTGACAGTATACCCCGGATCAAGTTCTTCCTCTGTCTTCCCTTCGCGTTTTCCGGAAAACACTTCATGTTCAGTCATGTAAACGAATACCGTGCCTCCCGCATACACGTTCATCTCACATCTCCGATGTGGGTACATACGGACGGCGAGGTCACAAGACAGGCATCGGACCTTGATATCAGGGTTCTCAGGTCTGCAGTCAACATCACAATGCCATAAAAAAACATTTGCATATTTATTTTTTTAATCCTATTATTGTATGAGTGTTTTTTGATAAAGAGGCAATATACAGATTATACATATAAGATTTTCCGGTAGTTACAGATGAACGCGTTAAAAAGTTTTTCTTATAAAGCAAGTGATTTTTTTCACAGGCACAAGGACGGTATTCCCTTTCTGCTGTATGTGATCATATACCTTACATGGTTTTCCGTTCTGGAAAATAATGTGATAGTTCCCAAGTATCTGATACATCTTGAAGCCGATGATCATATACCGTTTATACCGGCTTTCATCATCCCCTACGAGCTCTGGTTCGGTTACGTACTCGGAACGATCCTGTTCCTGCTCTTTACAGCCAAGGATGAATACGCAAGACTCTTCTACTTCCTGACAACGGGAATGACGATCTTCCTGATCATCTCCACCCTTTGGCCAAACGGTCAGAACTTAAGACCAAACCTCATCGGCAACGAAGGCTTCTTCGAAAGTTGGGTGGCGCATCTCTACCGTACAGATACTCCTACCAATATTTGGCCCAGCATACATGTATATAACTCTCTTGGTGTTGAGTTTGCCATCGCAAGAAGTGAGAAGCTCCGCAGGTACAGATGGGTAAAGATAGCAAGCTTCATTCTCTGCATATCGATAATCCTGTCCACGATGTTCCTTAAGCAGCATTCGGTATTCGATGTGGGAACCGCCATCATTCTCGCAGTTGTTATGTACTACCTGATCTACTACATGGATATGATCCAGATAGTCAGAACGTACAGGGAAAAGAAACACGCGGAAAAAGAATACGTAAGAAAGCACTGGAAACAATAAACATGATAAAAGCCCTGCGGTGATGATAAACCGCAGGGCCTTTCTTTAGAATTCCTTGTTCTGCATAATGCGTATGGTGGATACCATGGAGATCGACAATACTATCAGGCATACTGCGTAGGCGGCGATGATAAGAACCACAGGAGACATATTCTGAAGCTTTACGAACAGTTCCATGACATCTCCCGCACCTCCGATCTTTTCGACAAGGCCTTTGCCGGCGATTACAGCTATCATTACGATACCGAATATGATGAAGAGTACTGTTCTGCCCTTTTCAGGTGAGTACTTGAGTTCAATGGGGATCATTATGGCAATGATCAGCAGGAACATGGGAAGCATAAGGGCATCTGTCAGGATAACCTCACTGAGCACATATTCCGTTTTCTGTATCATAAAGGAAACAAACTGGAGAACCATGGATACAAGCCACATGAATGTCACACCCGATGCAGAGAATATATATTTCTCCACCGCATAATCCCCGGGCTTATTGGGCAGTGTCATGATAAATGACATGCCGTTATCGTTATAGTCATATGATATGGTCGAAAGCACAAGGAGCATTGCCATCATGGGAACATAACTGACTATGAATGATGAGTCCATTGAAAAGCTCAGTATCAATGCAACAGCAAGATACAGTATCAAAAATCTCTTCTGATTTGCTATCAGTCTTATATCTTTTATAAATAAACCCTTCATTATTTCTCACCTCCGAGCATAAGAACGATGATATCGTCTATATGCGCATTTTCTATAACCAGCTTGGGATAATTTTCAACGTAAAACTGCTTTTCCGAAGTAAGACATGTTACTGAGAATCTGTCTTCCTGTTTAGCCACAATATACCTCTTATCCAGTGTTTCGAATTCCTCGGAGCTCATCTTGATAAGTCCGTATTTGCCAAGGAGCACATCCGTATCCTCATGAAGAATGATCTTACCGTCACTGATCATGTATATATCGTCGCAGAGACCTTCAAGATCGGATGAAATATGTGAACTTATCACTATTGAACGCTCCGGGTTCTCATCGAGATACTTTCTTATGATCGCAAGAATGTCATTTCTTGCAATAACGTCAAGACCTGCAGTGGGCTCGTCAAGGATAAGGAGCTTCGCATTATGGCTTATGGCAACCAGCACTCTGAGCTTTGCCTTCATACCGCTGGAATAATCCTTGATCTGCTTATCGAAGGGAAGGCTCTGGGCGCTGCACATATCCCTGAATCTCTTCTCGTCAAAATCCTTATAGCTGGCACTGAGTACCTTTATCACATCCTCCAATGTAAAAAGCATACTGAACCCGGATTCCGAAAGCGCAACTCCTATCATCTGTCTTTCATCTGATGTAAGATCCAGCGGATTCCTGCCAAAGACCTCTGCCTCTCCTGCCGTAGGTCTTACAAGACCGAGGATACACTTTATGGTAGTGGTCTTACCTGCTCCGTTTCTCCCGATAAGTCCGGTAACTCTTCCTTCGGGTACATCCATTGTGATGTCCAGTTTGAAGCCTTTATATTCCTTCTGAAGATTATTTAATCTGATCATTTCCATGCCTCTCATAATATAGTCATGTATCTTCCAGCAGGATCTCCAGGATTTCTCTTATCTCATCATCCTCAAGTCCTGCGCTCCGGGCCTTGGATACCGCTTCGGCGAAGTCCTCTTCAACCGCCTTGCGCCTTGCTTCAAGGGCAAGGGGAATATCCGTGGCCGCTACATAACTTCCCTTTCCATGTACAGTTACGGTAAATCCGTCTTCTTCCAGTTTGTCATAGGCTTTCTTAACGGTCAGTGCACTGATCCTAAGTTCGCCTGCCAGGTTTCGTACCGAAGGGAGGGCGTCCCCTTCCTTAAGTCCTCCGCCTATGATCTCCTGCTTGATCTGATCCATGAGCTGCTCGTAAACAGGGATCATTGAAGTATTGTTAATGATTATCTTCATTATTTTCCTCCGCGGAGCTGATATGCATCTGTCAGCTCCTTGCAATAAACAGTGTATAACAGTTTATAACTGTTGTCAACTGTTATATGCTGTTTATTCTAAAGTTTTTTTCAATCAAAAACCGGCGGATATTACCCGCCGGTCTGAATTCATGTTATTTCATAAGTTCCCAAAAGCTTATGGCACTTGCTGCGGCTACATTCAGTGAATCCACTCCGTGATACATAGGGATCATAACGCGATAGTCACAGGCTTCTATTATCTCCCCGGGAAGTCCCGTCCCTTCGGTACCAAGGATGATGGCAAGCTTTTCGTTGGCTCTTATCTCATCATTGTCTATTCCCACAGAATCTTCGGTGAGTGCCATTGCGACGGTCTTAAAACCGTATGAGTTAAGGATACGGATCAGATTCGTCCCCTCCGAATCTTCCTTTGATGCTTTGGTCCAGGGTATCTGAAAGACAGTACCCATGCTCACTCTGGCGCTTCGTCTTGTAAGGGGATCAACCGATGCATGTGTAAGGAGTGCACCATCAATCCCAAGAGCTGCAGCGCTCCGGATTATGGCACCCACATTGGTGGGATTCACCACATCAAACAGTACAGTGATGCGTTTTTTATCCATGAGAAATTCGCTGATACCCTGCTCCGGCTTTCTGCGAAGTGTCATCCATAGCCCGCGGATCAGAGTATAGCCTGTAAGGCATGTTACGATCTCTTTTTCCGCAGTATAGATGGGGATGGTGTCCAGCTTTTCAGCACCCCACAGCTTTTCGATCATATCAAAAACAGGCCGGGCCTCAATCTCAATCCTGCCGGTCTCTACCAGCATGGAAAGGGGTTCGTATCCGGCCTCCAGAGCCCTGCATATCACATTGGCACTTTCTGCTATGAATATACCTATATCAGGCTCGTAATATCTGTATAACTGCGTCTCGGAGAATCCGGAAAAAACTTCCAGCTCCGGAGCCTTTATATCATTTATTCTGTAAATGTTCATCGGTCCTTATCCGTTCATCATTCCGGGTGGGAGGTAAATGGATCTATTTCTGTCTCTCAAAATACATGGTGGAAGCATCACTGCCTTCGCCGACGGTGTAATGGAATTTGTTTCCCTTAAATGTAACAGTGGCAAAGGCTATGGTGCCGATCTGAAATACATATGTACCATCAGTATTTTCGACCAGTTTCATTTCCAGGTTGATCTCTTTACCCATTACCAGGCATGTATATTCAACCGTATCGCCTTCTATGTGATAGGTTTCTCCTATACCTTCTTCCTCAAGCTCATCCTTATCAATAACGGTACCGTCACCCCAGACCTCCCTGACCAGGACCCAGTCTCCCTCTATGGTCTGTCCACCGCAGGCAGACAAAGAGAAAACCATTACCAGCATCAGCAAAACACTTATAAACCGAAATCTTTTCATAATATCCCTCCTCAAAAAACATCCATAAGTGATTATAAATCTCACTCTATACAAGTACGATCCCTATATCGGTGTTCACAAGACTTCCGACGTATTTCCTTCCCTCTTCAGTCACAAGCCCCTGCTTGATAAATCCTATGGAAACAGTAAGATCAGCCCTTACCGCCAAATGCGCCTCACCGGTGTCCCCGTTCATACCGCTTGGGATATCCACACTGATGACATAGGCGTCACTTTTATTCACAGCCTCTATCGCGCAACGTGCCGTTCCCCTCACCTCTCCGGAAAAACCGGTGCCAAGGATGCAGTCTACCAGGATATCAAAGCTTCTCAGGTCACTTTCTTCCGAAAAGGGCACCGTCTTTACCCCAAGTTCTGATGCCGCCTCGCAATAGTACTTTCCGTCATCCGACATCTTATCGGAAACCCTGATCAGCAGGGAATCGATACCTTCCTTCTTAAGAATTCCTGCAAGAGCATAGCCGTCCCCGCCGTTATTGCCTCCTCCTGCAAGGATGGCGATGCGCCTGCCCCTCCATCCGTTATACGAGTTATACACTCCCATGGCTGCACGGTACATCAGTTCTCTGCCGGGCACAAGATGCTCTATGGTATAGGCATCGCTCCTTCTCATCTGTTCAACGGTAACTGTTATATCTTCCATTCTTTACATCTGCGATCAAAAGACCGCTCATCCTGCTCTCATTTGGTAAAGCTACGGTTCGTGAATTTATGATCATCACATAAATCCAAGGAATCTCTTAAAGCCCTCAGGGTCATCTTCGTAGTACCTTTCCTCAAGGCCGAAGACTCCCGGCACCATTTCATTGTACTTACTGACAAATTCCTCAAAGGTCCCTTCAAGGAACGAGGGAGGAATGAAGAAAACCCTGGTCCCTCCTGCGCTGCGGTCTCCCGCAGTTATACTTGACGAATATCCGCCAAGCTCATGCTTTCTGAATACAAAGCGTTCAAGATGCCAGCCGGAGATGATCGTTCCGTGGGTACCGGTCAGCGCATAGACCTCTATTACCGGATTTACGGATTCGGCCGAAAACTCCCATTCACTTACTATATGATCTACGATATCATCTCCGTACTTATCTATGACATATCTGACCGATGATCCGTCGCTGTATTTATAATACTGTGCAAATACTCTCTTTCCGCTTTCTTCCTCGATGGCAAAGGTATATTTTTTTTCAAACAGTTCCTTCGAAGCCCAGGGATAGGTGAATTTCATTTTCTCCAAGGCCCTGTCCTTATAGCATTCTATATCCGTGCCGTAAGGGAAGAGCTGTGCAGGATCCGGTTCAGGCTTTAGGGTCGCCGGATCTTCCTTCACAATCTTCAGCTCCGCCTCCGGATCGGCCACAGATTCGATCCTCACCGCAAACCAGTCATCCAGAAAAGCTTTTATATCTGAAGTATCATAATCGGGAATATCCTTTTTATTATCAGGATCGTTGAACGGTCTCTGATCGATCTCCTCGTCGCAAAGGAGCATATGATCCGAGATCACTGTCCAGTTGTATCCGAAGGCTTTCCTCTTCTCGCCGCATGTTAAAGTACAGGATTCCGGAGATACCAGCAGCACGGGACGAACCAGGCCGCCTCCCATAGTCTGGGCACTTCCGTGAGCATCAGGTTTATTCCAGTCAATGATATTTACAAAACCGGTCAGCTTACTGTTGTGATCACGAAGCCACCACCATCCGTCCATGTCCGGAATGAATTCACTGCATCCGTCATACTCCTTGCGGCTGAGTAAAGTGATACCGGTAATATCCTTAAATTTCACCGATTCTTACCTCCATTTATAACGATCATCCGCTCCCTGCATTCATCACATTCTGCAGCATGCTCTGCTTCCTGTTATAGCGATCACTGCACTGACTTTGCTTACTTTATGTGATATCCCCCACGTAAGTTCCGTCCCATGTGGCGATCACGACAGTCTTATCTTCATGCAGCATGGTAAAGTCGGATATAACATCCTCTGTAAATACCATGACCGGTTCCATGTTCGTCAGATCATACATAACCCCCAGGCTGAAACCGAGATAGAAAAATACATATTTCTCACAGGGTGATACGTACACGTGGCAGATCCTGTCACCGGATTGAAACAGTTTTTTGGGAACCGGTATCAACCGTGTCTTCTCAAAAGACTTATCAGTCTCCACGATTCCGGTACCGTTTTTATCAAGATAATATATGTGATCTTTGCAGAAGGATATGCCCATAATGTGATCCGGCATCATATCCATGAACTTATGTATCTGCCTGTACTCCGGTTTCTTTGAGACCTCTGCTGCATAGGCATAGGCAAAACGCCCCTTCTCACTGCCATTTTCCCGAGCCAGCTTATATATCTGCCCGGAAAAGCTGTCATAGTGAAGATACACCTTATCATTTTTTTCGCCGGGCTCAGGTCCGTCAAGGATCTTAAAAGCACCTTTTGCATTCAGGAGCATCGTGCGTCCGTCCCAGTCAAAATCCAGAACAGCTTTGCTGTCCGGGGTAAAGGTGAACTTATATCCTTCACTCTTTGCCATGTCACATCTGCAGATCTCCTCGCCTGTTTTCATGGATATAAGCGCCATCTGCCCGCTCGTATTCTTGGCTGCAAGAAGCTTTTTGTCCGGAGAGATTGCCTTCTGTGCCACGTAGCTGACCGTCTTTGTCTGGAATACCTGCTTCATGGTATCCGTATCGTAGACGTACACACCGTTCCTGGAATTCGAATTCACCAGAAGCTTCTCATCTTCCGTAACATACAGATCCATACCGCCTTTTAACTTCTTAAGTTTCCCCATAAGCACCTCCTATACAGACAGTTGAAACCTGCATCACCTGCCGGTCTCCTGACAGTAAACTCCTGCAATCAGGCGTTAAGTCCCAACATTATTCCTTGTTATGTTTCTGACCCAGCCGCCCTTAAGGTAATGGTGTATCGCAAAGGGCATCTTGGCGAATTCATCCGTACACATCAGAACATACACTATAAGTGGCGGAAGCTTCAGCACAAATGCACTGATAAGTCCCAAAGGTACAGCAAAGCACCACATACATATTATATCCAGAAACATTCCGAAGGTTGAATTGCCGCCGCACCTGAAGATTGAAGCAATGAGCACTGTATTGATGATCTGTCCCATCTGATATGCGATATTGATATACAGCATTATCCGAAGATACCCGGCTGCAACTGCGGTGATGTCAACCGTATTCGGAATAAAGGGACTTATGGCAAACAGCACCAGTCCGGATATCAAACCGGAAAAGATGGTGACTCTCAGAACTGAGGATGCATCCTTTTTTGCTTCATCCAGTCTGTTCTCACCGATCTCCTTACCAAGCATGATCGATGCAGCTGCAGAGATTCCGAATCCCACAACGGTGATCAGATCTCTCACTGAAGACACCACGGCATTGGCTGCAACTATGTCGCTTCCAAGATGTCCCATGATGATAGAGTTGACTGTAAATGCAAGTCCCCACATGACATCATTTATAAATGCAGGAAGCGAATATCTGAAGAAATCTCCCACCAGTGCCAGAGGGATCCTGAACATTATCTTCAGGCTTCTGGGCATCCTTTTCTGTGTCATAAAATCGATGATACTGATAAGAGCTCCTGAACCGCAGGAAAATGAAGTTGCAAGAGCGGCACCTGCGATCCCCATCTCCGGAAAAGGTCCAACTCCGAAGATCAGCAGATAATTGAATACAACATTTACGACCAGCGCGAAGGTAGATGTAACAGTTGAGAACACCACCCTCTCACAGCTCTTCAGGATACTCATATACGGCTGGAAGATCCCCAGGAATATGTAGGATGGAGCCACGTATCTGAGGTACACAGCGCCTGCTTCGATGAGTTTGGGATCATTGGTCCAGATCCACATCACACGCTTTGGAATAAAGAAAGCACATGCCGAAAACGAAACCGTCACAACCATGGCTATGATCAGTCCCATTCCCAGGATCTTGGATATGACATTCATGTCCTTTTTACCCCAGTACTGTGAGGCAAGTATCGTAATGGCTGAGTTCAGTCCGAAAAACATGACATTTATCAGAAACATCAGCTGACCCGCAAGGCCCGATGCAGAGAGAGAGGTCTGGTCCACATTGCCGAGCATGAGTGTGTCGGCAAAGCTGATAGCCGATGCTATCACGTTCTGTATAACTATAGGGATCACAAGGACGAAAAGCTCCCTGTAGAATCCCGGTCTTGCTTTTAAAAATCTGTTCATGCAGATCAAAATCCTTTTCTGAGATATTGCAACATCCCCATTATATCATCACAGGAAGGCAAAAAAACCTTGACTTTGAATATCCATGAAAATAGAATGATTTTGGAATTTACCAATACTCTTAAGAAGGGCAGGTGATCATATGTCAGGCGACAGTCGAAGTACAGACTCTGTTCCCCGAAGTACATATTATTCTATGATGGCATATTCTCACCTCACCGCCCGAAATCCCCATTAAACAAGGCTTTTCTCCCGTGAGGCATGTTTTGCCATCTCATGGGAGGGCTTAAAATGGAAGAAACGAACGTATTTGACGAGCTTCTTACTCTGCTTGAGAACAAGGAGTATACAAAACTCCGGGAGAGTCTGTCCGAACATAACGATGCAGATATCGCTGCATGGATGGAGGAACTCAGCGAAGAGCATATGCTCAAGCTTTTCCGCATACTGACCAAGGATCAGGCTGCGGATGTATTCTCATACCTTGATGTAGACCTCCAGCAGCGTATAATCGGAGCTATGTCTGATAAGGAAGCTGCAGGGATCATCGATAACCTGATGGCCGATGATGCAGCTGACCTCATGGAGGAGATGCCTGCCAATATCGTAAAGAGGATACTTTCCAACGCCAATGCCGATACAAGGCGTGAGATCAACAACCTGCTCCGCTATCCCGAAGACAGTGCCGGAAGCATAATGACTGTCGAGTATGTGGACCTTAAGGAAAGCTCCACGGTCAAAGAGGCAATAGACAGGATCCGAAGAGTCGGCGTGGATTCAGAGACCATCAATGTATGTTACGTATTAGACAGCGGAAGACATCTTCTCGGAACCGTAGCTCTCAGATATCTCCTCCTTTCGGACGATGATGAGATCATCGGAGATATAATGCATGAGAACGTTGTAGCACTCAACACTCTTATGGACCAGGAGGAAGTTGCCGCACAGTTCAAGAAATACGACTTCACCACCATGCCTGTTGTAGACAACGAGAACAGACTTGTGGGAATCATAACCGTCGACGATATCGTGGATATCATGGAAGAAGAGGCAACCGAGGACATGGAAAAGATGGCAGCTATCGTGCCATCCGATAAAGCCTATATGAAGACCGGCGTCCTCGAGACATATAAGAAAAGGATCCCCTGGCTGCTCCTTCTGATGGTAAGCGCCACATTCACAGGAGCCATAATCAAATCCTTCGAGGATGCACTGAGCGTCTGTGCCGTACTTGTAGCCTATATTCCCATGCTGATGGACACAGGCGGAAATGCGGGAGGACAGGCATCCGTTACCGTGATCCGTGGTCTTTCACTGGGTGAGATAGAATATTCTGATGTTCCGGGAGTCATCTGGAAGGAAGTAAGGGTTGCCGTTTTCTGCGGCCTTACACTTGCAGCCGCCAACTTTGTAAAGCTTCTGGTGTTCGACCGTCTTGCGATCCCTGTAGCTCTTACCATATGCCTGACCCTGATAAGCGCAGTACTCATGGCAATGCTTATCGGATGTATGCTTCCCGTCGGAGCAAAGCGTCTCGGTTTCGACCCCGCAGTAATGGCAAGCCCCTTCATCACCACCATAGTGGATGCTCTCTCACTGCTGGCATACTTCAGGATTGCAACAATGATACTTCATTTATAAAAGATCATATTCTTACGAAAGCTGCTGAGGCCGGAGATATCTTACAGATATTTCCGGCTGTTTTGATTCCTTCGCCGTAACTGTAGATAACCTCACCCGGATCACCTTCAACACTGATCTCGCATTCAGATCCTGTGGGATTGATGACCACAAGGATCTTCTCTTCTCCCATACTTCTGATATACGCAAGGGGCTTTCCTTTTTCTCCGTTGCAGATAAATTCTATCTCTCCGAGATTCCCCAGTGCTTTTTCGCTGTTTCTTATACCTATCAGTTTCTGCACTTCATGGTACAGAGAATCTTCATCCTCAATCTGCTTTTTGGCCGTGGGACGGTTTTCATCCGGATCCTGTGGAATATACAGTTTATCCGAAGGCGCTGTTGAGAACCCTGCATTTCCGGAATCATCCCACTGCATGGGAGATCTGGATCCGGTCCTTCCGTACCCGCCTTCAACGGATGTCAGCCCCTCTACATAGTTCATTCCGATCTCATCACCGTAGTAGATATATGGTGCTCCGGGCATTGAAAGAAGAAATGCAAAAGCAAGTCTTCTGTTCTTCTCACTGATATGTCTTGCAAGCCTGTCCATATCATGATTGCCTGAGGGGATGCATATCAGCCCCTTCCTCTCGCTCTTTTCGTAATTCTCCATATACTTTGCCACGAATTCGGAAGCATCACCTCTTCCCTCAAAGAAAGGAGCTTCACATCTGAACAGATCGTTGTAATGAGAAGGTCCGAAGTGAAGAAGGAAGTCCATGTGAAATCCTCCCTGAAGACTCTTGTCAGGCTCCCCCCACTCAGAAACCATGGCCGCTTCGGGATATTCCCTGTCAAGAAACTCCCTCATATCCTGCCAGAGGGCGATGGTTCCCTTTCCATCCTCATCGTTTTTAACGAGAGACCCTGCCATATCAACCCTGAATCCGTCACAGCCCTTTGAAAGCCAGAATCTCATAACATCCTTCACAGCCTCTCTCGTGGATAATGCACCTTCAGAATCCATGGGCTGCTGCCATGGACGGTCAGGCTTATAGAATCCGTAATTCAGCGCAGGCTGATGGGTAAAAAAGTTCACCACGCAGCTTCCGTCACGATCCGAGATCCCTCTGAGTGAACCATAGCCTGCCGGTTCCTCCCAGATACTGTCAGTCCAGATATATCTGTCTGTGAATTCATTTTTCTCAGCCTTCATGCTCTCAAGAAACCATGGATGCTTCCAGGATGTATGCCCGGGCACCAGGTCCAGTATCACATGCATCCCCAGCTCATGAGCCTTTTCAAAAAGCCTGACAAGATCATCGTTGGTCCCGTACCTTGGTGCAACCTTGCAGTAATCTGCCACATCATATCCCGCATCGCCGAACGGGGAATCAAAGCAGGGATTGATCCATATGGCGCTGCATCCCAGCTCCTTTATATATGACAGCTTTTCCGTAATACCATCAATATTCCCGATACCGTCCCCATCAGTATCCTTAAATGACTGCGGGTATATCTCATAGAAAACTGCGGTATCAAGCCATTTGGGCCTCTTTGCCATATATACATCCTCCGAAAATGATCATGATTTAATATACAATGTTCCCTCTGGGATCAAGCTCACGGTCATCTTCTCTGAAGTCAAACGAGGTGCCCGTTCCGCTTTTTATGGTAACGTTCTCATAATAATACTCAGTATAGCTTTCAATTTTACCATCAACAAGATAATTTATCCTTGTCAGATTACCGTCCGGATCGTAGTTTTTTTCAGTAATGCATTCCGAAAGGACGGCATCGGAACCATCACCGAACGCTTCGTGAGAGATCCAGCGATAAGTGGTAATGCTTTCAGAACTCAGATATCCTTCATCGGCATATGTATATCTCGTCTCTGTTCTATCCATTGATTCCTGGATACAAAGTGTCATTCTTCCTTCACTGTCGTATTCATACTCATAAGAGATAAGGATCTCATTTTCAGGCTTCATGGTTGTTACTTCCTTCAGGAGATTGCCATCGTCATCGTATTCCTTATCCACTATGTATGTGATCACTCCATCAGCCCTGTACTGGTATATGGTCTGTCTGTTACCATCTTCTTCTATCTCCGCATGAAAGTCGATAAGAGTTTCCCCATTCGCATAGGTCACCGTCCTTTGGATCCTGTTTCCATATGTGTCATATACCGACTCGTAGGTTGCTGCAGATCCGTCTTCGTTTTCATCCGTTTCGGTTTCCTTCACCAGATTTCCTGATCCGTCATATTCATACACTATGCTGTAATGGCCCCACTTGTATGACTCTTTAAAGATGACTAGACCGTCTTTGTTATATTCATAATAGCTTTCGAGTTCTTCATCATATCCGTAATCGGACTGAGCCCTGAGAACGCCGTTTCCATCATACTCTCTGCAGCATTTCAGATTACCTCTCTGATCATACTCGGTTTCAGTGTAATTATCGGATCCGTCATATGTGATCTCTTTGGTCAAAAAAAGGCTTCCGTTATGGTATTCACATTCCTCCGTACGATTTCCGTTCTTATCATATTCATATGTGTATTCTATATACTGCTCCAAACCGCCATCAGAATAAAAAGTACAGTAGCCGGCACACAGCTTTGTCTCATGTGCGCCACAGGCAGTAAAGTTAAGCATGAGTATGGCTGCCATCAGAATGCAGGATATTCTTCTCATATCTCCTCCTCTAAGCATCAGGTTATATCCCCTCTGTTCTAACTGACGGAAAACACAGCATATCAGGTCACTTTTCCATCCGGGTAACATTGATCGACGCATCCCCTTTTTGACCTCGACAGATAAAACCTGTCAAACAGGCTGTTTATATCATCGAGCATCATAAAATCCCTGATATCAGGTTCCATATCCTTCATCAGTATTCTGTCTGAAGTTTCGTTCAGATGAGTGACAAAAAGGGATAATGCTGCCTTTTGCTTACTGCCCGGATCCGGGATATTCTTCAGATCCTCCCGGACAGGCCTCAGGAATTCATCAGTGCTTCCGTGTCTTGCATACCTTATACTGCCCTGCCATGGATTATGGGTATTGGTCTCATCGAAGGTTTTTATTCCAAGGTCATCCATTGAACACTCATGAGGAAGCGGACCTGCGCCGTGTCTCGTAACATATGCCCGTGTCACATAAGTCACTTCCGTCAGATCAAGTCCGTATTCAGTTAAGATCCTGCAGGGATTGTATAGCCCGGTCCTGGATGCCGTAACATGGGGAGCGTATTCGGTATTCTCCGAATCAAGCAAAAGCCCCTGTCCGGTTTCGAATATCACCTGTTCCCTGCCCTTTAAAAATAAGCTGGTATCCTCACAGAGCTTCACGTACTTTTCGGCATTTCTCTTCATTCCATCGATGAAATTAATGACAACACTATCGGATGACAGCATTTCATACAGCTCTGCAGTCTCCGGGATATTCCCGCACCCTTCACTGATCCCGGCTTCTTCAAGCCGTCTCTTCTGATACTCCCTGCGAAGGCGCAGCGCTTCTTTTAAAAGGGTATCCTCATCCTTATACAGGATATCCCTTACAGAAATCTTAAATCCTGCTGCGGTTCTTAGGTCACATTCATTGATCCCCATCCCGCAGCTTCCGTGTCTTTCACCTCCGCGTGAAAGCTCAAGTATCATGTTGATGAGAATATCATCGATAAGAGTTACACCTGTTCTCTCATCACTGAATATCTTCGGACAGCTTCCGCTCAAAGCCCGGAACTCTTCCATCTCTTCTCCAAGCTTATAGAGATCGGGATAGTAGCTGTCCGCC
>CACWJQ010000017.1 GCA_902761225.1 uncultured Lachnospiraceae bacterium | reverse complement strand
CATATGCGGGATAAGTAATAAGATCCGGAGTCCAGTTCGTCACTAAAACAGCTTCAACTTTGTTTAATGAAAGAACAATATTCTCTTCATCGTCCAGATTACTAAAGAATCCTTGTACCCCCTCAGTTCCATCATAATAAGACATTGAAATCACGCTTCTACTCGGTGTTGCAGAAGCAAATAATCCTGTACTGACGCTTTCATTTTCGGATGAGCTATGAAGAACCAAAAAAGGTTCCTTTCCGTCAACCTGTTCGTCCCATTCTTTCCACTGAAAAAGCAATTCTGTTGAGTTATCGGGAATAGTATAAACATATCCATTGACGGTGCTATCTAAATCACTTTTCATATCCGAACCAACATTATTGGTTTCTCCGATTATTTCAGCATTCTCCGGAAGAGAATAAATCGCTTCTCCTTGATACGAATATATAATTCCGTCATAATAAACACAAGCAGGCCAATCTACAGGCAATTCTACAAGCAATTCAGAGGGCTTTTCACCCTCATATGCCGCGCAGCCAAACAATGATAACAAACACATAAATATAATTGCTATATGTATCTTTTTCATAAAAAGCCGGTCCTTTCTATGTTTTGAGGAATTATCTTACGTAGGATGGTAAATACTCCAGATATTTTCAACCACCTTTCATTTTTCACTTATTGTATAAATGATCAATATACCTTCGGATTCATTGTATCATATACACATCGAGATCAAATATAGGGAAGCCCTAGTAAATCTATCGCAATTTATAACAGAGATACTTGATCAGATAATTAGCAACATAAATACATGGCAGCCATTAACGGCTGCCACGATTATATTTCAGATTTCTAGACTAAAAATGTCTTTGCGAGCTTTTTTGGCTACAATCTTATCATTTCTTAGATCCTTATACCGGTATATTGAAAGGACCAATCCAATAAGCACCTTTGAAGTCCTATTATAATTCCACATGAACATCCGACAATATATCCCAGCTGATTTTTCTGTTTCACGGATATATAAAAGATATATGCAGCCAGCAGGAACAGGCTGATCATGATCCCAACAACTGCAATGATCCCGAAATGTGCCGATATCGTTCCGATTATAAGGTCATCCTTATATCCGGGAAGGTTAGTCATTATATGAACCACATCATAGTTCTCCCCTATCAGATCACTCTTTCTAAACACTTCCATCAGTTTTGCATTGACATAGTTAGCTCCGGAATTGTCAGCTGCAAAATTACCTATTCCCAATCTGCCAAGCCATGTTGTAATGCGTACAAACTGATAGTACTCAGCTTTTTGGGAGATAAAAAACATCCCTAACGATGCAAAAAGCAACACTATGCCCGTTCCGCAAAACACGTTTTTCCGTTCAACACCATACCATCTCTTATGTATGGCAAGCATCAATAGTATCATTTCGGATATGAACATAAACGCTGCTAGCGGAATAGAGTAATAGCTACAAAAACACATACTTATCAATGGTGCGATCATCCAGAAACCAATCGAAACCAGCTTCTTATTTTTACAGCGATATTCATATAGAATCCCTGCAAATACAGGAAGATACAGAAGATATAACGGGCGTACCAAGAACACTAATGAGCCTGCAGACATCCACCAATTTCCGCCGTACATATTAATCCCAAACAAAGCAAAAAACAGTGTCAGGATTCCAAGAAAAATCCCGCCTATAGCGCGGCTCCTACCGATCAAAACAGTATAGTCTGCACGGTACATGGCAAACATAGCTATTATCCCCAATACCAGACCAGTAAGATGATGTCTTGATACATGAATCATCATAGGTCCAAGAATGATAACCCCACCATCCATAATTCCATTGATTAGATTATTGATCTTAATACTGACCAGGCTTATGAGCAGGATAAGTAAAAGGAATTTCCATTCCATATGAGGCCGGTGTATCCGGTCGAGTTCTGCACCTACAGAAACCGGATCTCCCATATCCACTACAGCCTTTGAATATGCCTCATCACGATCCATACCGTCATTCATATATGCTGATGCCTGCTCTTCTATATGCGTTCTGATCTCATCTGAAACAAACCCCTTTGCATGTTTATCTCTGATCTGATCCGCAACAGCACTCAGATATTCATCCATATTCATAGTCGGGCCTCCTATATAGCGAATGCCAAGACATTGGAAACAGCCGAAGAATACTTCTCCCATTCTTCAAGCTTGGATTTCAGATATTTTCGTCCGTCTTTCGTAATCGAATAATACTTACGTGTCTTTCCTACTCCCTCCTGTTCATAGGAAGTCAGGAAATTTTTAGCCTCAAGAGAATGAAGAAGCGGATAAAGTGTCCCCGCCTTAAGGTCAAATACATTCTCAGATCTCGAACGCAATGTTTCTATCATCTCATATCCATACATATCCTTTTCCGAAAGTAGTTTTAAAAGCATTGTTCCCATACTGCCGGAAAGAAGCATCTTATCTATATCGCTCATATTAGCCTCCTGTTATTGGATATCGTTATATCGACTATCTATATACTATATCGATATTCTATATATGTCAACATAATAGAACGGAATGAACTTATCGCTCATTCCGTTCTATAACAATATATTAACCTCGCATCAGTATTGCCTGATGCGAGGTCAGTCTCAGCGAAAGTAGTTATGTCAAGGTCTGAAAACTTTCATTTTCATTTCCTTTATCGCTTTATAATGTTTATTATTAGCAGTCAGCAGAGTCTCTTTTGCTTCAATGCAAGTACTCGCAATCAAAGCATCTGCAAGTTCCATTGAACTGCTCAGAGAATACTTCTCAACAAATTCTGCAGCTCTGAGGGAAATTTTTTCGGATACCGGTATGATATTAACCCCCATAGTTTTAAAAGCTTTCTTCATGCTCGACAGTTCTTTCTTATTGAGCATCCCCTGAACAAGCTCCATATATGTAACAATGGAAACAGAAAATGGAATAGCCTCAGCAACAGCCTTAGTAGCCTTTTCATTTCCTCTAAGAAACCATATCAATACATCGGTATCAAGAATCAAAGCGACGTCCCCTCCTCATATTTCTAACCATATCATCTACAGATACTTCTTCATGATCTTTCCAAAGACCTGATAATTTCTGAGCAGCCTTAATTCTCTTTTCCTGATTGTCTACATTATCAACCGCCAATTCACGATCATTCCATGTACTGTCAAGAATAGTTACCACAACATTTCTTCCCTGCCATCCCGCAAGACTCTCATCTACAATAACACGATTGCCATCTATATATCCGTTGACTGCATTTAACATTCTCTCACATCCTTTCTATAGATTTATCGATACCATTCACAAAACAGAATATAAATCTATGAATATAACCCTATGTAAATTATACTATTCAAATTACTTTATTTCCATCCAGGTATCTTTTTAATATCCTTTACTCTATCCGGATCTCTATGATTTTTCCTCTTCATATTAAGGAACTGTATCACTTCAGATCTAGCGTCATCATTCAGCTGATAAAAATCCGTGAGAAGCTTATCTACATCCGGCATAGCTGTTGGTCCATAAAGTTTCAACAAAGGCATAAGTGAAGACTCCATATAACCTTTGACTCTCATATTATCCAATATACCCTTCGGATCCTTTACAGACGGATAAACATCCTCTTTAGATAGTCCTCCTGAAAAGGGAGAGTTTTGACAGATTTCCTCCGGTTCAATGTTTAAAATATTGGCTATTCTAAGTGCCCAATCATACCGAAGATTAGAATCTCTTTTAACAATAGTATAAAGCGTGGATGAAGTTATCCCAGTTATTTTTGCTATTCTTTTGATATTTGTGCCATGTTCTTCCAGTACTCTCTTCAAATTCTGACCATCACCCATATAAAAAGCGCCCCTTTCACTATCCCAATTACTATTTATCCGATTATATCACATAAATACAATAATTAAAAAACATAAAAATGTCCAATCAATTACAAAAAGTACAATTTGAATAATTTTACCTATTTACTTTTTGACGACTTAATGATATTATTGTGGCAGTCCATAAAAGTGCAATTATAATAATTTGCCAAAACCCCGATTGAATAGTTTTTGGTTGGTCTATCCAACCCGGTGTTACCTGGATTACCCAGATGTCTGCTGTATCAGGATGTTTATTAACGTCACCATCAAGAAAGGAGGTCAAAATGAAAAATCGAAAACGTCAGAGGACAAATCACAAGCTCAAGATGGAAATGCTCCATCGGAAGAACGCATACGGAAACACTGATCTTACACCGTATGAAGCAGTCAAAAAAATAGTTATTGTATCGAATCAGCCTCGAAGACCCGGCGAGAAGTAATCTGAAGGTCTTCGAGGTATTTTTATCCTCTTTGTTACTAATTAACACTTTATTCATCACTAAACAGGAGTGATTATGACAACTGAAGAATGCTATAATGACTCCTTGAAGACGTTCTCTATTTTCTTAACGGAGGACGAGATGATCAAAAAGAGAAAGGAGTTTGAAGACAAATATAATATACGACAGGAAAAAGATGGCAGGTACAGAGCTGTTTTCTTTGTTGACGGATGCAAGCATGACATCCGACGAGTCAAAAAAGAAAAGCTGATCGAAGAATTACATAAGATCATCAGTGGTGAAACCACGACAATCAGAAGTATATGGGACAGCTTTCTAATCCGTTCCACGGAACAAGGAAAGAGAAAAGGAACCATCGAAAACTATAAAAAGGCTTTTAAGAATTATATATCCCGGACTCATTTATGCGATATTCCATTGGTTAAGATAACGCCCAGGGATATAGAGGATTTTTGTTTGGAATGTATTGCATTAAAGCCAATAAAAAAGAGATATTGGAAAGAATTGAAAGGAACTGTATCTCAGGTTTTCGTCTTTGCTTCATATCGTGGAATCACTTATGCAAATCCCACAAGGGGCATTAAGGTCAACGACAACCTTTTTGTACAGGCCACCCATAAGAAGGACACAAAAAAATATTTTTCACAAACTGAAAAGGAACAGGTCCAGAAAACAGCTTTAGAATACGGAAAAAGGCTTCAGGATTCACGTTATCTCGGTATATCACTCACATTTTGTTTAGGTGTCAGAGCTGCAGAACTTTGTGCACTCAAATGGGGAGACATAGAAGAAAACACTATCCATATACAGCGTGAAGTTATTGATCATGGAAAAGGGATAATCGACAGCACTAAGACTCCCGCTGGAAACAGATTCCTTACTTTAAATTCTAAAGCCTTAGCTTTGTTGGAATCCATCAGACAGCTCAATCAGATCAAAGGATATTCATCAAATGACAGCGATTTCCTCTTTCATGCTGATGATGGAACATATGCCAAGCCCAATCAATTCGACAAGAAGATCCGGAAAATCGAAAAGAAGCTGAATTTTGAAGAAATCAAATCAATGCATGATATACGAAGAACCTTCGCAACGGAAGCCTATAAAGATTCCGGAGGAAATATAGTAAAGGTCCAGGCTCTGATGGGGCATTCCACCACGGCACAAACCTATGCTTATATCATGGATGATCCAACCTATGATGCTGAACTCATGGAAAAAATAGGATAAAGGCAACCAAATGGCAACCTGTTTCAAAAAAAGAATAAACCCTGAAACGCTGATGAATACTGCGTTTCAAGGCTTAATAAAGGCTCGGGGTGACAGGATTCGAACCTGCGACCCCCTGGTCCCAAACCAGGTACTCTAGCCAAGCTGAGCCACACCCCGAAAAACATTAGAATTATACTACTAAAACCGTCTCAAAACAACCCACGAATAACAGATGAACACAGGAACCGGGTCCTCCTTCACCTAAGATCATGATTCGCAGACAAGTTTTCCTGTCATATGTTCAGGAATGAGTTCCAGGCAGTTCACTCTCGGAAAAGCATTCTTCATTTCATGTTCAATATACGCTTCATCATCTGAGAACTTTTTAAGAAGCTTAATGCAGATCTCTTTCTTTTTCTCCTCATCCTCAACAATCCGTATCCTTCCGAATACAACCACGCTGTTAATGTTCAGAGCCCACTCGCCCTCTTTACGGTATCCCTGATCATAGACACAGTAGCTAACCTTATCACATCCGGATATGGCATCGATCTTATGCCCTTCCTTAGCTCCGTGAAAATAAATATGGCCGTCTTCCATGTAGAGGTGATCCAGAGGAATACCATAGGGATATCCGTCATCACCGAGCATGGACAGAACTCCACGCGGCTGTTCTTTAAGGACCCGTATACACTCCTCATCACTGATCTGTTGCTTAATTCTTCTCATTTTACGAAACATATTACGCTCCTTACTCAGGCTGATCATTTAAACAGAATGTAACCGCAAATGTCATGTTTGCAGTATCTGCTCTCAACCTAAGATTCTATCACTCTTCACTTCAAGATGTTATAATGTTACAAAATAAAAAAAGGACGGCCTGAAAATGAAAAAATTCCTTTCTGTCATGCTTACTGTTACTATGCTTCTCTGTATCACCGGATGCGGATATAAAGCAGGCACAGTCAAGAATGAAATTTACACGAACAATACTTTCGGAATAACGATCACTCCCACCGAAGGGATGATATACAAGGAAGATCCGACGGATTGCGCGGACTATATGGTGGCATACAGTTATTGCATACTTCAGAATGAGAAGGACTCATTTATAGCGGAGTACGCGCTGGAGAGTCTTCCTGCGGGATTGATCGTTGTATCAGAGGATAATCCCGGAGATTTCACAGCTGATAAGTTCGTTGAAAATGTAGAGGCCCAGCAAAGCGAGAAGCTTTTCTGGACCTACAATACGATAGTTAATAAAGATGTTACCATCGGAGGAACCACCTTCAGACAGCTTACCTTCGACAGTGATGGCAATCATCAGACATTCCTGATCAAAGTCAATCCTGACAGGATACTCTTTATCTATATCTCCGCAAGTAAGAACGGCGTTCAATCCGGACTTGAAGAAGCTCTTATAAACTCTGTATCCGGAATTTCATAAATAAGGTTCACCACATCATTCCGTTGTTAAGGTATGCGATGGTGAAGTGTTCCTGTCCTTTATCGTCCATCTCCCAAATGCAGTAACTGGGCTTTCTGCCCTCCTGTCTGGGATAGGAAAGCGATCCCGGATTCACACAGATGCATCCGCCGCCATAAGACACTTCAGGCCTGTGAGTGTGTCCGAAGAAAGCGATATCGCAGTCTCTTGAGGCCGCCTCATCGCGCAGCATCTCTGCCGATACCGACACCCTGTACTGATGGCCGTGTGTGATGAATATCTTGTGACCGAAGATCCTCTCCTCCAGTTCTCTGGGAAGCGAATTGAAATAATCATTGTTTCCGGCGACCATATAAAGGGGACAGTCAACACTGCTCCTTATATCAAGATCACCGCCCTCAACATCGCCGCAATGGATAACGGCCTCCGCATCCGGATGGAGCTTCATCACTTTATGAAAATTGTCATTATTGCCGTGAGTATCACTCACTATGATCACTTTTTTCAATCGAACAGCTCCGATCTCATCTTCCTTAATGCCTTGCCTCTGTGAGATATCTTGTTCTTCTCAAGCTCGGGGATTTCGCCGGTGCAGCATCCTATCTCAGGGCAGTAGAATATGGGATCGTATCCGAATCCGAACTCTCCTTTTTCCTCATATCCTATGCGTCCCTCAACAGTCTCACGCACACACTTTTCACTTCCGTCGGGCAAAATAGCGGCAATGGCGCATACGAACCTTGCAGTCCTCTCTTCATCGGGAACGCCCTCAAGACGCTGTATAATGTTGTTGTTCTTTATGGTATAGGGAGTATCCTCTCCCATGTATCTTGCAGAGTATATTCCGGGTTCACCGCCCAGTGCATCAACTTCAAGTCCCGAATCATCGGCAAGTACGATATCGTTGGGTAAAAGCTTATGCACCGCTCTGGCCTTGATGATGGCATTTTCTTCGAAGGTTGTACCGTCCTCCACGATATCGGGATCTACGCCTGCTTCCTTCATTGACAGGATCTCATATCCGCATCCTTCCATGATCTCGCGTATCTCACGCATCTTACCCATATTGCCTGTTGCAAATACCAGTCTCTTCATTTTTTCACTCCGTATCCACACAGTCCTTCTTCCTTGCAGGCGGCTTGGGACCTCTGAACTCATAATAGTATGTCTTCATCATACCGTTATAAATCTTGCGGTTCTTGTCTGCCTTTCTTCCTATGCCGTTCTCCACTTTATCATATGAACTGATAACATACATGCTCCAGCTGTCCAGTGCCTTGTATCTTTCTCCCAGCAGACGGTACAGACTTCCAACCTCATCCTTATCCATGAGTCTTTCACCATATGGAGGATTGGTTATTATAAAGCCGTATTTTTTCGGATGGGAAAGAACCGCCACATCTCTGGTCTGAAAATGTATCATCTTCTCAACACCGGCGTCCGCCGCATTCTTACGTGCTATGCGGATCATCTCTTCATCGATGTCATAGCCCTGTATATCCGTATCCGTAACGCTTACCACCGAATCATGTGCCTCTTCAAAGGCATCCTTCCACACCTGTTCCGGGATCACATGCTTCCAGTTCTGTGCGGTAAACGTTCTGTTCATTCCGGGTGCGATATTGGCAGCCATCATCGCAGCCTCGATGGGTATCGTCCCGCTTCCGCAAAATGGATCCACAAGTATGCGGTCTCCTCTCCACGGAGTGAGCATGATAAGACCTGCGGCAAGATTCTCCGCTATGGGAGCCTTTGCGGTAAGCTTCCTGTATCCCCTCTTATGCAGCGAGTCTCCGGTGGTATCAAGTCCTATGGTTACTTCGTCCTTCATTATGAAAACTCTGAAGGGAAATGCATCACCATCCTCCGAAAACCAGTCTGTATGATAAACGCCCTTTAGTTCATCCACCATTGCTTTCTTAACGATGGACTGGATATCGGAAGGACTGAACAGTGCAGACTTGACGCTGGATGCCTTGGCAATCCAGAATTTTCCGTTTTCAGGTATGAACTCCTCCCACCTTACAGCCTTGGTACCTTCAAACAGTTCATCAAATGTACGCGCCGTAAAAGAGGCTGCCTTTATGAGCAGCCTTTCTGCCGTACGTGAGCAGATATTTACTCTTGCTACAGCCTCAGCGTCACCTTCAAATGTGACCCTTCCGTCGGCAACACCCGTAACATCGTACCCAAGATCCGTTATCTCTTTTTTAAGTACAGACTCCATGCCGAAATGACATGGAGCCATTATCTCATATATCCTGTTAATGATCAGTTCCTTTCTGACCCTTCACCATTCAGCATGATCTGTGTCTTGGCCGGATTGCGCAGAATATCACGAAAATCCTCCTCGGGCATGGGTCTGTAAAAATAAAATCCCTGTATCATATCACATTTCGCATCCACCAGGAATGCGACCTGCCTTTCCGTCTCAACACCTTCAGCTATAACATCGGCACCAAATTCATGGGCCATGCTGATAGTCGACCTGATGATCGTCTCTGCTCTCAGGCTGCGTCCTATCTTGCGGATAAATCCGATATCGAGCTTAAGTGTATTGAAATCATAACTCTCGAGAGTGGACAGTGATGAAAGCCCGCTTCCGTAGTCATCAAGCATTATCCTGACCTTCTTCTCCTTCATGCTGTTAAGAAAGTCAAGAGCGTTGCGTTCAAGATTGGCGTAGGCCGATTCAGTGATCTCTATCTTGGCTGCACCTTCCGGAAAATCCTTATCCGACAATATTTCCTTGATCCTGTCCAGTAGGGACGGATCATAGAAATCAACTCTTGAAAGATTGATGGAGATCGGAACTATGGGATGACCTTCCTTTGCATCCTTCAGCAGCATTCCGAATACCGTTTCGGCCATATACAGATCCACCCTTGAAACCTTGCCGGATTTCTCAAGTGCAGGTATGAACAGCCCCGGAGGTACCATTCCAAGATCATGATGTCTCCACCTGACTAACGACTCCGCAGACACGATCTTACGGGTCCTCGTATCAACTATGGGCTGGAAGAATGAGATCAGCTCCTTCTGCTTCAGCGATTCTCCAAGATCAGAGATCAGTATCATATGATTAACATACTCAGATCTCATCTTATCCGTATATTCCCCATACAGGGCGGTATCGGTATCGGAAATATTGGACTCGGCAAGCTTGGCCCTGTCTATCATAAGTCCAACCGATATTCCCATATCCGTTATATGGAACACTCCGCAGGTGACACTGAAATCATACTGCTTATAAGCGCTTTTATATATCATCTGGGACAGCTGCCTGAGCTTTGACGGTTTAAGGCTTTCATTCTTAACTATGGCAACAAAATGATCACTGTCCAGTCTTCCTATCAGAAGCGGCTCAAGGATCTCCTTTATCCTGTCCCTTACCATGAAGATCACAAGATCTCCGGTCTCTTCGCCGAAAAGATCATTGATCGTCTTAAATCCGCGGATATTGGTGTAGACAAGGGAATATCCATCGCTGAGATCAAGCGATCTGATACATTTATCGGCATCTCTCAGGAACCCGGTTCTGGATAATATATCCGTCATCCAGTCCCTGTCGATCATCTCTGTTATATCCTGGATGATACAGATGCTTCTGGAACGATCGTCCTCTAAGGGTCTGATCCTCACATCAAGCGCACGTCTTATCCCGCCCTTTTCGGTATGTACGGTACGGGAGAATGACCCAAGAGTATCAATTTCGTAATCTATATTATCTTGGGTCATCTGATCCAGCAGAGCCTGTCTCTCTTTCTCCACAACAAGCTTTGCTGCAAAGTCCCTGATAAAATCCCAAATGTTTCCAGTTTTTGTGACACTGACGTCATATTTATTCAAAAAATCACTGGTGTATTTCATGCAGGTCTCACCGGTAGCGGCATCCACTTCAAACACGCAGATGTAACCGCCTGTCATAACCGCATTCCAGTCACTTTCAGTGACACTTGTGTCAATTTTGCCCAAAGTGCCGTTTTCAAGCACCTCTCCGCGGCCTCTGAATCTTATGACGTCATTGTCAATAAGGAAATAGCTTCCATCCTCTATCAGGTAGAATTTCCTGCCCGCAGAGTCCGGAAGGATGATGTCATTAATGAGGTCCTTACCATCTATCCTGTAATTCCTGAAATAGGATCCATGGGGGATTATGGATATATCCGTAAGTCCCAGTCCAGAGGTAAATCTTTCAAATCCGGGATCATCTGCCTCTCCCTCCAGTTCCGGGAAAATATATGCATTTTCAGCACAGTTAACACTACCCGCGCTCAGGGAGATAATGATACCCGGATAGCCTACAAGCAGTTTCTTTAATCCTATCTGTTTAAAAAATGCATTCTGTGTGGGAGCATGTCCGCCGGCAAGAATGATGACATCGGAATTCCTGACCAGATCAAAAGCATGATCTGCATTTCTGTTATCAAGGACACTGACCCCGCGCACCTCCAGTCCGGCAAGCCTGAACGCCTCTGCCATCCTGGATGCTGTAAGAGTATTGGTTCTTTCGTCAGCAGGATCTGCGGCGATCATAAGGATTCCGGAGCCGTCAACCCAGTATTTTGCGACATTATCAACAAAACCATTGTCGCTCAACAGGTGAACAGGCAACGGATTATCGAGATCCTTGTATTCTATAAATGAACTGGTAAGAAAAAGAACCATTCATAACTCCATAAAACAGTGTGTAAAGGAGCATAAATTCTCATGTTTTATTGTACCACTAATCCATCAGATCATCAAACAGCTGCATTATGGACAATGACCCAAATACCAGATATACATCTTCTTCCGAAGGTGCTGCACTATCCAATGCATCCCTTAGACTATCCGCTGTACAAACGGACAGATCTCCGCAGATATCCTCTGTCTCCATTTTGACTTTCTCAGCAGCTTCGGCAAGCTTAGCCGAAGGCAGCCCTCTCTTTTTGTCCGGAAGATCGATCGCGGTAAAGGACTCCGCAAGCGGAAGCATGATCCGAAGTATCTCTTCGTAATCCTTGTCTTTAAAAACACCCATTATTAAATGTATTTTCCTGGTTTTCGGAAGATCGGGATCAGATTCCAAAGCCGCCCTGAGAGCCCTTGCAGCCCCGGGATTATGGGCTCCGTCCCTAATAATAACAGGGTTTATTTTAATCTTTTCATACCTGCCCGGCCAGCATGCCTTCCTTATCCCGTCCATGGCGATATCATCTGTTATTATATGTCCGATGAACAGATTATGTAAACTGTTTTTTATTGCATTTAAGGTATGAAGTGCCGTATTCAGGTTATCATGCTGGTATGCTCCGGGAAGAGGATTGACAAAGCCGGCCGGAACAAGATCATCATCTGAGGGGATACATACCGCTCCCCTGATACCGGCTTCCCTTTTCAGAGTTTCCTCCGGATCGTACTTCTTTCCGCCTGATATGACTTCAGGCATATGAGCTATAACTGCCGGACATCCTCTTCTCATGATCCCGGCTTTATTGATGGCTATCTCATCAGGTGTATTCCCAAGAAATGCCATATGGTCCATGCTGACCGGTGTAAAGACCGTGGCAAGCGGCTCTTCGAATACATTGGTGGCATCTTCCCTTCCGCCCATTCCGCATTCTACGATTGCCACATCAGCATTCTGCTCCCTGAAAAACAGTAAGGCTGCGGCTGTCTCTGCCTCGAACCCCGTAGGCTTTATCCGCATAAGATCAGCGGCTTCCTTTACACAGGTAACAGCACCGGCGTACTGCTCTTCCGTTATGTCTGCTCCGCCCAGTCTTATACGCTCCAGGTATCTGAACACTGATGGTGATGCATACCTTCCCACCTTAAGTCCGCATTCGAGCAGCGCAGACTCCAGATAGGTACAGACAGAACCTTTTCCGTTTGTACCCGCAACGTGGATCACATTAAGCTTTTTTTCAGGATTACCAAGCCTTTCGAGAAGCTCTCTTATAATGTCCGTTCCGGGGACGATTCCGGCAGATCCTGTGTTTTCTATATAGTTTCTTGCTTCTGTATAATTCATATTTTCTTGCTTTCCGTTAATTCATACATGTATTGTAACACATATTCCGGATTAGATTTATGCAGTAAGATCACTCATATCATAATCGTTCCGGCAGGGATCATATAAATTTTTTAACGGCCGTTTTCTTGAAAACGCTGCCTGTGCATTGTATTATTAATTCTGCGTGTATGAAAAAAGGCGTAACCTGAAATTCGCTGCATACAGATAATACACCT
This sequence comes from uncultured Lachnospiraceae bacterium, assembly GCA_902761225.1. Classification (GTDB taxonomy): domain Bacteria; phylum Bacillota; class Clostridia; order Lachnospirales; family Lachnospiraceae; genus AC2028. Next base: position 53,153 of record CACWJQ010000017.1, on the reverse strand, counting down.
ACGGAGAGAAATTATGCTTGTATCAACCAAAGGCAGATATGCGCTCAGTGTTATGATCGATCTTGCTGAGCATGATAAAGACGGATATGTACCTCTTGCGGATATTGCCCAAAGACAAGGAATATCCAAGAAGTATCTTGAAGCTATAATAAGTGCTCTCGCCAAGGAGAAGATGGTAAAGGGTATCCGTGGCAAGGGCGGAGGCTACAAGCTGAATGTCAACCCTTTCGAATGCACAGCCTGGGACGTCATCAAAGCAACCGAAGACAACTTCACCCCCGTATCCTGTGTGACGGATGACCACGCAGTGTGTCCGAATAAAACTTATTGCAGAACACTTCCCATGTGGCTTGAACTCGACAGGACGCTTAAGACCTTCTTTGAAAAATATAGGATCTCAGATCTGTTATCGGATGAACCCTTCTGATAAAAACGAAGCTCTCCAAATACATCCTTCCGGGATACTAATTCATGAATGATACAAATTACCCCCTGCTGCCGTAACCGGTGCAGGGGGTAATCTTTAATTCTTATCTTTTTCTGTATCTTATCTGCTGTCTCTTAGAGTCATCGCACTTTACTGCTTCTTACCTTTACCGCCTTTGTTTCCGCCTGTCTTTTTGCCTTTATCAGCAGGCTTGCTATCTGACTTACTGCCTGTTTTATTTGCGGTCTTAGTATCTGCCTTACCGTCCTTCCTGCTATCCTTAGACTCATCTTCCCTGTTCTCGGAAAGGAGTACGGTTGCAACCACGTAAGCTGCTGCCGCAAGGATCACCAGGATTCCGAGTATATGATGAGACTGGAGTCCTGTCTGTGCGGTCTCCTGAGTTCCCTCTCCGTCCGTCGCAGCAGATGCGCCTTCATCAGACGCCACCTCTTCAGCACCTCCGGCAAAGCCGTTATCCATCTGAAGGTCATCTGCAAGTTTGATCTCAAAGTCATCGATGAGGAACTCTCCGGAACCATCAGTTTCGAAATACAATCCTGCGGAATCAAGATCCTCGGGAAGTTTCAGCGTAGTCTCTATAAGAGTCCAGTCAAATTCAGGTGTATCGAAGGATACGCTTCCCGCATCATCAAAGCCATCAACGCCCATGGTAAGGGTCTGATCCTGTGACTTGATATAATATGAAACGGTTATGGTATGTCCGATAAATCTGGAGATATCATATCTCAGAGTCGCATCAACCGCTTCTCTTCTCACCTGAAGTGAAAATCCGGTCCTGGCATCAGGTGTATGATTCTCCTTCATCTTCAGCATGATTGTAGCCTGATGGCCTGCACCGCGGCTGACAAAGCCGAGTTCGGAAGGAGATCTGTTGGACCAGCTTCCATCCACCTCAACGGGCTCAAAATCAAGGAAGATATCCTCTGCCTTTCCTCTTGCGAAGGTATCCACAAGATCGAACTCCTCGCCCTTACCTGCCATGAGCACTGCATAATATGCAGTCTTAGGTGAAAGATCCGTGTTAAAGAGAAGGGGCTCTGATTCTTTTCTCCATGAGGATGTATCGGTAAGTCCCCAGAGGGTAACGGAATTGATATTGACTCCCTTATCCACTTCATCAAGAAGCATCATGAAATAATCATAATAGAACCTGGCCTGTCTGTAATCTCCTGCCTCTCCGGCGGTTGCCTTGCCTACATCAAGCTCAGTGACCTGAAGATTATTGATGGCAGCTGCATACTTTTCTATGGCAGCTGCATACTGTGTAAGTGAATCTGTTGCGGTGAGGTGACCCTGAAGTCCGATACCGTCGATAAGTCCGTCACCGTAGATGGTTCCGTCACCGTCAGGGTTGATAACAGGGCTCTGAACCATCCTGTGTCCCTCGTTGTACTGTCTTACTGTCAGCACATCGACTATTGTATCTGCCTTCTTGGTGAACCACTCATTGTAATCGTTGTAATACAGTTCCGGCTTGATGGATGAAAGATCTCCGTTTGGATCAAGACCATACTGCTCTGCATACTTGGGAGCGTTGGTCTCAACAGCCTCTCTTGCATAGAGGAAACAGTAATAAAGGAAGTCATCTCCTATTATCCTGTACCAGTAGCTCCTCCTGAGTCCGTCGTCCTTACCCTCATCAACAGCCTCGTTTACTACATCCCATGCATAAATGGTATCCGCATATCCGTTTGCGTAGGTATACTCGATCACGCTGTTTATATAGGTCTTGAGTCTTTTAAGGAGTGTTGCTCTGTCAACAAGACAATCATCATCCAGAGTAGCGTTATAATCCTTGGTCGCAGATCCGTTAACGGTAGCCCTGAAATCCTTGGCAAATATGGAAGGATCAACCTGTGAATGCCATACAAGGCAGTGTCCTCTGACGGGCATATTGTGCTCCTCAGCCCAGTCAAGCAGCTCCTCTGCTGCCCTGTCAACCTTGAAAAGGCCGTCAGAATTCGGATCAAAATTATAGGCGGGCTTGAATTCATTGCCGAATGTCATGGAATTGAACTGCGCATCAATGAACTCTTCCTTAAACGCATTGCCTATCTCGGCGCTGGAATCTCCCCAGTGATCGATAGCCTGTACGGCAACTCCCATCCTGAACTTTCCATCATATACATCCCTCAGACTTTCAAGAGACATATAATCATAGTACCCCTCTGCCATAACAGTATTCATGGTAACGTTACAGCCACCTGACAATACCGCACTTGCTGCTGTGAGTAATCCGAGTGCGCTCACAGCGATCTTCCTCAATACATTTTTTCTGTTCATACTCTCCTCTTTGCGTGTCCCTGGGCCACGCGGTTTCTGAGATCCCTGAGCTGGGTCTCAAATCTGTTTTTAACTAACTCTCTGTATTCCGGTCTTACCAGGAAATACAGATACGACTCTATAAGATACTCCTCGGGCATTCCTCTTCCTGCGATCTTGAACTGCCTGAATCCGCGCTCTATATACGAACCTATCTCCGTATCCTTGATGAATGCAGGTCTGTCCATACATTCCGAGAATTTTCTCGGTGTCTGGATATTCGGGCACGGAAATGTAGTGACAGTATCATACTCAAGCTGAAGCCTGGACTGCTGTTCATAATGTTCCTTGCGCTTGGGACATCCCGGGTAACAGACCTCGTTAACAAGTATCTCGCATCTGCCGGCATTACCGGAATCTACTATCTGACGCAGCACTTCCTCATCATGGTTAAGATCGTAATCAAGTACCACAAGAAAATAATCCTTCCCGAATTCCTCGATAAGCCTGTCCCTGTCAGTGATCCTCTTTGTTGTAGAAGAGATCATCTTAAAGGATGGATAATTCTCCCTGAGATATTTTTCAAGTGCCGGTGAATTGACCAGTACCTGGTTAAGACCGTTATCAGCAAGCCTCATGATAAGGTTGCAATATGTGTCATAGCACTCCTTCTCACCGATGAGCGTATTGGTCCAGGTAAACCTTACGGGAATATTCCTCTGGTTATAGATGTCCAATATGGACTGTATCTGTGCCTTCGGAGTCAGACCTATTACTGCTCTTCCGCCGTTCCAGATGGCTCCGGGAAATGTACCGTACGCAGATCCGATCACATACCCTTCGTTGAAATACTCGGGATACGACTTCATCATGTTCATGAGCAGCTGATTGAGAAGCCTGAATGCACAGAATCCGGGTATATGCCAGTATATCTTATTATCAGTATTATCCAAGCTTACACCTCCCCGGGCATTACGAATTTCTGAGGCAGCGGCTTATTGATACTAACGATCTTATTGGCCTTAAGATTATTCAGAACCTGTATCCTGAACAGTCCCTGATATTCCGGCTTTATAAGGAAATTGCTGTATGTCTCAACAAGCGAGAAAAGATTACCTGTACGTCCTTCTATCTTAAAATTATGGATGTCCAGCTCATCACTGTATTTTCCCACAACATCCTCGGGCTTGATGAATGTCTTATAATCCTTGATGGTATAGAAACAGTTATGCTCTCCGTATTCACAATGCCACTGCTTGATAGGAATGTGATGGTCAGCAGGCATGCTCCTGTTCTTAAGTATAAGTCTCTGATTCTCTGCTATGTTCTGGTAATGATCCGAGCGTCTCGGACAGTTGGGAATACACAGACAGTTCACCAGCACTTCACATCTTGGATGGTCATTGATCCTGGCAAGAGCTTCGAAATCATTATTGAAATCGTAATCAAGAACAACGAGATGATAAGGCTTGGCCAGTTCCTCGTTTACCTTATCTATATCTTTAATCCTCTTACATGTAGAGGATACTATTTTCATATTCGGATATTTATTTCTTATATATTCTTCAAGTATGGGAGAAAAAAGAATGACACAGTTCTTCTCATCCTTAGCAAGCTGATCCAGACAGAAATTGCAGTATGGATCGCTTAATTCGTGCTCGTTAATGGTCATATTGGTATATGTAAGTCTTACAGATACCCCCTTTGAATTAAGGCTTCTGATGACATTAACGATATATTCGGCAGAGCACTGGTCATTGTATGAAGGTCTCCCCCCATTCCAAAGAGATGTGGGGAACTCGCCATAGCAGCTCTCAATCTTAACCCCTTCACGGAACATTTCGGGTTTCTGTTCATACATGCTTATAGTGAGCATGTTCAAAGGATAGTTCTGTCTGAGACCGGGAAGATGGAATTTTGCTTCACCCATAACATTCACTCCAATAGTTTTCAAAAAAACAGGACGGCGTTTTAGGCGCCGCCCTGCATAAGTTTTAATGACGTAAGAGATTATCTCTTAGCATTTGCCTCGTCAATGTAGGTCTGCCAAGCAGTCTTGGTTGCTTCAATGACAGATGATACATCAGCGCCGCCTGCATAAAGATTCCACTCGAAGTCCTCACCGATTCTGAGGTTGGGAACGAGCTCACCGATCTCGTAGCCGCCGGTCTTGATGATCTGAACAACAGAGCTGTCTACGGACTCGATGTCATCGAACTTGCTGTAGTATCCAGCCTTAAGTCCATCGAGGTTCTCGATGAAATCTTCGTATCCGGGTACATCGCCGAAGTAAAGCATGTAAGCGAATGCGCACTTCCAAGCCTTGTCAGCATCATAGCAAGCAGGGATTACATAAAGGTTCTCTGATGCATATGAGTGATAGTTGTTTCCAGCAGAAGGTCCTACAGGGAAAATAGCGAATCCAACTTCGTCATCCATCTGTCTGACGTTGTCAGCTTCCCAAACCTGTCCGGGATAGAATGCGAAATGTCCGCTGAGCCAGTCTTCCTTATAGAAGTCCCAAGCTTCGTCGTTTACATAAGCGTTATGAACATCGTACTTATCCATAACTTCCTTACACATGTTGAGTCCTTCAAGAACGTTAGGATCCTCAAGAGCGATTCTGAACTTTCCGTCGCTGTCATAAGCAACTTCGGTTCCGCCGTTTGAGAAGATGAATCCCTTGATGAGATCGCCGTAGTTCTCACCGCATCCGTAGATGTCGATGGTACCATCGTTGTCGATGTCTCTGGTTACAGTCTCAAGCATCTTGATCCAAGCGTCCCAGGTCCAGGTTCCTGCATCCTGCATCTCATAGATGGAATTAGGATCGATACCTGCATCCTCGAGTACTCTCTTGTTGAAGTACATGCCGGCTCTTGCTTCTGAGAAACCGTTGTTAGCAGCATACATAGCATAGATGCTGTCGCCGTTTGAATAGAGCTCATCAATCTGGTTTCTGGTGAAGATAGGATTGTGATCGAAATCAAGGCAATCCAGAGTTGAAAGGTCATACATAAGACCTTCGTTCATAGCAGATGTGGTAGCTGCATCGGGACGAATGGTGAATACATAGTAGTTGTCATCGCCGCCGGACATTACGTAATCTGCGAAATCCTGAGGAGCTCCGCCCCAGTCTGAAATAGCAGTATTGGTTACTGTGAAGTTGTAGGTCTCCTGGCACCAATCGATGTAATCGATACGAGCTTCCTCATAATCATTGTTGTTGGGAAGTTCATTGTTTGACCACCAGTCACGGATGATGACTTCAACTCCGCCAAGGTCGATGGGGTTGCCGTCTGCATCGGTAATGACCTCATAAGGGCTGTCATTGTTCTCAACAGGATCTGTGGTAGTTCCACCGCCATTGTTCTCGGTGTTACCGGTCTCGGTGCCTGCGCCGGGGTTGTCAGGGTTCTGTCCTCCGTCACCTGAGCCTGTGCCGCAGCCTGCAAGTCCTGCAACCATTGCTGCGGTTGCGCCGACTGCAATAATCTGGTTCAAAAACTTTCTCTTCATAATCCTCCTTTTGACCGTAAACGGTCGGTTTAAAATATATACCTGCCGCATTATTGCGGATATATATCGGGCTTTTAGACCCACGCATGATTATAGCACACTAACCGGCGTGTTGTCTATTTTTTTACATCTTGATACCTGACTGAGCAAGGGACTCAACGAAGCCTCTCTGCGCAAACAGATACAGGATGATAAGAGGAAGAATGATCATCAGTGTACCGGTTGAAAGGATACAGTTGGAATATGCAACCGATACTGAAGTCTGTATACCGAGCTCTCTCATGATGAATGCTCCGAGCGAATCGACTATTCTTGAAAGAGAGGTGGATACAAGCTTGGTAGTTCCGAGGAACATGCTGGAATACAATCCGTCAGTCCACTGCCATACAAATGCGAACAGGAAACAGGATGTAAGGATGGGCTTTGCGTCGGGAAGCATGATGATGATGAAGGTCTTAAGAGTACCGCATCCGTCAACATATGCTGCTTCCTCCAGTTCCTTGGGAATGTTACGGAAGAACTGTCTGATAAGGTAAATGTACAGACCGTTTTTAAGTCCCATGCATCCCGCACTCATCATATAATACGGAAGGACCGAACCACGCAGGTTGATGGCATTTCCCGTTATCAGTTTTATAAGGCCAAAGATATCAAAGAATCTGAAATGCAAATACAGTGATGTCGAGATAACCTGGGGAGGTACGACGATCATCAGGAGCACGCATCCAAACAGCAGATTCTTCAGCGGAAAATCATATCTTGCCAGTCCGTATCCTACAAGAGTACATACAGATACCTGAAGGATAGCGATCGTAAGAGATATGATCATCGAATTCTTAAATGCTTCCTTGTAAGACATGATCTCAGCTGAAAGCGTGTAATTCTCTGTCGTAAAATGTGCAGGGATATTGACAACGACGGGATCATAGAGATCCTCTTCTGTCATAAAGCTGACTGAGATCTTGTTCAGTATGGGCTGTATGATCATGAAGCATAATCCGAAGAGAAGGATGAATCTGCAGATACTGATAGCAGCCTGGGTCATCAGCTTTCTTCTCTTATATACGGACATCTTCGGCTTAGCCTGTGCTCTTCCTGTCTCGGCAGGTGCACTCATCACCGCAGTATTACTCATAATAATATACCCTCCTGGAAATGATGAAAGAACTTAAGGCAAGGAACGCGATCGTGATAACGAAATAACTCCATGCCATTGCAGAAGCGAGTCCGTAATTAAGGTTCTGAACCATGATATCCGAAACCTTGGACATAACGTCATTATCTGTTCTCATACTGAAGTCGACTATTGTGTAGACCCAGTTTACAAGGAATATGGAACTTACCATGGGGAATGTAACCTTCCAAAGGCTCTCCCATGCAGTACATCCCTCGATGGAAGCTGCTTCATACATACTCTTGGGAATAGTCTGAAGACCTGAGAGCATTACTATTATCTGAATTCCGGATGCAAGTGCAATATCATAAATGTTGTCTATAAGAGTGAAGACCTGTTCATATGCTCTTACACCGACACCGGCAGTCTTCAGTATGTCCTCAAGAACAACCGTGATACTGACACCCTGCATGGAATCAGAAATATCAGCCTGGATCATGGCTATAACGGAGTTATTGGTCTCAAGTCCGAGGATAACACCGCTTGAAAGGATAACGGGAAGGAAGAAGATTGCTCTTACAAGCGCTCTGCCGTGGAATTCCTGATTAAGCACAAGTGCCACGAAGAATGAGAATACCATGATAGCCAGCGAATAAACTATCATCCTCGCAAATCCCTCAAGAAGGAACCTTGAGAAATCAGGATCAACCCTGAAGGCCTTATTCAGATTGGTCAGTCCCGTAAATACCAGATCAAACTTGCCGGCGCCTACCTGAACCTCGCAGAACGTCATCATGAATGACTGAAACATGGGCTTTATCATGAACAGTATAAAGCCGATGATGAATGGTGAACAGAACAAAACACCTGTCCATGCTCTCCTCTTTTCAAGTCCACTTACTTTTCCGTTTAAATTCTTTTTCATAACCGGGTCTCCGTATCGCCCTTTTTATTTTACAACTTTATAATCTCTTGCAGGTACCGTGATACCGTTAGCACTGTAATCATTATACCCGTAATTGACATATACTCTGGTACCGTCAGCATACTCAGTACAGGATACGAAGCCGTTCAGATTCTCATGGCCTGTCATCTCCTGACCAAATACATGTCCCATCTCGTTATTGTATCTGGTATATGTAGCAAGCATCCTGTCATGAACCGCATCAAAGGAGCTGCCATAGAACATGGGATACAGTGTCTTCTGCAGTGCCTCTACCTCTTCAGCCATAACGCTGTAATTGAGGCCTGCTCCGTATTCAGCACATTCAAGGATTGCATCCGTCTCATTACCGCAGATATTAACCGGTTCTCCTGTATAAGTGATATATCCATGGATAGCCAGCTCATAGAAAGGAACATACTCATCAAGTATGGTATACTCGCTTCCCCTGAGATCCATCTTGGTAATGACATTACTGTAAACAGCCGCATAGATATTACCGGTGTTTATCATGATGTTGGCACCGTTATCTCTCATATCCCTGAGTGCTGCTGACTGATCCAGAAGCGCGTCCTCACGGGATCTGGGATTGGACCTTGAGAAGTCACTGGAAAGCTCGGATCCGACATCCTGGAAGCAGGGGCCTGTAGCTCCGTACTTATCGCAAGCCTTGTTAAGCTTGGCCATCATTTCAAGGATCAGCTGCTCATGAAGCAGATAGTGTCCGTCAAGTCCTTCTCTGATTCCGTAAGTAACCGTGCTGTAAGGGAAAAGCTCACTGAGCTCACGGCTTATGAACCTGGATGCATCCGCATAAGCGAAGAATCCGTCAAATATATTGGAATCATATGCATATTCAGTGATACCGTCGAAATAAATCTCACATCCAAGATCAGCAGCGGTCTGACACAGTTTCTTAAGATCGCCTGAAGATCCGAGAGCCCATACGGTATCCACATCCTTGAGTATCGACTGGTTGATACCGCCGTTGCACCATCCGGTAAGCTTGATGATCATGTTATCCATGCCCTCGGAATTGAGCTGGGTAACTATCTCCTTAGCTTCATCATAAGTGGTAAGTTCAAGAGGTCTCGATACGGGAACACCCACTATCTGTCTGACCTTGTCAACCGCACCTACGATCTCCACAACAACAGGAGCTGAGGTATCGTTGTTCTTAGTGATGTACTGGCCGTACTTATCAAGAAGGTAGCTCTGATATTCCTTGGCCATATCTACATAGCTTCCGGAATTGATGAATGAATATCTCTGGGATATGACTTCATCGGGCAGGAACTCCTGATATACATAAACCTGGCTGTTTGAAACGCTTCCTACATCGAACTGCTCTCTCTCGAGAACTCCGTACTCAGCATTTACGAAATTGTAACTGTTGAATCTTCCGGCTACATCCGCCTCTACAGCAGCGTATGAAGAACCGCCCTCAATGATACAGATAAAGGAATCATTGCCGTTCGAAACACCAAAGGTGTTGAATGCGGTAGCGGTATTGTGAACCACTGCATCTCTCTGGTGGCACATATCCCAGCCGTACATATTCGCATAATAGTTACTCTGAGATATCTTGCCGTTGTTGAACTTTATAAGAGCTCCGCTTCCTTCGGGAACGAAGAGGAATCCTTCATCATCACGTCCGCCTGCACCGAAGAAAGGAAGTACATCGATGCTGAGCATGGGACGCTCCTTGGGATACTGGATAGAGCTGTAAGGGATCTCAACAACAAGATCACCGTTCTCGATCCTGTATCTCATATCGATATTGAATATGGGATTATCGTTGGTAGCTGCCGAAGCATCGAGTTCCTTATCAAGGAGGAACTGGTCATAAGTATATCCGAGTTCTTCGAAGATACCCTGAAGCTTTCCCTTAATCGCATCGGTTGCATTATCTCTGAGGATATACAGAACTCCATTCTCAAGTGAAGGATATCTCTCAAGAAGTGCATCCTTGTCATCCTTCTTGCCAAGGTTATTGATGTCATACTTCTTGTAATACTGCTTGATCATATTGGACTGGGTCTGATCAGCAAGTGCAATGATCGCGTTGAATTCCTCTTCTCTGCAAACAGGAGGAATGACGAATTCCTTCTGAGCTTTACCTACAGAATAATGAACGGTTACAGACTGTCCGTCAGTCTCAACATCGAATGTCTGGTTCTCAATGCTGTAGGTATAGTTGTTAAGGGGAACCTCAGCACCGATATCATCGGAATATGTAACACCGAGTGTGGACCTGATGCGTCCCTTCTCAGAGCTCATAGCGATGGTATCTGTCTCAACATCATCGGGGATTGAAGACCATATCTTACCTGTAGCCTTAACTTCAACAGTGAAGTAAGTGGTAGCGGGATCCATGGTAAAACGGATCTGGTCATCCTCAAGAACTATGGCCTTACCGTCACCGGCATACGCATTTACAGGTATGACCTGCTCTTCTTCCTCAACCTGCTGATACTTGACAACAAAGATCACAAACGCAGCGATAATGGCGAAAATTATCGCAGGTACTATAAAACCTTTGAGAGTCTTAAGGATCTCGTTTCTGGTCTCTCTTTTTTGTTCTGCACTTCTTTTTCTCATGAATGCTCCGGTCCGATTTCTAAATAATTTTTATATTCGGTCAAAAAACCTACATCTGAAACATAAACGCTACATTCTGAACATGAACTCTCTGTAAAGCGAATAGAAATAAGCTATTCCCTGTGTGATCATACTGAAGAACATAAGCAGAAGGAATATCATGACCAGTACCGCAAAAAGCGAAAAGATCATAAACAGGATATTCTTGCCGCCGGAGAACTCGTGAATCTGTCCCATTCCGGCGATTATCAGTAATGCACACCATACAAGAGACAATGCTGACAATACGGTATAGAACTCTGCTTCATCATTCGTGACCATATTACTGATCACCATGAGCGGTACCTGGACCAGGGGATAAGGTGTAAGTCCGTAACACACTCCGATGTATACCTGCCCAAGTCTGCCTTTACCATCAAACAGTGTCGTGGTTGCCCAGTTTCCTACAACAAATAGTCCGAGCGGGAAAACGATACTCGCTATATAAAGGAAAATGTTAAGCTCTTCCCAATATACTCTGATAAACAGGAAGCTGGTGTACTTAAGCTGCATTATCCTGACAAAACATGTGAGGAATAATATAGTATTCGCAGCAGCATAGGTTCCTCTCTTCTCATGAGTAAGATCCCAGAAGCCGTCAAGCGGATGGGTAAGACAGTAAAGCGAGAATTTGAGTGAATCCCAATACTTGGCATTGAAGGTATTCTTGAACCATCCCCCGATACTGCTCAGTATGTTGTTGTTTGCGATTTTTATTTCTGCCATATCTTTCTTCTCTTCAGTTTAGGTCAAAATCTGCTGTTCTTACGTGCTTCTTTCTTGGCCTTTTCTCTTTCCTTTGCTTCCTGTCTAAGCTTCTTATGATATTCCTTGATCTCCGCTCTGGTCATGTTATCCTCGGGATCCGGGAATCTGAAAACATCGGATGTAGCTATCTCCACCTGCATATCCTTATACTTATCGATTGAAAGAGGGATCATAAGTACAAGAAGAAGTACAAAGATGGTGATGAAGAGATGACTCTGTACCCATTCCTTACGGTACTGCTTGAAAGCCTTTGAGTAGTTATCATCATCATACTTAAGTTCGAAATACTTCATGGCCTCTTTGTACTGCTCCTGGCGAAGGAGTGAACGGCCTATTCCGATATAAGCAAGATCATAGTTGCCATCCTGAGCAAGGACCCTGTGCCAAGCCTCACCGGATGCTTCGTACTCACCGTCATCAAAGAGATCAATGGCAGCATATATATCCTGTCCGAACTCGGTAAGAACGAAATAGGTAATGGAACAATCTGTTGCGTCAAGTACGAGAAGATCATATCCGAGATGCTCTATTGCAATAGGACGTCTGAAGTAACCATCCATATTACCGTTTCCGCCGAATGCGAAGACCATGCGTCCCTGATCATCGTATCCGAAAAGTCTTCCACGGTTTCTGTCCAGACATACAAAAATGTCATTATCCATTGCAGTGACATCAGAGAAATATGAAGGTCCCGAATAACCTCCGGCAGATCCCCAGTAGAGATCTCCGTAGACGGGGATGTCACTGTTTCTTACAAGAATGTCATTGCCGAGAAGATTAAGTCTTCTTACGGCATCAACCGTTCCCGCATCCAGATCATCAGGCTCAACCTTACCTGTGCAGGCATAGATGAATCCTTCGTAATCCATGTAGATATTGTCATACTCTGTAGGTACATCGTTCTGCATACGGTCAAGCTGTTCCTGAGTAGCGAATCTCTTGAAGAGATAATCATACCAGTCGTATGCGGCCTTGGTAGCGCCTACAAATCCCGAGAAGGTTCCGTCAGCTTCATACTTAAGAAGACCCTTGTTGATGTTATCTGCTATGCAATACACTCTCTCAGCAGTATCAACAACAAGCTTATTGGGGAAGAACACTGCATCCTTGGGAAGTGACGAATCATCGGGAAGACCGAATTCCATGATGTAATTCAGATTCTGGTCAACCTTCAGTATTCGGTTATTATTCTTATCTGCTATGAAAATATTGCCATCATCCGATACCGCAACATCGGTAGGGCCGTTAAATGTGGAAGGTCCGGGTGCATACTTAATGGAATCAATGGTTCTCACAACCTTGAGGCCAAGTTCATCATCCTTCTCAAGTACGAGTATACGGTTATTGCCGGTATCAACCAGATATATCTGATCGCCGTACACAAACAATCCGCTGGGACTGGAAAGCTTGGTATCCAGCTGGAGTTCGGTTGATGTGAAAACCCCATATACATCATAGACATCAGGACAATCCTGAACATCCTCCCAGTAATCGTAGATATATGTATAACTTCTGTGATCGATCGCAGAAGCCTGCGCAGCCATTGGAACAGACATTATTCCGATAGCTGCTGCGGCGATAACCGCGCCGAGTTTATTTAACTTTTTAAAACGGAACATTTTCATAAGTATCAATCCTTCAATCCGGAAGAAGCCATGGTTTCGAGTATCTGGCTCTCTGAGAATATGAATATTGCAATAGGTACGACCATAAGTACTACAAGAACCGCTGCAGCCTCACCTGTTCTGGCGATACCGCCTGCCTGAATCTGCTGCATTGCATAAGGCAGTGTCTTCATTTCCTCGGAATAGATGAGCGTTGATGCTCTGTTGTTCCAAAGTGCCTGAACCGAGAATATGATAAGTGTCAGCCATGCAGGCTTAACATTAGGCATTACGATCTTGGAGAATACGCACCACTCTGTAGCTCCGTCTATCTTGGCAGCTTCGATCAGTGATGTGGGAAGTCCTTCCATGAACTGCTTCATAAGGAAAAGTCCCATAGGTGATGCGAACGCAGGAATGATGATTGACCAATATGTATCGATCATTCCGAGCTTACTCATAATGATGTAGTTAGGAATACCGGTTACATATCCGGTGAACATCATTGCAACGGTTACGATCTTGAAGAATGTCTTTCCGCCGGGGAATTCATACTTAGCAAGCACGAATGCTGCCATTGATGCGAGGAAAAGGTGTCCTGCAGTTCCCGCGAAAGTAATGAATACGGTGTTGAACAGATATCTTCCGAAGGAAACCCATGATTTTGAAAGGGTAACAAAGAGATCGGAGAAGTTGTCCAGCGTAGGATTCTGAGCGAAGATCTTCGGAGGGAATTTATAAAGCTCATCCAAAGGCTTGAGTGCAGATTCAACCGCATATACGATGGGGAAGAACATCAGCATCGCCACCAGTATGAGGAAGATATACAGGAAGATATCTCCGGCTATGCTTCGGTTGGGCTTACGACGCTTGATGATCGGCTTATGATAAGACATATCATCATCTTCGTCCTTCTTTTTCTTCTTATCCGGCTTCTTCTGGATAAGCGGCTCAAGGGGAGCTGCTGCCTCTTCTGCCACAGCTGCGGTTTCTTCCTCAGCTGCAGGAGCCTCTTCGGAGAAATAATCATCCGGCACATACAGCTCATCCACAGCAGCTTCAGTTGTCTCGCGAATCTCTTCGTTCATCACTTCGCCGTTCTCTAATTCTAAGTTTTTGTTTTCTGTTGTGTTATTGGTCGTATTTGACATATCAGGTACCTACCCTGCTCAGGAATGACTGTATTGCTTTGTTGCAGAGTATCATAATCAGGAACAATATAGTTGCGATGGAGCATGCATAACCCATTTCGAATCTGCTGAAACCGTAGTCGAAAAGGTGAGTTACTATAGTTCTTGCAGCATAGTCCGTTGAAGGATATCCGCACAGTGCCATGGTGACGTCACATACGCCGAACGCCTGGGTTATGGACATGACCGCACCGAACATCAGCATGGGCTTCATATTGGGAAGTGTGATGTACCACAGTTCCTGCCATCTGTTCTTGATACCGTCCATGTAACCTGCTTCGTACTGGGACTTATCAACGCCCTGAAGACCTGCTACGAATGAAAGGAATCCTGCTCCGAGGCTCATCCACAGGATGACGATCATACATATCGGAAGCATCCATGCGGGATTGGTGAAGAACAGTATCGGAGTATCGATGAAACCCCAGTTCATCAGGAACGCATTTACAGGACCGTAGGAGTCGCCTCTGAAGAATACGGAGAAGATGACGTAACAGTTACCTGCGATGGAAGGAGCGTAGAATATAACGACTGCAACGCTTCGTACCCATCTCGGAAGCTCGTTTATCAGCCAGGCAAAAAGGAATGAGCCTATATAACCGAGCGGTCCGGTGAGGATCGCTATCATAAAGGTATTCTTGATCGATATCAGGAATATGTCGTCCTCAAGGAAAAGCGATATGTAGTTCTGTACGCCTATGAATCTCGGAGCTTCCAGTATGTTGTAATACGTGAAGCTGAAGAAGATCGATATCACGACCGGCATGACAAAGAACATCGTGAATATGATCGCATACGGGGCGAGGAAAAGATAGCAGTTCTTGGAAATACGGGCCTTCTTAACCCCCACCCTGAAATTATGCTTTTTTACTTTAATGTAATCATTTAAAAATTGTGACATCTGTTAATATTCTCCGTATACAGGAAGTCCGAACTCTCTACGTTTTCTGTCTATCTCATCGTTAATGAGTATCGAGTAGTCAATGATGGTCTCACGGCTGTCTTCTTTCTCGTTAATAACCTTTCTGCAGGCGTTGGCGATATGACGTCCGGTGTAGTATCCTCCGGGAACCTCTCTGATTCCGACTGTTGAATCCCACTGCTCATTGAGAACGCGGATGTCGTTATAGCTCCATGAGAGCTGTGAGAACGCATCTCTGTTAGCAGTCGCATATCTTGCGGAGGAACCGAGGAGTGCCTCGATCTCACGTCCGAATCTGACCTGTGTCTCGGGCTCTGCCCACCACTTCATGAACTCCCAGGAATTAAGCTTAACCTGTTCGTCGTCGGTGGCAATCATCATCGTACAGTTACCGGTTATGAAATCGGATCTGTCGAGATATTCATTACCGTTGGCATCTGTTCTGACCGTTGCAGGGATAAGGGTGAAGTCCCAAAGTCCCTTTATCTCGGGTGCAGATACCATGAGGGTGTTATAAACGGAGTAAGCACATATTCCTATAGGCATCTCGCCGGAACGGAAACGGCTTACGAAATCGTAGATAACAGGAAGTCCGTAGTCGTTAAAGTACTTGAGGTAATCATCAAATGCTCTAACACCTGCCTCGGTATCAACCGTTGTCTTGGTGCCCTCGGCGTTGTACATATCACCTCCGTACTGGAACAGGAGTGTGAAGTAAAGCGAAAGGTCCGGAGCATTGGATGCAACTGCTGTTGTTGAAGCTGCCGCTGCACTTGCACCTGCCGCACTGGGAATACCTATTGAAAGGTTATTACCCTGAATGGTGGGAAGCATCTCTATGAGCTCCTGCCATGTGTTGGGCGGCTGAAGTCCGAGCTCATCAAGTACGTCCTTTCTGTAGAACATAACATTGAAGGTCTGCTGCTCGGGAACCGCATAGATTCCGTCGCCGAGCCTGTACTGTTCATAGGAACTTGCTGAGTAGTGGCTGAGCACATCCTGCCATCCGTCGAACTGTGTGATATCTACGGATGCATTTCTCAGTGCATAGTTGACAGGCTGGTCAGCTCCTACTGAAAGAACAACATCGGGACCTCTTCCTGCAAGAACCGCATTCAGAAGCGCTGTGGGATCAACTATCTCCACGTTGACCTTGATGCCGCTTTCGGGAGTGAATGTATCATCGATCATGGTCTTAAGGATGGTACCCTGGTCACGTCCGGTGGTAACCCAGACCTTGATGGTATCGCTCCTGTTTCCGCCTTCGTATACATCACCGACTGAGTTGTAGTCTACAACGAAGGATGCGAAGAAACTCTTGATCTCATGAACTGCCTTGTTCCAGAAGTATGCCTTGTCAGCCTTGACAGTTGCATTCGTTCCGGAGATGACGATGTAGTCAACATCCATCTTGGTATCGCTCATGTTGAGCATTGCAGTACCAAGTGCTGTGATATTGTCCTTAAATGCGATGAACTCGTGAGTGATCTTGCCGGGCTTCTCACAGAAACGCTCAAGCTGCTGGGCGATGGTCTGTGCAGATGCTATATTGTCTGCCTTCTGTCCGGTGTATTCAACATACTCATCGATGAGCTTATAAAGTCTTCTGTACTCAAGCTCCATCGCAGAGATGACTTCCGGATAGTTATCCTGTATACGATAGTCTCTGTACTGGTCAGGATTTGCTCCGGTATAAACGAGGATCTTTCTGTAGATCTGGTTGAGTCTGTAGGTTGAATCCTCGAGTTCTTCAATAATAGGTCCTACGCTTCCGAGAACCGACTCAAGTTTGATGGTGTGAGTTCCCTTGGTAAGGTAGAAACTGTACTTGTTACCGTCTGCATCGGCAAGGGTTACGGTATTCCAGTCATTATCATAAGGGAAGGAAACAACTCCGGCCTCTTCGAAAGGAATCTCGCCGTCGATGTATACGGCACGGCAGGAGACCTGACCTCTCTGATAATTCTGACGTCCCTTGATGGTGATATTGTAATATCCGTCTTCAGGAACCTCGAACTCCCACTCTATCCACTGGCCGTATGATCTCCACGCTTCACCGCCGGTGTAATTAAGAACGGTGCTGGTGACACTGTAAGGCTGGGTGGTGGGTGACGATCTGTCATACTTCGCATAAAGTGAAGATTCGGAACGGCGGACAGAATCCTCGCCCTGTACAACCTGTATGTAATCCGAACCGTCGGAAGCCGAAGGAACGGATGCTATATACTGGTCATAAGACTGAATGGGCTTTACGGGTTCAAGTGAAAGTGCCTTGATGTACATGGGTTCGTTCTCAGCTCCGAGGCTGATGGTCTGTGAACCCTTGTCAAAATAGAATGTATAGGGATCTGAGATATATCCCATATCATCTCTGAAATAAGAAGACTGCCAGTCATAGATCTCAACCTGGGTAGGTCTGATCTGATTGCCCTGATTGTCAACCTTAATCTCACCGCCATCTGTCCAGATACGGGTGAAGGTAAGATTGCCGGCATCGGTGAAGGGAAGCTCTCCGTTAATATAGATGCTTCTCTCGGCAGCGACGCCTCTGGACTCAGGAATCAGGTAGTCCATCTTTACATAATAGTATCCGCTCTCAGGAACATCTACATTAAAAGTAACCACGGACTCGTTATCGGTGAAAAGCACCTGTGACTCGTCGTGGTAATTGGCAACAACCTCAACATCGCCGCCTTCAGAGGTAAAATCGAAAATATCGATATCTACCGTCTTGCCGGGATATGTAGCTCCTTCATGCTCGTGAAGGTAACCTGTATATGTCCCCTCCCTTTCCAGACCGGTTACGTCGGAAGTAAGATCATATCCCGCATACTTTTCACTGTAGTCTTCCTTACCGCGAAGGTTAAGAAGAGCGCATACACCTGCGAAAGCTCCGCAGAAAACAATAGTGCCTATTAATTTTTTTGTACCGTTTCTCATAGGTTTCATTATATTTGTTGACAATAATTAAATCTAGTTAATTTTTGCTTTTTCACAATTGATTTTATGCAAAAAACCAATGAAAAGTCAATTACTAATTATATCTTTTGTGCATCTTGACAATCATTTTTTACTTTTTTGGATCAGAGGCCGGATTCTTTAGTCTAATTTGCCCATCCTCATATGTAACCACAAGTCTGCCTACACTGCCTCCGAGTTTCTCGATCATATCTGCCGGAAGCTGAAGTCTTCCCGCTTTGTCGACCACCACGTATTCCTCCTGGGTCTCTTCGTTTCTCCAATCAACCCCTGATTCCTTGAGTCTGTCGGCAAAACTCTCCTTAAGGATCCTCTCGGAACTGATACGCCCGTCCCTGATCGCCACAACCCTTCGGACCTTTCTGGAAAGAGCAAGATCATGGGTTACCACAAGGATCGTCTGACCTGATTCATTAAGCTTGGTAAAGATCTCAAAGATCTGGTCTCCGGTACGTTCATCAACCGATCCTGTGGGCTCGTCCGCCAGAAGAAGCCCCGGCGAGTTGGCCAGTGCAATGGCTATCGCTATCCTCTGCTGCTCTCCTCCGGAAAGAGTTCCCAGTCTGTCGTTCCGGTGATTGATCATCCCCACAAGCTCCAGCAGATGCTCTGCTTTCTGCTTCTTATGTCTCAGACCGCTGATACGCATCGGGATGCATACATTATCTATGGCGGTAAGGTAGGGGAACAGGTTTCTTGCGTTATTCTGCCATACAAAGCCTACGGTATCCCTCTTATATCTGACCCTCTCACGCTCTGTCATGCGGAAAAGATTCTTGCCGCCGACATAGAGCTTGCCGGCACTCGGAACATCCAGTCCTCCGATCATGTTAAGGAAGGTGGATTTACCCGATCCCGAATTGCCTATCAGAGCGGTAAACTCTCCCTTTTGTATCTTAAGGTCCAGCCCGGAAAGAGCCAGAACCTCTGTTTCCTTGGTCTTGTAGATCTTGACAAGCCCCTCTGCGTCTATCATGTATTCGGGTTCGTCGCCGGTCTGTGCATTCTGCTCTTCATCCTGCCCGCTGCCATCGGCTTCCGCAGGCTGAACACCCGTGATTCCACTCGCATCAGTCTCTGCGCCATCTGCCACCTGTGCATCCGCTGCATCCATGGCCAGGGCATTTACGCCCGCCTGCACGCCTGCTGCATCCATGGCCAGGGCATTTACACCCGCCTGAACGCCTGCTGCATCCACGGTCCGAGCGCCTGCAACTTCCTGCTGCGGTTCTTCGGCATATTGCACAACCTGCCCGGCCGTCTGCGTCCCGCCGCTTACTGGTATGATATTGTCAGGTGATTCATTCTGCCGCATCGCTTCCCTCTATGCGTCCGTTCTTAAGTTCTATGAGCTGGTCTCCTGCTCCCATGAGTCCTACATCGTGGGTTGTCATTATGACCGTAACATGCTGTTCTTCTGAGATCTGTTTAAAAAGCCTTGTAACCTGGGCAGCCATGCCGGAATCAAGTTCCGCTGTAGGCTCATCGGCCAGTATCAGCTTAGGTCTGTGGGCAAGAGCCCTTGCGATCGCAACTCTCTGCTGTTCGCCTCCGGACATCTCCTGGGGCATATGTGTCATTCTGTTGGAAAGTCCCACGAGGGACAACACCTCCATCGCCCTTTTTTCCATGTTCTCCTTACTGCCTGCCATTCTCATGGAAAACATCACATTCTGAATGGCATTCATGGAAGGGATGAGGCTTACCGACTGGAATACGAATCCCAGCTGTCTTCTCCTCATGTTCTCCCTGGCCCTTGCCGACATTCCGGTACTGCTCTTTCCGTCTATCAGTATGGTGCCTGTGGTGGGATCATCAAGTGCACCGATCATATTCAGAAGAGTGGTCTTTCCGGAACCGGATTTTCCCCTGAGTATGCACATGGTGTCCGCTTCAATACTGCAGGTAATGCCCTTGAGCACCGAAACCTTTCCACCGGGAGTCTGGAAATCCCTGGTGACATCCTTTATCACTACGGAAGATCCCATATCACTCCTCTCCGAGCTTCAGAGCTCTGATCATGTTCTGCTTCTTGATTATTATGGTAAGTACGAAGATGCTCACGATGAGCATGAGTCCTATCGAAACGAAAAGCTTCACCATATCGGAAGGCTCCCTTATCATCACAAGAGGAAGCACCTGAGCCGATGATGAATATGCCGTCTGCAGCATGGGAACAAAAAGCGTATAAGCTATAAATCCGACCGCCGCTCCGGCAATAACGGAATAAAGTCCGCATATAGCCTGTTCCACGGAAAGCATTCCTATCATCTCTGTGGAATGGAGACCCATAGCCCTGAGCACGCCCAACATCATCTCACGCGCCTTGATGGAAAGAACCCAGTAAATGAGATATCCGGCTGCACACAAGATAAGCATTACGATAAAGCTCATGGTAAGGATTCCGTTCATTCCCTGAAGCAGTGGATCCTCAACGGTCTTCTCAAGATCCTTGGTCCTGTCGGACATATAGGTAAGGGGCGTTCCGGATTCGGCTACCCACTCATAGAATCCGTCAGCACTTTCTCCCTCTGAAAGCCCCATCCATACGTAATAGGGCTGAAGACCGAACTTCTTACGGACAAAGGAATAG
This sequence comes from uncultured Lachnospiraceae bacterium, assembly GCA_902761225.1. Classification (GTDB taxonomy): domain Bacteria; phylum Bacillota; class Clostridia; order Lachnospirales; family Lachnospiraceae; genus AC2028. Next base: position 32,168 of record CACWJQ010000017.1, on the reverse strand, counting down.
TTGGCCACGATCATATAATTGGAAGTCTCCACAATATCGCCGGAAGCATTTATCTCCCTGCTCACAGGCTCGTAACCGGGCCAGTATTCAAAGAATCCCACTATTGTCGCATCGGCAGAGCTGCTGTTTTTGTCATAGAATGTAATCCTGTCTCCGATCGCCATTCCCATGGAATCCCTGAAATTGGCAGAAAGAAGAACACCCTTGGGAGCAAGTGCAAGATCATTGAGAAGCTGCCTGTAGGGAGTGTTCAGCAGTGAATCATCCACGTCGGTAATGGTACCGAACTCCTTGGTATGGATACCCATTATGCTGACCACATCTCTTCCGCTTGAACCGTTCTTAAGATAACCGTCCTCCAGATATACCCTGGTATATCCGTCGGTGAACTTGGTAAAGCCTGCATAGTCCGAATAATCCGGCTCATAATATTTGAACTCGATACTGGGATCGAACTGTCTTGAGGATGAATTGTCATACCATATCTCACGGAATCTGATATCGGTTCCGTCGATATACGAAGTATTTGCAAGTGAGTTCTCGAGGATCGTTCTTGCCGAAACCGCATCGAACATTCCGAGAGCCACGGTAAGTATTACAAAGAGGGATATGTACTGCTGTGAGCGGGCACTCCTTATGCTCTCAAGCATAGCTGCGTAAGATGCAGGTCTGAAGAATCTCTTTCCAAGGAAAAATACTCCCTTAACGATAAGGGGTCTGAGCCTGATGAGAAGCATTCCCGCACCCAGTATAAAGAGCGATGATGAAAAATAGAGAAGCGGATCCAGCGACTCGCCCTTAAGTGCACTTTCAAGAAGGTCATTGGTGTGGTGTGAGAAATTGTAATATCCGTAGATCGATATCCCAAGGAAAAGGAAATCAAGATAGAATTTTTCCCAGAGGGCCTTCTTGCCCTTGGCACCACCGCGCTTTGCACCGACTATGGTAAGCCTGGAAGCTCCGATGGACGGCAGTGTCATGATCATGATACATACGATTGCCGAAACAAGCGCATACATGAAGGCTTCCTCGGTAAATCTGATATCAAGCTCTCTTCTTATGCCGAATTCAAGGAAGGAACTGGCACTTCCGAGTCCCCTGCACACAAACATTCCTATGGGAACTCCGATACAGCTTGCTATCACAGCTATGATCACACTCTGCAGAAGATACAGGATAAAGATCTGACCCGAGGATGCTCCACGGCTCTTATACATGGAGATCTCGTTTTCTTCCATGGAATAGAGCTGTCCGGATATCATCAGAATAAAGGCTGCGAGCAGCAATAAAAGAGGTATCTCGAGCAAAAGCAGGGATACGGAGATCCTTCTTCTGGATGACTCATGCTTGTCAAGCACATCCATAAATCCCGGACGGCTTGTGAGCGGACCATACTGTCCGTTAAGATATCTGTCAGTGGCAGCGGAGATATCGGCAGCTTCCGAAGCATCCACGGACATATAATCAAACTGATCATAGATATTACAGTTAATTGAAAATTTGGGTCTGTCGGGATTATTGACAAAATAGTCCAGAAACTGATCGGATCTTACAAAGATGGTATTAGTGAACATTCTGGTATCCTTCTGCCAGTAACTGTCAGAAGGATCAGATACATCAAATACACCCACGACACGAAGCCTGATGGGATCCTTTACATTAGGGGAAAGGAGCGGAAAGGCAAATACATCACCGATTATCATTTCGGAAGCAAGGAAGGTTTCCTCACTTACAATGACATCAAGAGTGCTGTCGCCAGGGTCTTCATCCTGCCAGAGAGTACCGTCAATAATATCTATATGCTGATCAAGATCCGTGAGCATGGCAACTCTGAGTGAAATCTCGGCATCCTCTCCTCTGGAAAGCTCGGGCTCGGCTTCGGTACCTATGGTGGAATAGTAATATATGGTCCTGTACTCAGGCACCCCTATGGAAGAATAAGCAGAGCGCACTCCCTCTTCCTTGGACGCAAGACCGCTCATATTTCCCGATTTACCAACCTGGAAATAGAACTTCATCTGCATTGGCCATTCACCGTTTTCGGTATAGCTCTCGGAGAACTGGTCATCAAGCATCCTGTCAAGAACCGCAGTCCTGTATATGGGAAAGCTTACAGCCGAGGCAAAGAGCAGCACAGCTCCGAGAAGGAGACATGCGAACATCCATTTCTTATTTTTTATTTTCTGAAGTTCCAGAAAAAGCATCAGTAAACTACCACCGTTCCTTCATCTATTCCCTCTATAGCCCAGACATAGGGTATAGAGTCTATGGTCACTGTTCTGGCAGGATATCCTCCTCCGGCAACAAAGCCTCTGCGTACATACTGCCCGTCTTCGAACACCATCACGTACGCCTGCTTGTCCACAAATGTTACAGCCTTGGCGGGAACGAGTACAACGTCCGTCTCGTATTCCGTATATCCCGTCACCTTGTAAGCCTGTCCCTTGGCGGCGTTGGCCTGAGCCTGCTGCTGTTGCCATGCCTCCCATGGGTTCGTGACGTTCACTGCCTGTCCCGAAGGGATGGCAGCCGAGAATTCCGCAGATGTATCATGTGCTCCTCCGGGGATAACATTTCCTGCAGGAGGCTTGAGATAAACCTGATCGGATGCGAGGTCGGGACCTATGGCACCATAGGATACGCTGGCTACACTAAGCGGGAATTCCACAACCTCTTTGGTAACGGGATTCTCATAAGAGCCGGTAAGCTCCATACCGTAGAGAAGGATACCCGTTTCATTCTGTGCATACAGATATTCCGATGAGATGGCTGCAACGGTGGCAATGCGTTCATTATTCTGAAGAACGGCGCCGTCGCTGAGCTCGGTCATATATCCGACAACTCCGTCGCAGGGAGCATAAAAGGCAGTGACATTGTATGCATTCTGAAGATCGAGGATCTGCTCCGATACGGAAAGGATCTGTCTGTCCAGTGAAGACACGGCATTCCTGAGCCGTTCTCTTACATCGCTGTCAAGATACTCGGTGTTGGGATCGTCAACCGCAGCCTGCGCCTGGTCCCTTCTCTCACCCAGTCTTGCGAGTCTGAGGGTGAGTTCTTCGAGAGTTACGTTATTGGGAGCGACGGATACGTAGGCTATGACCTCACCGCGTCTTACCCTCTGACCCTGGACCACATTCTTTTTGACCAGGGTAACAGTTCCGTATTTCACATCATTGATCACATTTGTGATATCCGGATAGCTTAAGTATCCGGTTCCTTCATATCTTACGAAGAAATCTCCTCTTCCGATGGTAACCACATTCTCGGGAGCTTCGGAGTATGTATCGATCATCACCTCTTCGCCTTCCTCAAGTCCGTCAAGGATCTCCACGAACATTCCGTCGGTGATACCTCTTGTGATATATACCTTGTCGCCGGTGATGCGGTTAACATAATATCCGCCGTCATCTCTGTGAACAGCGTCTCTTGATACCGACAGGGTATTATCCTTGCGGCTGTAGATTATTACGATTGAAACTTTCTGTCCGGGTTTTACATTTCCTTCGGGATCGTCTATCTCGAAAACCGAATAGACTTCTCTTCCGGAGGCTTTAAGAGCACTGATCTCAGTGGCAGAATAGGGAATATATGTGACATCATATCTCCTGCCGTCGACCATCGCATAGTATTCTTCGGCAGAGGACATAAGCTTTGCTGATTTATATGTTGCGAGGATGTTGAAGCTCTTGCCGTCTGTAACCGCGGCTACATTGGTCCCCTCTGATATCCATGCACCGGGAGCTGCATTGGATACAGCTACGACCGTTCCGGCCATGCCGGACAGCACCTTTCTCTTGGCCTCGTTGACCGTAAGCCTGTAGAGAAGGTCGTTATAATGCATGAGGTCCAGTTCATAGACCTCTTCATCGCTCTCCATGTTCTGTTCAAGAAGGTCTCTTTCGAACATGACTCTCTGTACGATGACTCTGATGGGAGAATCATCCGGGCAGTCACGGAGTCTGCTGTCTATGAAGTATCCGTATTCCTTAAGCTTCAGTTCATTGACTCTTCTGTTCTCAGCATATGTGATGACAAGATTGTCGATGGAATCCCTGAGGCTTTCCTCCTGGGCAAGATAATCCTGCATATCGCCGCTGAAAAGGACGCTTCCCCTTCCCACTCTCTGTCCGGGGAAAAAGCCGATATCGGCAGTCTTCATCCCGACGCCTGCAGGATACTCGGTAACGATGGGGAACACATTGCCCTCGATAACCTCGTAATCATAGATGGTCCTTCTTGCAACCCTCTCATTGATATTGGCTGTAGAGACGGGATCGATCAGTTCTATCTCCTGCCTTTCGACAGTCTCCTGACCGCATCCGCTGGTGAGCATGAGAGCCGCAAGTCCCATACAGGTCAGCTTCTTTATCTTATTGAATTTTCCGAATCTTTTTATCATCAGAAATTCACCGCAACCATGTCTCCGGCTTCAAGTCCGGATATAATCTCGATACGTTCATCGCCCTCGAGGCCGATTTCAACTTCCTTGTAACGCCTGTAGCCGTCATCCTCCACCACGTATACATAGCAGATATCGCCGGCCTTATGGACCGCTGCCTTGGGAACACAGAGAACATTGTCCCTTCTCCCGAGTTCAAGGACTATGGAACCGCTGGTGCCTTCCGATACGGATACGGAAGCCGCGTCATCTCCGCTGAGTATGAACCTCAGGCTCTGTCCGTCTGCAGACATCTCGGGTATCGCCTCATACTGGAGACCCTGACCGCCGGATACGTTGATCACCACTTCCTGTCCTTCTTCAAAATACGAAGCCTGAGAGATATCGGAGAGATAGAAGTACATGTCGGTGGGATCCTTCAGGGTTATGACCGTTCTCCCTATAACAGTCTGGGAACCTTCCAGTCCGTCCCTGAGATATTCAACAATACCGTCCATTCCTGCGTAAATATTGTGATCCACATTATTGGCATCGAGATTATAGAGCTTGAGATTTGCAATGGCTATATCATCGTCATAGCCCTGCAGAGTGAAATAGTATTTATCATCGATCTCTTTGAGTGTATCCTCCAGGGCCTCTTTAGCCTCTCTGGAAGTGGGATCCGGTCCCATTGCCGAATTGAACTCGGCAAGTCTGATATCATAATCCTTCTGGTTAAGTGTTTTTTCCTTAAGAAGGTTAAGTCTCTGAATCTGATACAGGAGCTCTGCCCTTTCAGCCTCGATATCCGTATTGGTCTCTATGGATATGAGGAGCTGCCCTCTTCTCACACTCTCCCCGGCAGTGACGTACACGGTGCTGATCTTGGCTCTTTCTATATCAAATGCAAGATCCTGAGTGACTGCAGTCTGATACCTGCATGAGATCGACGTAGTGGAGACCACATCCGCATACTCGGCAGGAAGATTTCCGGCAACTTCGGTAATGGTCTCTTCGTCAAAGAGAATGACCATGTTATCCTGCTCGGCAGTCTCCGCGCAGCCGGAAAGCATCATCACATTCACTGAACTCAACGCAAAAAAGAGCACACCGCCTGCGCATGCTCTCTTAAATTTGAAAAACGTTTTTCCTGTAAAAAATGTACCCAAAGTGTAGTACCCCCGAAGTGGCATTTTACAATTAAATCCCATTCTGTTCAAGCGTAAAAAGACATAAAGCAAATATCGGGATAAATAAAGCAATTATTTATCCTTTTCATTCCCTTCACCTTTCTTAAGCTTTACCATTTTGTATATGAATATCTCGGTGGGGATCACAATGGCAACGACGCCGAACACGATTATGGCAGCCTTGAGGACACCTGCCATATCGCTGCTTTCACTGCCTGAAGAATGTACACCTGCATCGGAGTTGCCCGCCGGAACATTATCCGAAGCCGTTGTTGCCGTCACCGGTGTCTGACCGGAACCGCTCTGCCCCTGTGTTGCTGCCGTCTGTCCCTGAACCCCTCCGGTCTGTGAAGGACTGACCGCGGTCATATTTCCGCCTGAAGGTGCGGACAGTCCGTAAAGCCCCGGAACTATGCCTTCAGTATTGCCTGCTATGAACGCAGTCATCCACGCAAGAGGCGCATTCCAGTTGATGGCGCACTCATTGGCAGAGTATGCCTCTATATGATCGAGGTAACATTTTGCCGGAGGGATCGTTCCCTTCTTCCATCCCATGCCCCTCACCCAGGGATCCTGCATACCGCTGTTGGGACCACCCACAAGGACTCCGGCAGGTGCCATTGGGAAACTGTCGTCGATCAGATTTGCCCAGAAGCGGTGGTGAGGATACATGGCACTGTGTGAACCGTAACCCGTGACATATGAGTAATCGTTGGCGTTTTTACCGAGGATATAATCCATGGCGGAGATTGAAGCATTCAGATAATCCCCGTTCCCGGTCTTCAGATATGCATATGCAAATACCATGGCATTATCAAGGACAAAGGAATTTGATCCCCACAGGTATCCTTTTGAAGAATCGGTGGATGAAAGAGTACTTGAGGCATAGGGAAGTCCGTAGCCCTGCTTTTTCTCCATATCAAGGAAAAAAGATGCGGCATCATCCAGGGAATCCAAAGCCTGCTTGTAATCTCCTGAGGTAAGGATATCCTGAGTCATGAGAAGGGAAAGAGTACCGAGACTGGCAGTATGACCCCAGTCAAAGCTTCCGAAGGTATCCACACTTTCTCCGCCTGACAGGTCAGTCAGAACCTTCAGATAATAGGGAGATGACTTGGCATCATCCAGATACTTTCCATCAGCTGTTGTTATATAGAGCTCACATGCTGCCCAGTAAAACTCGTCCTCAGTATTGTCATCACCGTATGCTCCGCCGCCGGGAGTATCTTCCATGGGGGCATACATATCGGGATGTGACAGCGCCGCATCATATGCACTCTCAGCTGCAGTAAGGCACTTTTCCGCAAAAGCATCATCGATCCCGCGCCACAGTCTTGCGCTCTGTGCCGCACACGCAGCAAGGTTCAGTGTTGCGGCTGTTGATGGCGGATACAGTACTCTCGGCTGGGGATCATCGGCAGGTGCAACGGCAAGGCCTGTCCACTTCTCATCAGTTACCTTGTGATAGACCATTCCGTCATATGCACCTCCTGATATCTGCATCCTGAGCATCCACTCCATTTCCCATCTTGCCTCATCGAGAATATCGGGATATGAATTGGCATTCTCGGGAATCAGCATGGTCCCGTCACCAAACACAGAGTCCATGCCCGTAGCCAGTGCCGTCTCATACATATTCTGAAGGACCCATACGGATATTCCGCCGTTCACCACATACTTGCCGTGATCACCCGCATCGTACCATCCGCCTGTGACATCGACAGTACCCGAAGTTCCGGAGTACCCCCAAACATTAAGAACCGTGGCGTTATCCGTGGTATGCCCTGCACGCCTTGCAAGGGATGAGGCATCCCCGGATGTAATATACTGACTCTGAATATCCATGGCCGATCTGTTCTGGTAAAAATAATTCAGGGAATCATAAAGCATTGAAGAATAGTCAGCGGATATGCCGATCTTAAAAACTCTGGATCTTGCACCGCCCTCTGCGGTGATCATATAAATGCCCGTTTCATCGACGCCTGAAAAATCCAGGATATGTACATTATCTCCCGAGTCGGGATCCGAGCCGAACACTGACGACTTTCCCTCATAGACGCTTTCCCACTGATCCATCATATCGTCCGAACTGCTAAGCACGCTGCCGCTGCTGCGGTACACATTGAAGGATACGGGAGATGAAGAATCAGAGACCAGCACGGCAGTCTTATCCATGCCGGGAATATAACCGATCTGATTGACAAGTATGCCGGACCTTTCAAAGGGGGCCTCATGAACATAGTCATGGGAGCTGTCCGTCTTATCAACAAGGGACATATTATCGAATTCTATCACCGTTCCGGCAGGGAAACACGCTCCCTGGGTATACTGTCCGTCGCCTCCGAGATGGAAAGCCCATTCTGCAACATCAATGGACTGGGAAGCAGTAAACTCAAGGTCCACCACCTTCCATTCATTTCCGTTTATCCATATGGGATCCCAGGTCGCATCGAGATCGTAACCGTTTGACATATTGTGCCAGACCTCAACATCTCCGCCAAGATTGCCTATCTTGGTATAGTATTTTCCGGAGGTGGAAGGCTTGATCTCATAATGGACATGATATGTATGACCTGCAACGATGGTGAGTCCTCTGTGACGGAACTGGCAGTCCCATCTGTCCTCGCCGCCGTTTGAAAGACCGCCGGGATTCAGGATAGTGATACGGTATACCCCATCCTCGATCTCAAAGTCCATCCTGCCGGTAGCAGATTCGCATATATGCCAGGGGAGTCCCTTTCCGGAATCAAAGTCACACTCTCCGAGCTGTTCGCCTGCACTCACCTTAAGCGGCGTCACAAACAGAAGCACAGACGCTGCAACCTGTATCAGAGCAAGGGCTGCTGCCAGCACTGCACTCCTTATCCTTATTTTCTCCGTGTGCGATCCTGTTTTAGTCATGTGAATCTCCAAATTCTGATGATATTCCCGGCATATCGCCATGATAAGTATTGTTACAAAACAGCACGGATAGGTGTTACCCTATCCGTACATGATCGATCATATTTATGTCAGACCATACAAAACACTCTAAACTATTTCCCGATACTTACAGCAGCTCCTTTGCCACCACCTTGCAGGCCTCTACCATTGGTCTGTATGCGGGACCGTTCTTGCCGTAATTGATCCTCCAGTCCATTCTTCTCAGACTTATATCATCCACCGTCGAGAAGAAGATCATAAGGTCCTGGAGGCGCTTTCTGTTTTCCTCGGAGATATCGGGACAGGTGATAAGGAGCTTGGATCCTGCCTTCACTATCCTGTTAAGAGGACAGTTTTCCGTATATTCCTCGAAAATACAGATCATACGTCTCTTGTAAATGGTCCTGTCGCGCAGTGACCCTGATACGTCCATCCTGCCCCTTATGGCGCTCTCAACGTCCGTACCCTGCACATAATCCTTGACCAGTCCGCGCTTGACCTGAAGAGTCAGACCATCGGCCAGTATTTTTGCACATTCATCAAGTGTCATGCTATCGAATTCCTCAACTTAGCTGTCCATTCGGCAACCATCTCAGGTGAATCGAACCAGTACTCCTGAAGGAGAGGTACCATCTCGTATTCAACAATGTTGCTGAGCACTTCGTCATCAGCGCTCTTAAGGTTGGAGAAGTAGCTGTGTCCGACACAGAAGCCTGCTCCGAGAGCGGGATCATCGGTAATAGCCTGGTTAAGCTCCTTGACGCATCTGATGAGGCTCTCGAACTTGGGAGCTCCGAAGGACTGCATGTATTTGATGAAGCCGTCGGATTCGAATCCGGGCTGCATATCGAAGAATACGAATCTTCTTCTCAGAGCGTAGTCGATCATTGCAATGCTTCGGTCGGCAGTATTCATAAGTCCGATGATGTAGATATTCCTCGGAACATTGAACTTCTCTCCGGAGTAAAGGAGGGACAGCTCGTTTCCTCTCTTATCGGGCTCGATGAGCATGAAGAGCTCACCGAAGATCCTCGAAACATTACCACGGTTGATCTCATCGATGATGAAGAAGTACTTGTTATCGGGATCTTCCTGTGCTTTACGGCAGAACTTGTAGAATGCGCCTCTCTTGATATCAAAGCCCATTCCCTTTTCCGAAGGTCTGAAGCCCTCGATGAAGTCCTCGTAATTGTAGCTCTGATGGAACTGGATCATCTCTACTCTGTCCGGATCCTTCTCACCGAGCATGGAGTACGCAAGACGCTTTGCGGTGAATGTTTTACCTACACCGGGAGCACCTTCGATGATGATGTTCATCTTGTTCTTAACAAGTCTCACAAGCCTGTCATACTGCTCGGGCTGCATGTAGACATCCTTCAAGAAATCTTCTTTTCCGAAGGGAGGATAATGCAGCATCGCACCGTCCTCATTACCTTCCTTCTCATATCCGAAGAGGGAATTGAGCTTGTCGACATAGTCTGTATAAGGAGTGATATCAGCGAGCACCTTTACAGCTGACTGAAGAGGGATTTCCCATGATCCCTGCTGAGCCCAGTTTACGAGTCTGAAGTGCTTGTAATCATCATCCGGCGAATCATCGAAGATGTAGTCGGAAGAAACCACGCCTCTTCCCAGAATGGTGTTATCTCCCTTTCTTACGAAGATAACATCACCGGGTTTGATGCCGTTTACGAACTGCCATGCGGAATAAGAGGAGAACTTGAAAGGCTTGGTGGGATCGATCTTCGCCATCATTGCCTTTCTTACTTCTTCCTGTGAATCGTACTGTCTGAGGTCACCCGTTGCACCCCATCTGATGGCCATGATGCCCTTCTTGTAGAAGGTATCCCATCTCTCGGAGAACTGACCGGGAGCATACAGCCAGTACTTGACGGTCTGCACATCATCATCGGGAAGGCCGGTACCCTTTGAATACTTCTCGCTGAGACGGCTCATTCTGTTCTGATCTTCGGAAGCTACCCATGCATTGAACACAAGCTCGGGAATGCTTCTGAAAGGTACTCTGCCGCTGTTTATCAGGGCATTTACTCTGTCGAGGATCTCAAAATAGCTTCCCGAAGGGATGTCATCAACGATCTCAGGGAACTGAGCGGCTTCCTCGGCGGGAATGATGCCCGACTTAAGGAGATACCAGATGATGGAATAATCAATGGGAAGATAGACCTGAGGCGCGATCCAGTAAAGACCCTTGGTGATCTTTATATTACCGTTGCCCTTGACCTTAAGGCAGATGTCAAAATACTCACCCAGTGCCTGACGGTTCATGGGATTGGGTGCAGCGGCATAATTCATTGCGCGCTCAAAGAGAGTCCAGAGACGATCTATATCGTTCATGTCTCTCTGGTCATTGAATCTGTAGAATGTGGTATCCAGTTCATTGAGAACGGGAATGGAATCGAAATGGGTAGGGATCTCAGCGCCCACACCGATATTGACGGCAAGACCGGACATGATCTTGATCCTCTGCTCATCCGGCATCTTAAGCCTGTTGAAAAGACCGAATACCGTGAAGGGATCCAGGTCGAACAGTTCATTGTAGAGTTCAAGAATGGGCATGGGAATGTTAGCTTTGGCATAAGTCTTCTTGAGCCTTTCCACCAGCTCTCTTCTGTCATTCTTATACCTGGCTATAGATGTGGCAAACTCTCTGTAATAGTTTATCCAGTCAAAATTCATTTCCGCCATAGTTACGCCTCCCAGTGAAAATTAAGTGCTCCGTTAAGTATACCATCTTGTGGGAGATTTTCCCATATATAACAGTTAAACTATTTTAAGATTTATGCAATTTTCACAATTTCACCCTGTCAGGTCTGACACCCTTTACATTTAACCTGCAGGTGAACAGACATCCGTCGTATTCACCCTCCAGACCGTCCCCTGATGTTGTTATATACAGCGTCTGCATATCATCTCCGCCAAAACAGCACGAAGTTACATGCCCGGCAGGAACTTCTATGATATCCAGCAGTTCGCCGGTCCGCCCGCTCCTGTGTTCCACTCTGCAGCCGTCCCAGTATGCGATCCAGAGATCATCCTCAGTATCTATGCACAGTCCGTCAGGCATGCTACTTTCTGTTTTAAAGAGCTCTCTGCAGCCTGAGATAAGCCCGGAAGCTCCATCATAGTCATATCTGAAGATGGCATACTTAAGTGTATCGGAGAAAAAGAAGGTCTTCCTGTCCAAGCTCCATGCAAGACCGTTTGATATCCTGGTATCCGCCTGCATGATGCTTATCTTTCCGTTCTCCAGTTTATACAGATTCCCTTCGGCAGGATGATCATCGTTCACGGAAGAACCGAACCAAAGCCTGCCCTCAGGATCTGCCTTGGCATCATTGCACCTCTGGTAAGGCTTGAACGATCCGGTAAGATCATGCAGAAGCTCTGCCTTCTCACCGTCATAAAGATAGAGTCCGTCCATACCGCACAATACGAAGCTGCCCGGATCAGACGCGGGAACAGCAGCACCTATCGGCTGCCCAAGGTCAAAAAAGCTGCGTTTTCCGCCGGGACCCATCTGCCACAGCTTGCCGTCCATGATATCGACCCATGACAGCACGCCGGTTGAAGGATCATAGCAGGGCCCCTCTCCCAGCCTGTATTTTTCTGTTCCCAAAGGCTCCGCTTTATAATTCATGACAGTCTCCTTTACAGATCACTCTGCATTTTCACCGGGGAAAGTGATGGTTATGGTAGTTCCCTTTCCGGGAGTGGAATCAACAGTGACATCTGCGTCATGATATATCGCACCGTGCTTTACGATGGAAAGACCGAGACCGGTACCGCCTATCTCCTTGGAATGGCTTCTGTCAACTCTGTAGAATCTCTCGAATATCCTCTTCTGGTGCTCCTTGGGAATACCTATGCCGGTATCGCTTACCACAAGCTTAACATTCCTGTTATCCCTGAGGGTTTCCATGGTCACCTTACCGCCCGGATAATTGTACTTGATGGCGTTATCGCAGAGATTGTAGACCATTTCATAAAGAAGCTGGCGCACACCCGAAATGTGAACAGAGTCTCCGGTGACATCGATATAGATATTGTTCTTCCCGGCAGCAGGCTTCAGATCATCCGCTATTCCGAGTGCAAGCTCATGAAGATCCACATCCTCCTTGGGAGGAAGATCCGCATTCTCATCCAGTCTGGAAAGCTTGATGATATCGTTGATAAGAGATATAAGTCTCTGGGATTCCTTATATATATCCTTGGAAAACTCCGTAACCTTGTCGGGAGAAACATTGCCCGTTGCCATGAGCTCGGCAAATCCGGAAATGGATGTAAGAGGAGTCTTAAGCTCATGAGACACATTGGCAGAAAACTCTCTCCTCATCTCCTCTCTTAAGGAGGACTCTTCCTGTATCATCATCTTCTGTTCCTGTATCTTGTCAAGCAGAGGTGCCAGCTCGGGATAAGGATTGTTGGCGTGATTATCAAGATCAAGATTATTGATGGGAGTAACGATCTGCTTTGCTGCCCGGAATGCAAGGATACCCGATAACAGGAGCACCAGCACAAGTACCCATAAAACAGGGCTCACCGCAACAAGTGCATACCATGCAGCTCCCAGGGGACGGCTTAAGCGAAGTACGGTTCCGTCCTCAAGCATCCGTGCATAATAGATGGTCTGCACACCGCTGCTGTCAGATTTTCTCATGGATTCACCGACACCGTCCTTAAGTGCATCAGCCACCTCTTCATACCGGCTCTGATCAGTTGAAAGATTCTCATATTCACTGTCATAGAGTACGGTGCCGTCATGACCTATCCATGTCACACGGTTTTCATCGCCAAGGCTCCCCAGATACTCCACTCCGCTGCGTTCCAGGGCGGGAATGGCATAGGATGTCTCCAGACTCAGTTCATCGAAAGTCTCATTGATGGTCTGTTTATACTGCAGACCGTAAAATAATAATGAGCATATAGCCAGAACGAGTATTCCTACAAGTATTGTGTTTCTGAATATTGTTTTGATCATTTGCTTTCTCCGATGAATTTATATCCGACACCGCGTACAGTCTGGATCATTTCACACGCATCCTTCAGCTTTGAACGAAGAGTCCTTATGTGAACATCCAGTGTCCTGCTCTCACTTTCAGAATCTATGCCCCATACTTTTTGCAAAAGAGTCTCTCTGCCAAGTACATGCCCGCTTTTTTCGATAAACAGGCGGAGCAGTTCATATTCCTTGTACGTCAGCGGTATGAGTTCACCCTTCACATACACTTCGCGCTTATCCCACAGCACCTTCAGGCTTCCGCACTCATATTCTCCGGCCCCGGCTGACTGATCCTGTGCCGACCTGCGCAGGACAGCTTTTATCCTTGATATGAGTTCCATTATGCCAAAGGGCTTGGACACATAATCATCAGCCCCCTGGTCAAGACCGGTGACCTTGTCATATTCCGTGCTCTTGGCTGTAAGCATTATAACAGGTATCCTTCGGTCATCCTTCCTTATACCCTTCAGTACAGAAAGACCGTCTTCACCCGGCAGCATGATATCAAGAAGGACGAGTTCGGGCTTTTTCTCATGATATGCTGTCCAGAATCTCTCGGCATTCTCAAAGCCCGCAGCCTCAAAGCCCTGTGTCTCCAATGCATAAATGACAAGCTTTCTTATACTTTCATCATCTTCCAGAATATATATCATCCTTTGTCCTCACGTTCCTCCATGAAGTGCAAACCTTGCCTTATATTCATTGTAACATCTATCGTAATTGGCATTATGTTCTTCTTTTACCTGTCCGAGATATTCATGGGTTGCGAAGGAACCTGAATAGATCTCGATGAGTGCTACGGCAATGTTGGAACAATGGTCCGAGATCCTCTCATAGTCCGTCAGCAGATCGTTAAAGATGAATCCCTGGTTGATACTGCATATTCCCTGCTGGAGACGCTCCGTATGCCTGAGCTTCATCTCGTCAGTGATATCATCGATAACCTCCTCAAGAGGTTCAACCTTCATGGCAAGCTGCAGATCCTCACCGGAAAAAGCCTTCATGGTGATATCCAGTATTTCTCTTACGGCAGAGGTTATGACAGACATTTCATGATGTGCTTCCTCAGAGAAGGACACCTGCTTGTCATGGATCTCCTTGGCGCTTGATGCGATATTCTTCGCATGGTCGGAAAGTCTCTCAAGATCGGACAGCGTATGAAGATATATGGTGGACTCCCTCTCCTGTCTTTCCGTAAGGTCCTGTCCGTTCAGCTTCATGAGAAATGACCCGAGCTGATCCTCATAATGATCACCGAGATCCTCCAGTTCGGACACCTTGTCGAACTCTGCGTCACTGTACCTTCCGACAAGATGAATGGAATCCAGCACAGCCTGTGCAGCTTCGTCCGCCATACGGTTAATGGCAAGACGGCTCTGTTCGATAGCAAGAGTGGGATGTCTGATAAAGCGGTCATCAAGTACTACCTCATCCCTGGTCTTGACACTCTTGTCAGAGATTATGAGGCATACCAGTGCTTCCAGTATATCTATGAAGGGAAACAGGATAATGATCATGCACATTCTAAGAACCGTGTTCACGATCGCTATCAGTACGGGGTTCATGACCGTTCCGTTTAAAGGGAATGAGAATATTGCATCGGCAATATAATATATCGAGGCGCATGTCATGACACCAAGGATACATGATACAAGATAACTGAGCGCCGTCCGCTTTCCGCCGGTGCTGGTACCAAGTGATGCGATCATAACCGGAAGTGCTGCACCGATGGAGATACCCATAAGAAGAGGGAATGCATTGTCGAATACAATGGCGCCGGTAACGGAAAGTGCCTGTACGATACCGACTGCGGCAGATGCCGACTGAAGAAGAACGGCAATGAGAATACCCACTATGATACCAAGGATAGGATTCTGCATGGATGTAAGAACATTGTCAAACCAGGCCTGATCCTTCAGCCCTCCTACAGAACTGCTCATCTTACTCATGCCGAACATGAGAATGGCAAATCCCATCATGATATCCCCGATGTGCCGGCGTCCCTTATCCTTACAGAATAATCTGAGAAAAATACCTATTATCGCCACAACGCCGGTAATGGTTGAGGTGGAAAGCAGACTGCTGAGGCCGCCGGCTCCCTCGATATAGCTGAGACATATGATCCATCCGGTTATGCTGGTTCCGAATATGGCTCCGAGTATCACGGGGATAGCCTGCTTGAGCTTCATCATCCCAGAGTTCACAAATCCCATCACTATGACAGAGGTTGCGGATGATGACTGTATCACGGTCGTTACACCGCTGCCAAGAGCAAGTCCCCTGATGGGAGTGCCGGTCAGTTTAAAAAGTACGGGCTCAAGTTTATTGCCGGATGTAGCCTTTAATCCGTCTCCCATTAGTGTCATTCCAAAAAGGAACATTGCGATTCCGGAAAGCAGGCTGATCAGATCTGAAATAGACATATTCATTCCTCCACACAGAGCATATGATATCATCCCAAGATTAAATCTGAAATCCATCTTATGTTAAATCTATGTTAAATCTTGGATTTTTTTCCATTTTCATGTGTTAAAATAACAGCATAAACGGTACCTGCCGGTGCCCCGAAAGGAGGAATTGCCATGCTCAAGGATTTTAAAGGTTTCAGATCCATTGATAAAGAAGAACTCAGATCCGGTATCCGAGAGGAAAGGGAGCATCTCAGTGCATCCCAGATGAAACTGCCCGAAGCAAAACTGCCCGTCATGGTGATCTTCGAGGGCTGGAATGCTGCCGGCAAGGGCGAACTGATAGGTAAGGTCATCAGAAATATCGATCCCAGATTCTTCAAAGTTGCCACAATGGACAGGCATCCGAATGAGGAGGAAAAGAGATATCCCTTCCTCCACAGATATATCAAAGAGATTCCCGAAGCAGGCAAAATTCGCTTCTACGACACCTGCTGGATGGAGGAGGTCGTCGATAATGTCATGGAAGGCAGCCTGAGCGACGATGAATATAAGAAGAAGATCCGCTCCATCAACATCACGGAAAGGCAGCTCTGTGACAACGGATATCTCGTGATCAAATTCTTCCTGCATATATCCAAAAAGGAGCAGAAGAAACGTCTCGAAAACCTTCAATCCGACAAGGATACAAAGTGGCGTGTGGAGAAGGAGGACCTTGTCCAGAACAAGAATTATGACGATTACCTTGAGGTGTTTGAAAGATACCTTGAGGATACGAACAGCTCCAGGGCTCCCTGGTACGTCATCGATGCCAAGGACAAAAAAGAGGCGGAGTATCAGATCCTTCAGTACCTGAACCGGGGGATCGATGTGGCTCTGACCAATACCAAAATGAACGTACCCATCCTCCAGAACACCTTCCCCATGAAGAAGCTCCCTAAACTTGCGGAGATCCCTCTCGAGGGAAAGACCGTTTCCGAGGAAGAATACGATGCCGAACTCGAAAAGCTGCAGAAGGAATTAAGCGATCTTGGGAACAGACTTTACAGAAAGAAGATCCCTGTGATCATCGCCTACGAAGGCTGGGACGCAGCGGGCAAGGGAGGCAATATCAAGAGGATAACCGAGGCTCTCGACCCCAGGGATTATGTTGTGGAGCCCATAGCAAGCCCGGAGCCTCACGAGAAAGCAAGGCATTACCTCTGGAGATTCTGGACCAGACTTCCAAAGACAGGCCACATCACCATTTTCGACAGGACCTGGTACGGAAGGGTGATGGTAGAAAGACTCGAAGGCTTCTGCTCGGAGAACGACTGGCAGAGAGCATATAATGAGATCAATGAGTTCGAAAAGGAGCTTACGGACTGGGGTGCAGTCATCATCAAGTTCTGGATACAGATTGATAAGGATACCCAGCTTCAGCGCTTTACAGACAGGCAGAACACTCCGGAGAAGCAGTGGAAGATAACGGATGAAGACTGGAGAAACCGCGAGAAATGGGATCTGTACGAAGATGCGGTCGATGAGATGATCGCCAAGACAAGCACCGCCTTCGCACCTTGGCATATCATTGAATCAGTGGACAAAAAATATGCAAGACTCAAGGCGCTCCGGATAGTCATCGAGCAGATCAAAAAAAGACTCTCATAATACCTGCGCCCGGATGCGGCAAACCCTGCAGTAAGCAAAAAGACAACCAAAAAGGGGCTTTCGCCATCAGCTGTTAAGATCAGCTCAGCGAAGCCCCTTTTTCTTATGTTCCAAGTTCCTCAACGGTTATCAGATCTTCGATAATATAGTCGAACAGCGGATATGAAGTATTCTCATTCTCGATATATCCGTATCTCAGTTCAATCTTATCCGAAGGATCATCCGGATCGGTCCCGGTATAATTGACCAGATATACGAAATCTCCGTTTCCCTTCATGAAACGGTCAATCTCCCTGTCCATCGCCTCCTGTGTTCCGGGGGCCGCAACCTGATGGTTCAGGTCTACCATCTCCACCCATCCTCTTTCAAAGCCTGCAGATACATCGTTACCATGTATCCTGCCTGTAACGACACTCTCTATCGGCTGTTCGGACATCACTGCTGATGCAGCTGCGAGAACATAAGGCTCCCAGCATATTCTCGATGTGACAAGTGATGCTCCGGGAGCAACCTCGGACATACTCTGGTTGTAACCCCTCATCAATAAGCTGCTGTGCCGCACTCTTTTCCAGAGCATAACTGCTCCAGGTTTCGGTATAGATGACCCGCATATGTGCAGATGGAGCCACAGAATGAACACCGAGGATAAATGCAGTATAACCGGAGATAACCTCGGATGTCGGGAATGCTGCCACAAATCCGACAAGTGCCTGATCCTCCGTGATCGTACCTTCATCTATCATCTGTTTTATCTTCATGCCTGCAGCGATGCCGCTGACATATCTTCCCTGATAAGCCTCACCCTTAAATGTGTGGTAGTTGGAGGGAACAGCCATATCGGTCATATCCATATAGGATGTCTGACAGAACTGGATATCCGGATACTCGGGAGCAAGTTGCATTACCATCTCACTGTATCCGTTGAAAAATATGATATCGCAGCCCTTCTTAGCCAGTTCCCTAAGAGGCTCTTCCATCTCATCATCCAGCACATTACTGCATGTATAGATCTCAATCTGCTCTCCGTATTTTTTCTCAAGAGCATCCTTGGCAAGTGAAAAGTTATATGTATACGGAGTGCTCTCATCGTTATCATAGATAAAGCCAACTGTGAGACGATCCCTTCCACGGTTCAGGTCCAGAATTCTGAAACACATCAAAAAGCCGGCCAATACCACGATACACGTAAGTAAAGTTGTGATGTAGATTCGTTTCATTTTCCAGCTCCTTCCCTGCTTTCGGAAGTCTTTTCATTCTTATTATCTTTCTTCTCTTCCTTCTTGTTATCCTTTTTATCTTCCCTGTTTTCCTTTTTTTCTTCCTTGTTTTCCTTTTTGTCTTCCTTATTTTCTTCCTTCCTGTCGCCCTTCTTCATCTCAGCTTCCTGGATCTTCTTGTCTTCCTCGACACGGCGCTTGAGTTCCTCCTGCTGTTCCTGATCGGCCTGCTGGATCTCTGCGCGCTTCTGGGCATACAGCTCTTCAAGGTTGATCACCTTTTTATCTATAAGACGAAGGAATGCATCAAGAGCATCAGGGTCAAACTGAGTGCCCCTTCCCCTTTCCATCTCTGTCAGAACATAATCGGTATCCATGTGGTTACGGTAGATACGGTTTGATGTCATTGCATCAAAAGCATCGGCCACACCGATGATACGGGCAAAGAGAGGGATCTCCTCCCCTTTAAGTCCCTCGGGATAACCACGTCCGTCATAGCGTTCGTGATGGTACTTGGTTCCATCCAGAACATTTTCAACCAGGGTGAAATCCTTAAGGATCTCTGCACCGCGCAGAACATGTGACTTCATCATTGCGTACTCTTCATCGGTAAGACGTCCGACCTTATTGAGAACGGCATCGGGGATTCCTATTTTTCCTATATCATGCATCTGGGCAGCCTTACGCAGATTGGAGAGCTTCTTATCACGCTGCCACCATTTGAAGCAATCCATCTCCTGTGCTATAAGTACGGAATATTCCGCAACGCGGGTGGAATGCTGGTGTGTACGCACATCCCTTTGGTCGACTGCGTTAGCTATAGCCATAACGGTCTCGTTGGCCATATTCAGCTTGATCTGCTGCTGGTTGATCTGTCTCTGTACCACCAGCCATGTGAACCAGATAATGACAAGCGAGAGGATCGTCAGCATATATATGACAAATCCGGGCTGTTCGTATATCTCGCCTTCCTTGATCAGTTCGAATGTTCTTTCTTCAAGTACATGCTCTCCGGCACTGTCCAGTATTGCGATGTGGAAAGTATACTGCCCTGCCGGAAGATTGACGTAGATTATATTGTTCAGATTGTTCTGGGGAACGATCGTCCACTGTGAATCATATCCTTCAAGGTAGTATCCGACATTGGGATCCTGAATGGTATAGTTCAGCACCTCGGGTGCAAGTTCAACCCTGTTAACATGCTGGCCTACCGTTATGACACCGGTACGGTCAAGAGGCTGGAGAAGACCGTCCAGCCGAACTGACGCCAGCTGCATCCTGTAGTATTTAACATCACTGTTATACTTCTCGACATCTATACTGTATACGCCGGTATCGCAGGGAAGATACAGTTCTCCTCTGCCATCATAGTAGTTCCAGGAGTTGGCAGTAAGGGAAGTACCAAGTCCTCTTCGTGCATCAAGAAGCTCCCATGCTATATCGCCTCCGCTCACAAGCTCGTCGCGCTCTACAACATAGATACCTGCACTGGACATAACAAACAGAGTATCCTCATCTTTTACCCAGATGTCATAATTATTGAAGTATGGGAATTTATCCAGTATACGGACAGATCCGTCAGGCTCAAGGTAACACAGGCTGTTACTGGTAACTATGAATACACCTTCTGATTTGGGATCCTTAACCATACGGAGGATGACGCCGCTGCTAAGGCCGTCATCATCGGTTATCAGATTGACAACTTCTCCGTCCTGCAATACGGCAATGCCATCACCGTCTGTACCTGCAAGAATGGTCCCGTCACTTCTCTCAATCAGGGTAAGTATCATGGAATTGATAAGGCCGTCCTCGTTGCGGATGGTACGCTGTATCATGTGATCACGGATATAGCTGATACCGGTATCGCCTGCTGCAAGAATGGTTCCGTCGGAAAGCTGAGTCACGATCCTTGCACGGTTGCCAAAGCTTCCGCCTGTGGCATTGTATGTCCATGACTCTCCGGAAGGCGCAAATTCCATAAGCCCGTTTCCGTAGGTACATACCCAGAGATGATCTGAATCATCAACATACATACAACGGATACGTCTTCCGTCAAGAGTTTCGGTAAGTTCATTCTTTATCTGATGCGTACAGGATCCGTCCACCATATCGAGCCCTTTATCGGTACCGATATAAAGGTTGTCCTGCCAGGATACTATCGTGTTGACAACACGGCGGTCCATGCCCAGAGAGCCGTAGATATCCTTAAAAGGAGATTTTGCCATCCTGAGCAGTCCAAGCCTCGAGGATGTAAACCAGAGATTCCCCTGATAGTCATAGAGCATGTTATCGATCGAATTGTTAAAATCATTGGTGTTGAGCCTGTGATATCCTGCTCCGTCAATATATGAGATACCACTGTCAGTTGCTATGAACAGAGTTCCGTCATCAAGGTAATGGATATTATTGATATTGACAACATCCTCACATGTTATGACATCCAGCTTTTTGAACTTCTCACCTGAGATGTCATAGCAGTAGATGTTATTGGAGGAAGTTCCGACCATAAGAGTGCCGTCGGGTGAAAAGGCGCAGGAATTAAACAGCTCCTGATTGTATGGGAGCCTCAGCGAATTAACAATCTCTCCGCCCTTCATAAGATACAGCCACCCATCGGAAGCGATGGCGGCTACATGACCTTTTTCATCGGAGGTGATACTGTCGGCATAGTTCACCTCATCAAGAGTGTTCGCAACCTTCAGACCATTGTTCATTACCAGGATCTGCATGCTGCCGGTAGTTCCGATATAGTAGTATCCATCCGATGCTCTGGTGATACATCTGACTGAGTTGGAGGGAAGCCCCTCCGACTGATCGAGCACATTGACGACTTCCTCGCGGATCACTATGGAGAGTCCGTTATCATTGGTTCCGATCCACAGACGTCCTTCTTCATCGACATACAGGCAGTTAACATTTTTAACGGATTCGTAATCATCTATCCATCTGAATTCACGTCCGTTATAACGATACAGTCCGGCATAGGTGCCAATCCACAGAACACCATCATTGGTCTGTGCGATATCGTTAGCTTCGCCGCAGGGAAGGCCATTATTGCTGCTGTATATGGTCTGGACATAATCGTTATAATCGATGGTCTCCGGAGCCGAAGCTGCCGAGACAGAAGTCGGAGCAAGAAGCGGCATTACGGCTGTCAGAATAAGTATAAGTGCCGCGCCTGCAGCCGTACCGTTTTGAACTGCCCTGCTTTTATTCCGGTTAAGATATGCCCTGCGTATATGTATCGTTGCGTAAACGGCAGCAACTGTAAGAACCTTATCTGCAAACTCGATAGCCAGTTGCCCGAGAATGCAGCCGATAACGATGGGCCAGTTCCTGTCAACCAGATATTCAACTATTCCATCACCCCATTTATTCCCGGTATATCCTTCGTGGAGCATAAGGTTCACCGGAACAGATACCGACAATGCAACAAGCATTGTAATGGTAGCCGCCATCATGAATCCGTAAAAGCGGTCAAGCCATTTTCTATGCTTTGCGATCCCTATGACTACAGCCAGCACGATACTGGTAATGGAGTATGCAGCCGAAATACTGTTGACGGCGCTGTATGCAAGGTTTCCCGCAAGTCCGACCATCACGCCGCACACAGGGCCCGCAACATATGCACATAGAGCTGTCCCGAAAGAATCTGCCCACAAAGGCAGTTCAAAATAAACCGAAAGAAGCTTTCCACCCACGTTCATACATATGCATAATGCAATAAACAGAACGATCTTCCAGGTCTTCCAATTCTTCATACTTATAAGGTCCTCCCCGTTAACAAACGATGAAGATTATCTATGTAACTTTATATTATATACCTACTGACGGATAGAACAAAGAGAATGTTTTATGCACCTGCATCAGACAAAAACATGTATATTTAAACCAAAAGATCAGTTGTGCTGATATCCTCCGGGTTATAGAATTATAATGTATCCTATTACATCTGCTTGACCGCAAAGAGAATAGCCTATGCAATACAGACAGGATAAAAACGGTGACAGTCTCTCCATACTCGGATTCGGCTGTATGCGTTTTCCCAAAAACGGAAATAATATCGACATGGAAGAGGCTGAACGCGAGATCATGGAAGCCTTTAATTCCGGTGTAAATTATTACGATACCGCATATCTGTATCCCGGAAGTGAAGCAGCCATAGGCGAAATATTTGAAAAGAACGGGATAAGAGACAAGATCAGGATAGCAACAAAGCTTCCGCAGTATCTTGTAAGCAACCATGCTGCATTGGACAAATACTTTAATGAGGAGCTGACAAGACTCAGAACCGACTATGTGGACTACTATCTGATGCACCATCTCACAGATATAGCAATGTGGGAAAAGCTTAAAAAGGTCGGCATTATAGACTGGATCAAAGAAAAAAAATCCGGCGGTCAGATCCGCAATATAGGATTTTCATATCACGGAACAACGGAAGGTTTTCTGAAGATATTAAATGATTACGACTGGGATATATGCCAGATACAATATAACTATCTGGATGTGAACACACAGGCGGGTGTAGATGGGCTGAAAGCCGCTGCCGCAAAAGGCATTCCTGTCGTTATCATGGAGCCCTTAAGAGGCGGCAAGCTTGTCAACATGCTCCCTGATCCTGCCAGAAAGATAATGCAGGAAAGCGGAAGGAACTGGTCTCCTGCCGAGTGGGGATTAAGGTGGCTGTATGACCAGCCCGAAGTCACTGTCGTTCTTTCCGGAATGAACAGTGTGGAGATGGTCCGTGAAAACTGCCATACGGCTGACACCGCTCCCGCAGGGCATTTCACTGAGGATGATCACAGGGTTCTGGCAAAGGTTACCGAGAAGATCAAAGAACGTGAGAAGGTAGGATGTACCGGATGCAGGTATTGCATGCCCTGTCCGAAAGGCGTGGATATTCCCGGAGCCTTCAGATGCTATAATGCAATGTTCATCGAATCAAAAAGCGACGGACGATTTCAGTATGCACAGACAGTCGGCCTTACCAAGGAACCCGGCTTTCCAAGCCAGTGCATAGAATGCGGCAAGTGCGAAATGCACTGTCCCCAGAACATTCCCATCAGGGAAAAATTAAAGGAAGCGGATAAAGCTCTCCGCCCCCTTCCATATAAGATCGGTATAGCCATTGCAAGAAAACTCATGTTCAGAAAGTGATCAGAATATCTTTTTCCCGCAGTACTGGCAATGATCTCCAAATCCGCTACGGCCGAGTATTTCCCCGCAATAGGGGCAGCACATCGCACCACTGAAAAGACCATAAAAGAGGGACGCCATAATCCCGATGATACCAATGATCAGTACTGCAGGAATCATTGTTCCCATCCCGATCAAAGATGCGATCACTCCTATAGCCAGTATCAGATACATGATCAATCTTCTGCGGTGGAATTTATCCAGCACGTCATTCGTATTTCCCGCATTGACCTCTGCATTCTTATTGAAATCTCCGATCTTACCCAGCATGCTTCCCAGACTGTGATATCGTCCGGAATATATAACAGGATCCAGAACGGTCAGATCCACATCAAATGTATCCTCGCATGTCAGATTTTCATCCACCTGTATATTTCTGATATGGCAAAAGAAGGTAACAGACTCTCCTGTTTCGACCAATCTTTCCACTTCGCATTCATATACCCAGGGGCTGTCGTTGAGTGTCGGAACATCAAGAACCTCTCCCCGGCTCACACCATATTCAATATCATCCTTATTTCCTTCAGCTGCGTGCTTTGACCCAAGATAATCCATGAGGGGAAGCATATCTCTATTTACAAGATTTGCGCTGAAGATCCCTGTCCGGTTAACATTCTGTCTTGTCTTCTTGGTTCCTGACATGCTGATCACAAGAAGATATCCTTCACCGCCCTCATATGTCGCGCTCACCCATGTGATGGGTGCAAAATTATATGAACCGTCCTCATTATTGGTCCCTATGATAAATGAAGGCTGAACACACATTGAATAGATCGGTTTTATTGTTTTTCTTCTCATCTTAATCTCCCGAAGATCATCCGGCACCCAATATCAGGCATTGGAAAAAATATATCATAATTCTGCTGCGATATGTTGTCCTACAATAAATAAACTGCCCGGCTCCACATGACATGTAAGAAACAATATCTCAACTCCGGCTTCCTTGGCTTCATCCATTGCTTCTCCAAATTCAGGATGCATCTTTCTGTTAGGACGTACCTCGCTGACATCATCCATCTGGATCACAAAAGCCAGAATCGCCTTATAGCCTTTCTGTTTTGCCTTTATCAGTTCATGGATATGCTTAACTCCGCGCTGGGTCGGGGCATCAGGGAAATAGCCTATCCCCTTCTCTTCCAGCGTGCACCCCTTGACTTCCATAAGGAATTTCTCATCTTCCCGTTCCATGTAAAAATCAATCCTGGAGTCTCCGTATGTATATTCCGGGATCACACGGCCATAATCCTGTGAATCCAGCCATTCTCTCACGACCTTATTGGGAGCCTGGCTGTCTATATTAAAAAGGATACCGCTGCTCTTACGGACTGCAACAAGATCATACCTGGTCTTTCTGTCAGGTGTTCCGGGAGCCGTCAGCCATACCTCGCATCCCGGTATAAGCAGTTCCCTGCATCTTCCGGTGTTCTTCACATGTACAGTCTCCTTATGCCCGTCGACATCGACCTCTGCTATAAATCTGTTCGGACGGCTCAGAAAAACCGCACGGGTTATATTGGGATATTTCACTTGATTCAATCCTTTTCTTACAAGATCAAGATCTGCAGCCTTTTTTCTAACATAAAAAAATACAAAAACACGGTCTCCGTTACTGTTTATTCTTCAACAAAGTACATATAAATACCCATCGAATATTCCTTTGCAGCAAACACCTTTTTCTGGCCATTTATTTCAACTTCATATTTGAATGCCTGAAACTTCTGATGATATCTGGGTTCTTCTACAGTTACCGTCTCTTCAAGAAATTTCGTTGGATAATTCTCAATATAGACACCGAAAACTTTCGCCTCCGAAGGATCGCCGCCACACCACACCATTTTCCATTTTTTCATTTTCGCGCTCTCTTATGATCAGTTGTCTGATGATTTGCTATTCTATACCAAACAATCTAGGCAGTCTTTCCTGTGTTGTATTCTTTGGCATAGCCTTAGTTTCCATATTCCACATCCTTCTACAAAAAGACTCTGAAGTAAACATAAATATAGCAGCCTCGCGTCAAATCAAACTTTTCTTACTTTAACAGTTTGTCCAGTTCTCTATGAAGCGTTGTTTTCAAATTCTCCAGTTCTTCGTTGCCAGGCCTGTTCTTATCCGAATACATTTCTTCTCTTGGATACCACCAAACAGGTCCTCTGCCATTGTTGCCATAATTCTCTATATCGCCATCTCTTCTTGGAAATAGATGCCAGTGAATATGTGCGCCGCCTTCTCCGTTTCCCAGACATTCATAATTCATTTTATCAGCCCCGAAAGCATTTTTGACCGCTTCGGCAACCAAAGACATTTCATATAAATGCTTTTCTCTTGTTTTCTCATCAAGATCAAACAGCTCGACAACATGATCTTTGTATAAGAATAGGGTATATCCCTTAAAATGCTGATAATCTCCAATTACCACGTATCCGGTTTCAAGTTCTTTTACAAGAAATGGATTATTACCGGCTTTTGTTTCTTTAATTCTGTCACATATTCCGCACATGTAAACACTCCTAGCAAACTGTTATTTGTAATTCGGCATTGTATTCCTTAAGGTAATAATATTCAAAAAAATCTTGTCTCTTTAATCCCAATGTTAGAGCAGGTCATTCAGACATACTGTCCTCCAATATCTTCCGGAACATCTTACGATCAAACACAATTTATTCCGGCCATTCATCACCTTCGCATCTCGATATGAAATCATAGTTCATACTATCAAAAGAATCATAAGGGAATGGAAGACCATCCTGACTGATTACCAATCCTTCTAAATCCATCTTTTCATTCATATATGCCAATGCATCATGTATTCCACTTATTCGTGCATTAGTTACCATCTTGACCAATACAGCTTTTTGATCATCTGATAGCGTAGATAGAAGTTCATTTATATCCTTATTCTCATCAGTGTTTGGATATCCTTTTTCAAGAATCCATTTGCTTAGAACACCATCTTTCAGGCCGACCAGCCCGTCTATGAATGATTTATATAATTCAAGTTCATTTTTCATGACTGACACCTCCTATATATTGCTATCTTCTGGTTGATCACTATCACCTAGCCCAAGCACAAGTAATCCGTGATTATCCATCTATTGAAAAATACTGTAAATCTTCAAACTCATCGTCTAGAAATTCAAACTCAAATAGATGATCACCATCAAATGACTGCTCCAGATATGTTACAGTTCCATTGTCATAATCGATCAAAGGTTTTCCAAGTTTTTCTTTAACTTCATCTATGGTTACATCTCCGTAAATCTCAATCAAATCAGGGAGCATAAATCTTGCTATATCATCAATGTGAGAGTAATACTTATCCGCAATTCTCTTTTCATCTTCTGATCTGTCTTCATCCGGGTCTTCCCAAGTGAATACCAATCCATTATATTCATCTACATATTTTCCAAGTTTGTCATCAAATATCATATTTACCTCCTCCGCTGATATATTTTCCGGTAGAATCTATCATCCGTTTATCTTATAGAACCTATACAGTTCTTCCTTCTCATCATCAATATCTTTGTACATCTTGGTTTCCGCCAACTCAAATCCGCATTTTTCTGCCGTCTTCCATGATGGAATATTTATATCTTTAATAGTGGCTATGATTTCTTTCTCCTTGTAATGATCAAAGAAATAGGAAATGTATGCCTGAACTGCTTCACTGACATATCCATGTCTTCGATATTCCGTTCCGGCAAAATAACAAATACCTATCCTATCCGTATCCTCATAATATGTACATCCAACATTTCCGATTACTTCCCCTGTGGCTTTAAGCACTATGGTGCAAGGTATATAATCAGCTCTTGGATCATCCTTTTCAGTAAGAGCAACTGCTTCATTTATCCAATCCTCTGCCCAATCTGAAAAGTTTTCATCAAACCCTATTTCAGTTAAGCTCCCATCCTTAGCCATCTCGGCATACGCTTTTTCGTCTCCGCGCTTAATGGATCTTATAATTATTCTTTCTGTTTCTATATTCATAGTCACTTTTCCTTATTCCGGTATAACTTACCACTTCCGCCTAGAAGAGCTCATCAAGAAGTATGTAGTAATCGATTGTCACAGGCAATCTTTCCTCTTACCTTAGTCATAAGAAGATAACTGTAAGAATCATCTTCTTCGAATACTATTACCTGAGGTGCAGAGATCTTGCCTTCAATATACTTTCTAATTGCTTGAGGCAGACTCTGTATCAGGGTGTCCATCATATAAATACCCCATGGTAAAAAATCTGAAATTCACTGTTTATAGTAATCCGATACCTCAGCAAATGTTCGTATACCCATTATATAATCATGATAAGCATTCTCAGGATCTTTACCGTGAAAAATCTTGCAAAGACCGCACATATCGCAATCCGCGATGCATGGGTACTTGTTTTTTATGAATGCTCTGCGCTCTTCTTCAGAGGACGATTCGATCAGCGGTGCATTTATCATGGCATCACCTCACACTATATTCCTACCTTGACGGTATCTGTCCATATATTCGGCATTAATCTCCCGGATCTCACGCTTTCCATCTATATAGTCCTGATAGATATCCCAAGGTGAACCGCCTCCAAGCCAGCACGATGAACAGTTCTCACATCCGCCCCCGCAGTCCATGGAGTTCTTAACGATCATTTCACGTTCTTCTTTGGTAGTATCTTTTATGAGAATTGATTTAAACTCCATAATTCCCTCCATAGATTCTTCATAGCTGCACTATGGAAACACCCTCACAGTCATTAAACGCGGCAAAGCGGATCAATGTTTTTTCCAATTCTTTGTTCAGTTTCTTTGTCTGACGAATTCCGGGTTCCCACCAAAGCCCCTTCACCATAAGGACTTTTTCCTTGCGGTCGGGAACAGCTTCGATCCGTCCGACAAAACGATCTCCTGACAGGATCGGAAGTGTATAGTATCCATATTTACGTTTGTCGGCAGGGGTATATATCTCCCAGGAATACTGATAGTCCCATAATGCCAATATCAGGGATTTATCCCACATAAGAGGATCCAAGGGGGCTATGAACGACATTCTCGGTTTCAGGTCAGCGCTTCCATCAACTATTGATACCATCAGCGGATCATCCTCGGAAAGATAATAAAACGTCTGCTTTATTCCCTGAACCGCCACAGCACATATCTTCCCTTGCGCTGTCAAACTTTCCAGGATCTTTTTTCGTTTTTCCGCATTTATATCTATTCCAAGAAATGCGGTACTGTTCTTATCCCAAAGAAGTCCAACCGCACCGATCCTGCGGAGTACACGCCATGCTGTGAATTCCTCCTCATTCTTACACGGATTTTCCGCATCCAGGATCGGTCCCGGCAAATATTTCCCGGCAAGGTCGTAATATTTCCTGCTTCCTTTTTTATGATGGATGATCAATACCCCGTCTGTATAAAGCTGTTCCAGGACCGAACGGGCAGCCTGGGATTTCTTATGCCAATTCCCGCTCCAATGCATCGAAGAATGCCAGTAAATCTCACCTTCTATAGGAAGAGAATCGCTCGATACAGGACCGTTTTCTTCGATGTATTCAATTGCCTGTTTCTCGAATTTTTGAAGTCCCTTAAATGTCCTGCCGAGTTTTCTGCTCCTTTCTCTGTAGGACGAAAAATACGGCCAGTCTTCAGAAGGCCAGATGGAGAGTTCCTTGTCAGCATAATCAACAAGTTTTCTATCCTCATACAGAAGGTCATAGAGCATTGTCTTTTTGAAGTTCTTAACTCTGGACTGAAGCGTAAGTTCAGCATTCTTGCCACAGACATCAACCGGATCAAACTGAATGCATCCGGCCTGACGCACATAAGCATAAGCACCGTCCTTTCCAATGAAACGGTACTGACCGATAAGCCCCTGTTTTGAAAGTATGAACTGCCTTGCCTGTTGTCTTGTTATAGTCTGCATAACACCCTAGTGCTCCATTATCAACATACATAAATGACATGCATGCATTGTCACAGCCGTCAAAGATATTACTTCTGCACCTGCTTTTTTCAGACAAAGTACTTTCTCGGAAAGATATTCCTTAATTTGCATCTTTACTATCCTGCAATATATGACATATCACTAATATGCCTTACTCGATGTTTTCCATCATCGCCAATAATCATATGTGAGACCCCTCCAGCAGGACCATGGATATCAACTTCATAAAATGATTCAACAGGAAGGCCTATATACATTGCATTCCAAATACTCAAAAGATCACCATGAGACACGATAATGATATTCTCTTCTTTACTGTTAATAACTTCATCGTAAAAAGGTTTCAGACGATTCCATGCATCTCTCCGACTTTCTCCGTCAGAAAACAGTCTGTCATCAACTGTATTCTCCGGACACTCAATATTTTCACGAAGCCACTGAACCGACTTACCGCAACATTTTCCAAGATTTCTTTCTCTTAGTTCCTGCTTAAAAATCGGTTGTATACCTAGATATTTAGTTATTTCTTCAGCTGTCTGCATAGCACGCTTAAGATCCGAAGAATACAAAACCACCTTTTTACCGGCAAGTTCATTGTTCAATTTCTTTCCAATGTGATCTGCCTGTATTTTTCCAAGTTCTGTCAAATCCCAATCTGTCCACGAACCTACCATTCCATTCGTATGATGAATTGACTGTGTATGTTGAATAGTGATAATGTGTTTCATCTAATATCTCCTCTCCTCGATATTATCATCGGTATGGCCTCAGTTCAGAAGATCCGACAGGGTGTCTTCTGTCTCTACGGGCTGCCAATGTCCCTCAACACAAGTGACAGCACCGGTCGAGCTTATCTTATCCGCCAGCGCACGGGCCAGTTTCTTGTCCTTGGCACCATTGGGAAATTGTGCACAGGCAGCATCACCGACAAAGAGCGTTTTATCTTCGTACACATAAACAAGTGTTGAATCGTCAGTGTGAGGAGCTTCTGTCGTCAGGATCCTGACTGTGCACCCACCAAGGTCGATCGTCATTTCACCCTCGAAAATAATATCAGCCGGAACAACGATCATTTCCTTACTACCTGCGTATTCTTTTCGGATACTCTCGTATATGTTCAGGAACGCGTCGGAACCGTTCTTCTCTATTTTCTTTATGCACTCCTGAAGATGCCGGTTTGTCGTTTTGTTAGCAATGGTAAGACCGTTTACTGCATGCATCGCAAAAGTATGATCCCAGTGCCAGTGTGTAAGAACCGTAAGCGAAGGAAGAGGCAGACCTTCCTTCCGAAGTAAATCGTAAAACTCCCTGATATGTGCTTCCGAGTGCCCGGCATCGACGGCAAGACTCCGCTTATTCCCCTTGATATATCCGAGATTCGGACGATCGCGTTCTTCCTCAAATGGCATATACCATATATGTTCGGAAAGTTTCTTAATTATCATCTCCGGCCATTCCTCTATCTATCTTTTCTGCGCTATCAAATTCAGCCAAATAAGTTTCAAGATTCAATGCATTCCCCATTCTTAAAGCCCTTCTCTAAATCCGTCCATGGTTTCCTGCCACTTGTTAAGCCAGTAAAGCTGACCATCTATAAAGCCTTCATCTATGCAGTCCATTCCATATATTTCAAGGATGGTGGCTTGTAACTGAAAATGTCTGATTGCAATCCAATACGGAAAAGAAAGGATTTCCTCGCGGCTCAACTTATGATAACCAGCATATCCCGAAAGGAATTCCCGATACACTTCCTTAGTAAGCTCAATATCTTCCTGCTTCAGATTAAAATAATCCGTCATGTCACACATAACCATGACATCGAACATAACTGGAGCCTTGCAGGCAGTATCAAAATCCACAAGATAAATCTTCCCATCCGCATTCTGCAACAAGTTTCCTCTGTGCAGATCTCCGTGGCAATTCCCCTGCGGAAGATTTTTTACTTTATCCCACAAACGCTCTCCCAGTTCCTCATACTCTTTAATGCGCGGGTATTTCTTTTTACGAAGGAACTCAATATATCGACCTATAAAGAATTCTTTGTCGCGGTAGACAAGCTCCGAAGGATACTCCTCCATCAATTGATGAAATCTGCCGACAAGCCTGCCTACTTCGGATGCACATTTTTCAAGTTCCGGCTCATCCCCGGCGATGAATTCCATGAGAACTATCAGGATCTTCTCCCCATCAGCTTCTGTTTCAAAAATAGTTTCTCCGCTTTTTGTAAGTATCGTTTTGGGTACAGGAAAACCGTTC
>CACWJQ010000016.1 GCA_902761225.1 uncultured Lachnospiraceae bacterium | reverse complement strand
GGAATAGCCGAGGTCCGCAAGATGCTTGATCCCGTCAGTTCCCGCGAAGCTGTCCTTCATATCGGAGAGCGCTTTTTCAAAATATTTGTTTTCAGACATGGATTGATTATATCATTTTCTGTGATCTTATTTTTCCGTAAGGGTATCAAAAGGAATGTAATATTCCATTTCGGCTCTGATGCTCTTCACGTATTCCCCGAGGTCATCGCACAGCCTCACGCCGTCAAATTCCACCGGATTATGATCATTACTGTATTCCTCGTAATTCTCCTCAAAACTGTACCATACGAATGAAAGCTCCAACAGGCTGTAGGGAGCCACGCCCTCTGCATGGTATTTCTTTACCCTCAGGGCACGCTGCAGATATAAATAGTATATATACTCCGGTGAAAGATCTGCTCTCCTGCCATCTCTGATCACGGTATATTCTTCTTTATTATGGAATCCCGGGAAATGCTTTCCTCTGAAGACACATCTTTCCAGGTCATCTACAAAATTACGTGCACCGTAGGGAGTTCCCTCATCAAGCAGCATCTGATAGGCTGCGGGTATTATCTTTTCAAATACTGTATCAAGATCCACGAGACCTTTATCATCAAGATAATCAAAGCCGTAGCTTCCGATAAAAAGTCTGTATATCGGATCACTCTCCAGACCTTCATAATCCTTAATC
Source organism: uncultured Lachnospiraceae bacterium (assembly GCA_902761225.1). Classification (GTDB taxonomy): domain Bacteria; phylum Bacillota; class Clostridia; order Lachnospirales; family Lachnospiraceae; genus AC2028. Next base: position 47,437 of record CACWJQ010000016.1, on the reverse strand, counting down.
CGGTCTGCAAGATATTCCGCATGAAGCCTGTCATATTCGGACCTGCCCATTCCGGGAACCACTCCATACCTGTCCACCTTGAAATCCCTGTGATAATGTTTCGTTACTTCCAATTTAAGATCGGGATCGTCTGCTTCGATCGTTTTGAGGAATCTTACATTCTTAAACGGCGGATAATTTTCACCTCTGGCATCATCCAGATACTCTTCCCTTGTGAATTCACCGGCCAGCTCATCAGGCACATTATCGGCTTTTATCGTTATCTTCCCGGTCTCTTTGTCTTTCCTGCAATAAACGCGTATACCCTTGTACAGATCAAATGTATCTTCCCAGTCATTATAATGGGAGGTGACCTGATCCTTCTTTATGACCATGCATGAAGGCTCGTTAGTGTATACGTTGGTATATGTGAAGCCGCCTTTGATCTCCTTATCAACGCCTTTAACGACAAATGAATCAAAATCTTCAGCAACTTCCTGATATCTTTCTACTTTATTACCGTTTTTTATTTCTATCATTTCTCTCCACCCCATTACTGAAAAATCTCATATGATCAGATTATATCATCGATCCACAATATCCGTCCTGATTCAGTAAGACATATATTGTGCAAGTTCCTGTAATCCCCCAGCCTGGAATGCTTTTGACAGTTCCCCTGCGGGAGCATCCCATGCCGCATTGGAGATCACTGCAGGTGCTGCATCATCAGGTGACTCCGCACGCAGTATTGCCTCTGATGTAAACAAAAGCTCCCCGGTTGCAATATGATAATCGCTTGAAATTATGGCGATACTCCTGACCATCGGGTACCCGGAAGTCAGGATCTCGTAGGTGAAGATTGCATTCTGCGCGGTAGTAAGAGACCTGTCCTCAACAATGATCCTGCTTTTATCTATTCCCTGTTCCTCGAGCCATTCCGCCATTTCTCCGGCTTCGGTGGCAGATATGTTTTTGGCGGCGGTGCCGCCTCCGGTACATACGATATATGCGTTGGGATATTTCAGGGCACTGCTCAGGGCAACCTTCAGGCGCTGAATGAGCTCATCCTTCATCGTACCGTCCGGGTTCAGCTGAAAGCCCAGGACAACTATGCAGAGCGCATCCGTATCCGGCAATCCGTCAGGCAGGACATCATAATGCAGGGGCCTTCCAAGCTCCGGAAAGCGCCACAGATCCATAACCATTCCCCATCTGATGCCGGCATCCTCATCCATCTGCATAAGTTCACTTAAGAGCGCATCCGCCTTAACATCCGCTCCCGCTCCGGAGGAGGCGCAGGCCGATATCATCGCGTTAATGGTCTTATTTATATCTTCAGATGAAAACTCGGCAGCGGACACTTCGGCGTTACCCGCATTTTCCTGTTCCGGGCTTTTACCGCATCCCGCCAGTGCCATACATATTATCAATATGCTCAATAGGATCTTCTTCATATGCTTATCAAAATACCTGTCAGGACGCATGATCTTTTCGTTCAGGGAATACACACAGGGTTATTTTATCATAAGAAAAGCTCCGGCATCACCACCGGAGCTCATTCATGTTCAATTACTTCTTAATTCTGATATCTATCCCGGGCAACTGCAGCTTCCTCACTGTCTTATGAACTTCCTGGGCAGTCCGCCATTTGTCTGGATCGTCAGGGTATCATCTGCCAACTCATAACTGTAGACAAATACCAGACCATATTCGCTTTCATTGACTGTGATGGTTCTGTCGGATGTGTTGACGGTATAGGTTCCCTTAATATATACATCTCCGGCATCATCCATGTAGGATCCATTACTTCCGAGAGTCAATGTAGATATCTCACCGGCAGTTCCCTTCCACGTGCCTACAAGATCGGCAGCGGATGTCTGTTCGGTACTGTCCGCCTGGGCAGTGGTATCTGTAGAATCCCCGCAGGCTGCAAGGCACAGTGCAAACATAAGCAATACTACAGCTATCAGTTTCTTTGACATTTATAGTTCCTCCGTATTCCTATATTTTTCAAGCCCCCGATCGGTCCACATCTGAACCTCCACATAGCACTCAGGACCGAATTTAAAGTCGGGATTCCATATCTGTGGCAGCCCGTACCTGTCTATAATAGCCTGGATCTCATCATATGTGTAAAGTCTGTTACGGTATTCCTTACCATCATTTATCCTGCCGCTGAATGTAGGATGTGAATCACCGTATGTAAATGAAAGTGTCCTGATATCGAGGTCTGCTGTGTCAATCTCTATATGTGACGGGTGTTCGTACCATTTTTCAAAAAACGGAACTGCCTCCACAACCAGATAGTGAGGAGTATCACGTTCTATCGATCCGCCCTTCTTCCGGAACTCCTCCCGGAGGATCCCTTCGAAGCGTCTTCTTTTCTCCAGATAATCATCAGGCCTTTTTGCGATAAAAATATCCGGCTTCTCTGTACGGATCCTCTTCAGCACTTCCTCCGCCTTATCATCCGGCAGATCGGATATACTTCGGAAGGGACCGTTAGATTCTTCATAGTAATGGTATAACAGCAAAGCAAATATCCCCCGGTAGTTAGTTACCTATATGATCTTCGATGACCCGCACGATCTGCTTCAATCCTTCTTCGTCATCAGAACTGAATCTCCCGGTTACGGGACTGTCTATATCCAATACTCCAATGATCTCTCCGTCATGACATATGGGAAGAACTATCTCGGATGCGGATGCACTGTCACATGCTATATGTCCCGGAAATGCATGAACATCCGCAACACGCTGAATGCATTTTTCCTTTACAGCCGTACCGCAGACGCCCTTTCCTATGGGAATGCGTGTGCAAGCCGGTTTACCCTGAAAAGGTCCGAGCTGCAGTTCACCATTCCGTATCAGATAGAACCCTGCCCAGTTTATATCAGTAAGGCTTTCAAACAGAAGAGCGGAAATATTGGAATATAGCGTGATATCCCATAAGCCGCCTTCGGCCAGTGCCTCTGCCTGCTTTATAATTAGTGCATAGTCCGTCATTTTAGGGGCCTCCAATGGAAATTCCATTTAGCTTCTTATAAGATACCAGTATCCTCAGAATCAGCACGATTGTTGTTACGACCGGCAGAATTATCAATTCCATACCATCATGATAATTATTTCCAAAATATCAGCACTTTTTAACCTTCACTGTCAGATAAGATCCCTTGTTGACAACCGTTCCCCTTATGACGCTCATCATGTTTGATATTCTCTGGGGAACGTCTCCCATCTTTCCTTCATATAGGAGCTCACCTGATTCATCATAGATCTTGATATTATTCTCAGTATCAAAATTCTCCAAAAAGGTAAACAACGTACTCATTTCTTCTTCCATACCTGTCACCTCCATAGGGGCATTATATCATAACCCCAAGGAGTCCTTTTACATAAAATATATCTTACTGGCGGCCAGTCTTATCTCATCTCCCTTGCTGAGCTTCTTCTGCTCATAGGGTTTGAGCTTTATTCCGTTCTTAAAGGTTCCGTTTGTGGAATTGAGGTCTTCGAGGAAATAGTCCTCATCCTTACTGAAGATCCTTGCATGCATACGGCTTATGCCCTTTTCGTCGATAACAAGATCCGCATCCTCCTGTTTTGTTCCTATGATGCATGAATCGTCTTTCAGTTCGTATATAACTTTACCGCTTTCATTCTCCAGCCTTCTGAGTTTTTCCTCTGATGTAAGATCAACATAAACGGTGCCCTCGGATCCTTCTGATCTTTCTGCATCACTGTATCTGGTCTCTTCGGCAACCGTTGCCGTTTCTGCGGACCCCATACCGAAATCATATTCTTCGCGAAGCTGTCTGTCCCCGTAACGGAGACGTTCAAAGAATGACAGTATCCCTCCTGTCTTTGTTCCATCGGATGATCTGTTCTTTCCGGAAGGAAAACGTATCGGTTTCAGTCTGGGTCTTCTTGATGCTCCATCGAACTCCTGCCCTATCTTTTCCGCCTGCTCGTATATATCATCCATGTTGATCCCGTCAGATGGTTTCCTCTGATCCGCATCGGCGGGCAGTACTCTGCTCCGGGTATCACCGGCATCCGAAACCACATCCTGAGTCCGTGCCACAGCCCCGGATTCCGGCATGGCTGCAGGATCGGTCTGATCCTTTGCTTCGGACATTGCCTCGATATCAAGATAGATCTTCTCCCTGATATAGGCATCCCCTCCGGATTTGTACTGCTCAGCAACCGAATAGATGCATCTGACCAGTTCTTCATCCGTATAATCCACATGACTGACAAGAAAGTCCATCATCTCTGACATCCCGTTGTCTTCATCCAGATAAGGAACATACAGATATCCGAATTTGCCGTTTCTAAGGTCCTGATATACATTGGACGGATTCCATATCAGATTCGCAGGATCAAGAAGAAACCTGACCGCTTCATTTCTGATATTTTTCATTGATGAGAAAAATGCCGCTATCCATTTCCTGTCCAAAGGCTTCTTGGAATACAGTGTGCTTATATTCTGTCTGGATGTAATGTCATAATACATGTAGGCATCCGAATCAATGTACCTTATCTCAAAGGGGAGAAAGCCTGAAATACCTCCTCTCTTCATAATGCAGTACTGGTATTTCCTCTCATCAGGCAGTGCCAGCTCCCTTATCCTGACGTAATTATTCCTGATCCCTCTTACATACTCGCTTACGATCATCTGACTAACATACTCCTCTCTGTATGATCACTCACTAAAAATACCTTCCATTGCCTCACCGGCTCCGAGGACCTTTCTGTATGTCCTTATTACAAAGACTTCTTCGGGCGAAGTCCTGCTTCTTACCGAAATGCAGGAACTAAATGCCGAAGTTCCTCCGATCACATCGATGGATGCGATGGAACCGATACTTCCTGACGTCTCACACAAAACGCTGTCCGCACCACACCTTACGTTCAATTCACCGAAATTCCATGCTATATAGGAATCCCTGTATCTTCCCTGCATCTGGGAAACCACATAATCCGCCCTTTCATCCGGCGTAAGATTTCTCTGAAGAGATGCTCTTACCACAACGGCTCCCGTATCCATATCCTGGAGAACATTGTCATATCTGAAAAACCATATTCGTATGACCATCAGGATGATCCCCAGGGCAAATGGCAGTATGAGTGAGGCTTCCAGGGTAAAGTATCCCGAGTCATTTTTCGCAATGCTCATAATCTTATATAACTCCCTTCATATATCTTCATAAGACCATATGCCAAAGCCACAAAGGGGATGTATGGCATTCTTGTATTCCTCGTCACCTTTCGGAACAACATAAGGATTACCGACACCACTGTCAGAAAAATGCATGCCATACATATCAGTATTGCGGCAAAAGTGCAGTTTTCACATGCACCCACTATCATGATCACAATTCCGTCGCCTCTTCCGATCTTGTCTGTATAATATGAGAGCACGGTCAGGAGCAGTCCCGGGAGGGCCCCCAGCAGAGCAGCGATCCATGCTTTCAGCTGTTCCGATGAAGGCCCGCAGATTATGGATAACATGATCCTGTAAAGGATTACCGCCAGCCCTCCGCATATCAGCAGAAAAACAGGCAGTTCCCTCTTTTTCACATCCCACACCGAAAGTATGGAAAGGTATATAAACATCATCCGGCACCTCCGCACCTTGAACACGGTCTGTGACTGTCTTCCACCTCGGATAACGGAACCGGGGAATACTGCCTTGTAAGGGTATAACATTCAAAGCTGTAATGATATCGGTCACCCTGGTTACATACATATACGATCTCCGGTGCCTCTCCATGTGCACACACCTCACATGGAGAATATCTGCCTCCGCCTGAATTTCTCTCATTTTCCAGATTCGTATACTCCACTCCTCTTACAGACAGTCTCAGATAAGTACAGGCAGTGGTACGGTGATATACTTCACTGTCCGCAGTTATATATACGATCGTCTCCTGGTTAAGATCTTCGGCAGTCCCGCTTATCTCATATCCGTTCCACAGATGGCCATAATATCGTCCCGCCATGAATATGGGACCGGCGCCAATGGTATCAAGAGGTGTTTTAACGGAATAAGACAGTTTGATATCAACAATATCTTCCTGTTCTCCGATACTGCTTCCGAAAAAGTTAAGACTGGAAGATCCGTTACTGAGTGGCGATAAAGACAGATACTCCTCACCGAGAGAATCCACCATACGATACTTAATATATGTGTATGAAAGCACCGCTCCGCCTGCCAGCCGGGAAAGATCCGCATTCCCTGTACCGGCCTGCCCGGATTCAGGGATGCTCTGAGATCCGGAGGATGGTCCTCCGCCGGATGGAACACCGCTGTCTGATGAGCTTTCTGTCTCGGCAGCAGATACATGCCCGGTACTGCCCAGACTTCTCATTTCATCAGTCAGAAGACTTCCGTAAAGACACACCTCATTTCCCGCATTGTGCAGGGCGTATTCCAGATTGCCACAGAGCCTTATCATTTCCAGCGAAGAGGAGAGATTAATGAAGAAGAACAGAAAGCATGGAAGCACGACCGCTGCTTCTACTGTCATACTGCCACGCAGCAGAGATGTCCTCTCTATGCGGGATACACCTTTAAGATGCTGTCCCGGAGAAGGAAATATTTTTATGAGCTTAAGAAGGATACCTGCACGTTTCTTAAGTAAGCCCCAGTGCATCCCACATAAAAAAGACATCTCTGCCCTGTTCCCCTTCATTAATGGTTTTATGCCCGAATGGCATTATCAGTATTTAAATCTTCTCTTAATGCTTATCCTGCTTCCGAAGGAACTGCATATCACTGCGCTGCACTCAGCTGCCTCTATACAGGCATCCATTCTGAAACCGGCATTGCCTCCGCTTAGCCGTATGTCCGACTCAATGATGTCCATGGCTCTTTTTGTGATCTCATCCGTATCAGCTAAGTAAAGAAAGAGCCTCAGATAATCCCTGTACGAAAGACCGCTGCCGGAATCATCGCCGCATCCGGACCACGCCCCGGAAAGAGCGCTGTCCAGATCACAGTGCCACGTAGCGGAATTCTTCATAAGAGGGATCTTTCCCCCTGACAGAATGGTTGCGGTATCATATCTTGCTTCTATCAGTGCCCAGGCCAGAAGGATAACGTGAGTGAGCACCGGTGCCATCCATTCGATCATGCATGCCGCACATATGGCAGCTGCGAGTATCTGTGCCTCCGCCTTTTTGCTCTGGTCGGATTCCAGATAGATCATGTCCAGTCCTGCACGTATTCCCATTATCCTCATTGCAACAGAGTTAAGATTCTCCGCATCGCAGCTTCCGCCTGCGATCACATATTCGATCTGATACCACATGGCATCATCTTCATCGGTATCTCCGTACCTTCCCATATACCTCATCAGATATTCGACAAACAGTGCTTTATCCAGAGCCTGCTCATACACTCTCTCATCTTCCGGTTCATATTCCAGAAGCCCGGCATTTACATTCCCTGCCTGCATGCGGCCGGATATGACAGCATCCGTATTAAGCTGTCTCCTGGAAAGATTCTCGGTATCATCCAACAAAAGCCCGAGTATTCCCGTATTGGCAGTTTCAGCTACACTCGAAACAGGGGAATGATACTCATCCGGAAGCTCTGTCAGGTCAGGCTCTTCCGGCATCTCTTCTCCGGCTTCCTCAGCAGCAAGACACTCCTGCCTGTATTCTTCCTCCTGGCCCGCTCTTTCGGATTCACGCCTGTCCCTTTCGGATGATGCAGCACCGGATACGCTTGATGCCTCCGCATTCATCTCAGAACTCACATCCATTGAATCCGCGGAAATAACTTCGGAAGACATAGCCCAGTCAAGCAGTTCCTCAGCTGCCGTAATCCCCAGATCATCCTTTACTGCCTCTATGGCACAGTCCCTGAACACTCTTCCTGCGTTATCGGTAAGATAAGTCACCCTGTCAACCTGCGCATTTTCCGGATATGCTCCTATCAGATCCCGGTAGTTAAGCCAGGGCATCGCAACATCACACGAGTAGTTCTTCTCCATGTATTCCCTGAAATGCCCTGAAGTCTGCTCAACCCCGGATACCATCTGCCCATAGGACGAATCGATGGCAAAGATGTTGTACTGTCTCATCAGCTCACGGTGGTATTCGGCAAATGTGCTCCTCATGGCTGTATCCGTTATAAGCTCTGCTTCCATCCTCATGGCACTTCTCCTTGCACCTTCGATCATGGTCATGCAAAGCGAAAGGAGCACGGCAAGGGTCATGGTCATATATACCGTAAGGTAACCGCCTGAACCACTCTTCATCATACGGAATCCGTCTGGGTGGTGATCTTATCGAAGAGATTCTCGACTATCGCAGTGATCCGGCCTTTAAAAATAATGACCAGCCCCACAAGGACAACGATTATAAGTATGATCTCCACCGTTCCCATACCGTCTTCCTCACGTAAGAATTCTTTAAATCCTTTCAGTTTTTTCATGATCTTTACTCCTTTCATATGTTCATTCCGGTAAATGCCGGGATCATTATCATCACCATCACCACAGCCAGCATCATGATCATCGGCACAAGAAGCTTCGTCTGTGCCTCTTCGCCGGTCTTTCTGGCCCTGAGTATCTTCTCCTTCATTGCCATGTCCGCTTCAGTCTTAAGCCTTGACCGGAATTTCATATCTCCTCTCTTAAGGTTTTGTGACAGCATTCCGGCAAGCTTTATATATTCTCCGAGACCGGTGCGGTTTCCGAACCGCTCATAGCATTCCGCCTCGCCTATTCCCTGCTCCATCTCGTGGCAGGCCGATCTCATTTCCTCGTACACAGCATCCGTGCTTCCGGATGAAGAAGCATCGGACACGATCCTCATAAAGGCTGCCTTTGTTGTCATTCCGGCACCCACGTACAGAGATATCTGTCTGAGTATCTTCGGGTAGGCTCTTCTCATTTCATCGGCCCTTTTGTCTGTCCGGGATGTCAGATCCCTTCCCGCAGCCGCATATATGATGACGGTTACCAGTACAAACAGTCCCAGGATCAACCCGCTGTTATCCTCCGATCTGAATTCCCATCTGATCCGATGTCCGTTTATCTCGTCAGGCAGATCCCATATCCGCTCATACCTTCCGGTTTTCTCACTCTCTTCAAGATAGGTTCTTATATCTGAGGCCAGCATCTCTTCATCGGTCATGACGGGTTTTGCCACATGAACGGAGATTCCGGCTTCCCCGCTGTATTCACCGTATGAATACGTCACTGTCAGAACCGCATCTCCCTCAGATTTTTTTTCTCTTATCTTTCCCTCATATGCGCTCACCAGTCCGTAATCCGACGACCTCCATGTGAACTTAAAGGGATATCCTTCATACCTCTCCCTGAGGACAAGATCATGGTTCACATTCATAAGATCACTGTTCTCACCGCCGATGATATCCGTGATCTCCTCCAGAAATCTGTCCCTGTAAACATCAAGTTCCCGATCGGTAAGAGTTAACGGCCAGATGCTGAGATCCATCTCAAATCTCTCACTGTCCGTAACGGCATACAGCTCTATTCCCTGCTTCCTGCCGTTCCATTCTTCTCTTTCGAACCCCTCGGAAGGAACCCTGCTTTCCGTCACGGCGGATATCTTCATCAATAGAGCAAGGATGATCCCTGCGATCAAAGTGACCATGGATAACTTTATCCTGCGGATACAGAATTCCCTGTACAGGGCACCTATATCACCGGATGGATTGAGGAATCTGAGCTTTCTGATCACATTCGGATCCGGCTTTTTCCCTGTCCTTCCATACACTCTTTCAAATATGAATTCCGAAGACCTTTCAAACATCAGGTTCCCTCCTCAAGCTTTCCGAGGATCCTGTCACCGAGGTAAAAAGCTGCCAGGTACACTATGAGCAGAACTGTCATGATCATGATCCCGGTCGCATTTCCATACAGGGGATCAAAATACCCCGGACTGCTCATCCCCACATAAGCCAGTATCCCGAAGGGCATGATCTTCATTATGTTCTGTTCCATCCTTCTGCCTGAAAGAGACGCTGCTATCTCCTCCCTCGTCTCTATCTGAAGCGATATGGTGGACACCGAAGAGGAGATGACTTCCGGCATGCTTCCGCCACATCTCTTTGCAATGGCAAATACCCTTGCAAAATCTTCTATTGCCTCACTTCCGCTCCTCCTTCCAAGATCCGAAAGACTTTCCTCCAGAGTTATGTTCATTACGATCCCTTTGCGGATCACTTCCATTTCCTCGTAGATCATTGACCTTTCACCGAACTGTCTTCCCATATCCCTGCCGCTCTGTAAAAAAGCATTCTCCACCGAATATCCGGATTTCAGTGCAGTCTCCACACCCCTTATCGCTTCACCGAACTGTGACTCCAGTTCCATCCTGTCACGGGCTGCAAGTTCTTCTGTCTTTTTCCGGAACATAAGGATACCTATAAATGATAAAGGGATGATCGCCAGTGCAGACCTGTAGAAAAAGTACGCAAGTATGACCACACTGAGCAAAGACTGCAGAAACGGTTTAAGCAGGTTCTGTCTATCCCACCGTATCGAGTGATAGTCCCGCACGCATGAGCTTTTCCCTGTTTTCAAGCTCACCTGTTTTTCTGAGCCTGCCGCAGACCCTGCCGTCTTCAAAACCCTCTTCGACAAAGCTGTAGAGATTTCTGATGGATATCTCTCCGTTTTCATATCCGCACACCTCCGATATATCCAAAACCTTTCTCGATCTGTCCCTCAGTCTCCCGAGATGAACGATGATATCAAGCCCCGATGCGATCTGCTGTCTTATGGCGGCAAGGGGGAGTTCAGCCGCCATAAGCACCATATTTTCAAGTCTCGAGAGCATATCCTTTGAAGAGTTGGCATGTCCCGTAGACATTGAACCGTCGTGTCCCGTATTGAGACACTGCAGCATATCAAGAGCCTCGCCTCCCCTGACCTCGCCTACAACGATACGGTCAGGTCTCATTCTCAGTGATGAACGTATGAGGTCTCTGATGCTTATCTCATTTGTTCCGTTACCTCCATTCCTGGTTTCAAGACTTACCAGGTTCTCTATTCCCTGAAGCTGAAGCTCGGCACTGTCTTCGATGGTTATCACCCTTTCATCCGAAGGGATGAAGCCTGACAGAACATTAAGGAATGTTGTCTTTCCGCTTCCGGTACCGCCGCTTATGAAAATGTTGTATCCTGCCCTCACCAGTGTCTTCAGAAAAACAGCTGCCTCTTCCGTTATGGAACCGAACCTGAGCAGTCCTTCCATGGTCACCGGCTTTTCGGGAAATCTTCTGATCGTTACAGTTGGCCCGGACAATGCAACGGGAGGAAGTACTATATTCACTCTGGAACCGTCCTTAAGTCTTGCATCAACTATTGGGGATGCCTCGTTCACGGTTCTGTTGCATCCGGCTACGATCTGCTGTATCACATCCATCAGCTTCTCTTCGGAATCAAAGCCCCTGTCCAGCCTTGTGAGGGCACCGGCCCTTTCTACGAATACGTTCCTGTGACCGTTGATCATGATCTCCGTAACATCCCTGTTTTCGATAAAGCTCTGCAGTATGTCGAGCCTTCGCAGGGAATCAAATACCTCCTTGCCTATCCGCCTTCTGTCAGCCACAGGAAGTATCCTCATTTCAGGTGATGCCATTATGCAGTCAGCGATCACTGATTCCACTTCTTCGTCCGAATATTCATTTCCGTATCCCAGTCTTTCCCTTACGGTATCCTTCAATTTAGCCAAGGCTTCATCCGTATTCATCAGATTCCCCCTATCTGTTCCCTGATGTAATCGATCAGTTCCCCTCCCGGGATATCTCCTGAGAAAGGAGGCACCCTGTTTACGGAAGGCGGACTGCATCTTATACTTTTTTCCATCACATCCGAATATTCATACATGGCAAGGATATTCTCATAGCTCTCCAGCTTTCTTACTGCCACTCTGTCGTTACGTGTCAGGGTGTATACCCTGTCGCACATCCTGAGTATCCCGAATATTCCCCTGATACTTTCCGAAAGATCGAGTATCACATAGGAGTAGTCTTCCACCGCACATATCCTTTTGATAAATGTCTTCCACTCTTCCTCCGGTATCTCCTGCAATTCCGTTCCGGAAACGGCACCCGGAATATAATCCAGGTCCCCCAGCTTTCTCACCATGGATCTGAACCTAAGTGAAAATACTCCGGGAGGGCTTTTTATGAAGTACATAAGATCTGACAGATTCCCTGCTCCCTCGGGAGGTATCAGTTCATCACAGCCTTCACAGAATTCAAAGCTCAGATACAGTACCTTCCCCTTTGGACCGAGCATCCTTCCCATAAGCACCGAGAAAGTTGTCTGATAGCATCTTCTTATGGGTGAAAAGACTCCTATGACCCTGGTTCTTTCCCCGGAGGGGATAAGAGACAGATCCTCATCACCGGCAAGGTCTCCCGCATATATCTCCAGGATCGCGCGGAGGGTTTCATCGGCAGGCTGATATTTCTCGATCACCGCCATGCTGTGCTCAGTGCACACATCCCTGCTGATATCCGTGGGATTCCTTTTTCCGCTGCCGTCACTTAAGATCACCAGCTTCTCCGCACCCATCCGTTCTACAGCTGCGCTGTAACAGCTGTCAGTTGTGACCAGTACGGCGGGTGATACGCGGCCACATATATTCATAAGATCCGTCTCGGCAGTACATGCGGTTATCTTCCATGGAAGGTTTCTGCAGCCCATGAGATACTCGCACATAAGTCGTGCATATTCCTCATCCTTGTCATAAAGAACAAGTATCCTCTCATTCTTCATCCCTAATACAAACCTCCCATACCCAGAACGGCACTCACAAACATTGCGCCTGCCAGGACAACCCCGGATTCTCTCTCAGCTTTTTTATCCGCGTGATAGCGCTCCGGTCTGCCTGTTTCCAATAATCTTTTTATGTATATGAGCAGCCTGTATATCCTCTTCTTCATCTGTCCCTTCATGATCATCACCGCTGTTCCCGATACCGCTGCCATAAGCAGCGAAAAGAATATGAAACAGAGGGCTCTTCCTCCTTCAAAAAATCCCGCGCATACAGCCATGAGCTTTATGTCTCCGGCGCCAAGTGCCCCGATGGAAAATACCGGATAGAAGATCACTCCGGTGAGGACCATCCTGATAATTGCAGGCGGGACCCCGGCAGGACCCTTATCCCATATACAGCATGCGATACAGCTGATAAGCATCAGTCCCGTAAGGATATTGGGAATACGGTGTGTCAGATGATCAAAGAGGCCTGCGGCTGCCAGAAAAGCAGTCATTATCAGCATCTCTTTCTCCGTAAGTAACATTAAATTTTCAGGAGCTGTTCTCAGACAGATACATCTGCAACAGATCCATATCATGGAATAAAGCGGGAAGAACATCCCTTCAGCAAACAGGCTCTTTCGAACCCTCCGCCCGCACCCGGGATCAAGACAGATCCCGTAATGTGCTTTCGTGTAATGGCGATTATATGACCTGCAAAATACAATTGCAATACCTTTTTGCGAATAAAATGATTTTCGTAAGTACTGAACAAATAATTTACGACATGCGTGTCACAAATAAAAAAGAACCCTTAATGTTAAGGGTTCTTTAGTCATGTGCATATTTACCAATCGGCTTTGTCCGGTTACCGGATCATACCAGCATTCCTCTGTTTGTGCTGTTGACAAGGCTCTCGTTAATATCGTTCTTACCATAGGTAAGGCCTGCAACGACAGATTCCGAATTGCCCATCACGGGACCTGATGTATTGGTCTGTGCCAGATCCGCGTAAGAGTCACGTAAGGGGCGGATGATCTTTCTGATCTCATCGAGAGGTTCTATATTTCTTCTGATCCCTGCTGTTGAAAGCTTTCTGATGCAGTATCTGTAAAGAGCAAGAAGTGCTTGAGCGGGTTCGTATTCCATGTGGAGCGAACACATAAGCTCATTGATGCAGTTTCTCATACGCGAGATTGCCGCATAGAACTCATGATCCTCATCGGTCTTCAGAGCCTCTTCGGCATCATCTGCATAGCTGAGCACCATATCATAAAGGATCACTATCAGATCGGTAGAATTGGCAACGCTTATTCTTCTGGTAAATTCCTGCTTGAGATTATCCGTCATCTGTCATTCCTCCCTGTATCACCCGGCATTACTGGAGCAGCTGAAGAACTGTTGAAGGTCTGTCGTTGGCCTGTGCAAGAACCGAGGTTCCGGCCTGGGTCATTACCGTATATGTTGAATATTTCGTCATCTCCTCAGCCATATCCACATCCATTATCCTGGAATATGCCGCGGTCATGTTCTCTTCAGTGATATCGAGCCTTCTGTCGGTATTCTCGAGTCTGTTCTGATATGCTCCAAGCTGGCCTCTTACGGTGTTGACGAAGGTGAGAGCTTCCTTGATCCTGTCGATACCTTCCCTTGCACTGTCCTCGGTGCTGAGGTCAAGACCGGTAAGTCCCATATTATCAAGATTTACCGCAGGTATTGCCATCTCGATGACCTGTCCCTCATTGGAGCCGACCTGAAGTCTCATGGCTCCGATGCCGGTGCACTCAACCGTAAGGTTCGAGATCGTTCCGGAATCGTTCATACGGCCTTCCGCATCCTTCATTGCGGCATCATTGACCTTGATCTTCATTGAAAAATCCTGGGCTCCGGTTATGGTTATCACATCATCCACAAGGGCGGCATTGAAGGGGCTGTACTTATTTGCACTGGCATTTCCGCCTGCCACGCTCACTTCATAATTGCCATCCGCATCCGTTGTCCAGCTAATGGATGAGAAATTATACTTGTCAGCGGGAACTTCCCTTGAGTAGGTAAGGCACTTGTAATCTATATTATCGGTGTATGCCTTAAGGTCATAAAAACCGTCAAGGAGCGGCTGGGAATTGAACTCCGTGCTCTTTGACACTCTGTTTATCTCATCCTTAAGCTCAGAGACCTCCTTCTGGATAAGCTCCCTGTCGTCATCGTTCAGGGTTCCGTTGGATGCCTGCACGGCAAGCTCGTTCATCCTCTGAAGCATTGCCGTAACCTCAGCAAGAGCTCCGTCAGCGGTTTCGATGACAGAGATGCCGTCCATGGTATTATCGTCGGCAGTGGAGGTGCCCTTGATCTGGGCATTCATCCTCTTGGCCATTGCAAGACCTGCCGGGTTATCCTTGGCATTATTTATTTTGAATCCCGATGATAATTTTTGCAGCGATGCGCTGAGAAGATCGTCATTGTTCTTAAGGGAGTTATTGGCTATCATTGCCGATACGTTGTAATTAATCCTCATAGAAGCTCTCCTTGACTGCCTTCAGGAAATCTCTTGAAATCCCGAACAGTTCTCTTCGACCGGCTCCCTCCTGTCTATCTTCACCGGCTTCCTTGCCGGAGATACTATATGTTCCCGCGCTCACTTCCGCGGTAAGGATCCTGATGTCCGTGACATCCAGGCCACGATTTTTTAACTCTGCAGTAAATATATCGACAGCTGATACGATTTTCTTTACCTCAAAGTCAGGGCCGGTGCTGATAAACCCTCTGACAGCCTTTCCGTCCGTCTCAAAATGGGCTGTACAGGTGCCCTCATCCGGAGTCCTGAATGTGATATCGGTTCCGGCTGTCCCGTCTTCCGACTTTCTGAATGAAAGTCTGACCTTGGTCAGTTCTCCTTCTATCTCTACCGGAACAAAGTATTCCTCATTGCCTTCCTCTGCGGCCTTTACCGCGACAGAAAGCTGCCTGTTTATCTGCTGCATTGCCCTTACATCTATCACAGAGTCCGCACCTATGGTCATCTCCTCCGTAACAGCCCTGAATTCATCAAGGATATCACTGTAGACTTCCGCTCCGTCCTCAGCTTCTGCAATATCATCCATCATTCCGGATGCAAGTTCCTTAAGTCTGTCTGACTCTCCCCTAAGAAGCTGCTTTTTTTCTTTTCCACCGAAAAGCGTCCTGTAGAGGTCATCCTCCGAACTGAGAAGATTTTCTGAAGCGATGATGTTCTCATAACTATCCGGAACGCCGGCCTTTGCCGCAAAAGCAGCTGCATCCTTCCCGGACTGAGCGGCCTGTCTTATCTGCGCGGCCTGCTCTTCGTAATATTCCCTGCTCTCCTTTGTGAAGGATGACATTATCTGGTCCGTTATCGATCTTCCGTACCTTGCGATCTCGGCAAGTCCGGTATTTTCATCAACCTTTACATCCATTCCCTTAAAGCCGGAACTTCTTACGGCGGTGAGCAGATTCGAAAACTGCAGTGCCGCTCCTGTTTCAAGAACGGCTCCGATGGCTGCCCCGTCCCGCCTTTCGATCTTGTCTATCATCCTGTATATGCCGATAAATGATTCCCTTTCCTCAGCGGTTATCTCTTTCTTCCGGTCAAGGGAATAAAGGAACTGCGCATAATCCTCGGATGCCTTCCCGTATCCGCTTTCTTCCCCGTTCCTGCGGTCAAGGAAAGCTTCGATCTCCTCAAAGGTTCTTTCAAGAGGATTGACACCGTTACGGATCATATCCAGCACCGCTGCAGGCTTCATTTTACCTATCACTCCGGTGACCAGCCTGTCTGCTTCGGCGATCTTTTCCATGTTTTCTGCAGTCATCTCAGTATGATTATAGGCAAGGATCCTGACATGTCTTCTGTTTTCATCATTAAGCTCAAGTCCCAGCCCGGTGACGATGCCGTCAACACTGCCGAAAGCCTTCCTGATGCTGTCCCCAAGGTCTGTCCTGACCTCGGTCATCAGTGCTTCATAGCTCTCGCCCGCCCTGCGCAGCCTGTCCTTCTCGCCCAGAGCGATCTCCTCGAATTCCCTGAATGCCACTTCGGCAGGGGTTCTCTGTATGAAAACACCAAGTGAAGATGCGGGACTTGCGGATATCTCTCTGACGGAGGATGTTACCTCGTTATAAAGTCTGTACGCCTTTACCGCATCCTCAGGTGAACCTATGCTCATTCCCGGTGCATTATCGCCGTGGGCCGTAACACCGGCTGTCTCCGGAAAATACTTGAGAGCAACGGCCTGTTCGGCTATCTTGAGTTCGTTTAAGAGCTCCTCGATGGGTGCGGTATCTATTGCAAATCCGCTCCTTATAAGCTCCACATTAACCTCTGCGGTCATGGAAAGTCTTATCTCCTGGACCTTCCTCTGCAGCGCAATGTTGCCTGCGGTCATCTTATCATCGGAAAAATACTCCTCATAAAGCTCCGCTGCTCTTTCATATACGCTTCCGATGCTTCCAAGATCGCCGTCTGCAGCTTCCTTACCGCCGGCGATGGCGCGCGCTGCGGCATAGACAGCATCTGCGGCAGAAACGGGAAATGCGATCCCTGATATTTCCTTTTCCTTCAGGATATTCTCCGGAGTGACGGGCAGATTCCTGTCAAAGAGCCATTCCGCCTTCCTGTACCCTTCTTCCGGATCTGCAAGGACCCTGCCGGCCTCTATCATGCTCTCTCTCACATACTTCATTCCGGGAGAATCGAGATCCTGTACGCTCCCTCCGGTAAAGAACTTATCCGGAGCGGCACTTTTGGCAACATAAAAATCCCTCACGGTAGTCCCGAGGTCATTTTCGATCATATATGCGATCCTGCTCTCTGTGGGCTTATCAAGTTCTCCCGCAAGAGTCACGGTATTTTGTACTGCGGAGATGTTCTCATCTGTGACGGGAAGGTCCTGGGATTCCAGTGCCTTTGTGATCATCTGCTTAAGACCCGCATTCCCTGCATCCTCGAGAATACCGCCGTCAAGATCGTCATTATATCCTCTTATGACGGTTCCGCCCTTTGCCATCTCAGCCTTGACCTTATCAAGGATGGTGACACTCTCTTCGGGTGACATGTTCTTAAGGTCAAATCCCTCTTCATTTGCCCTGCGAAGGTCTTCGCCGGAGAGGGTATGCGCCATGACAACACGGTAATCCGACAATACTCCGCTCTCCTGCATGAGGGAGTCTCTCTGGGCTCCTGCAAGCAGGGTATGCTTGGGAGCATTATCGGAAGCTCCCTGTATGTTATTTCCTATATCAACCAGCGTAAGGGCATCGCCTGCGTTAAAAGATGCCTCTTCCGCGGCCTGCTTTCCCGTCTGCTGATTACCTGTGATGTATCTGAATGGGGTAAGATTTTCCTGTCCTTCGAATGTGATCTTCACGGCATTTCTCCCGTATCCATTTAACTGTGTAATGCGGGATCCGTCCCGGAAAAAAGAAAGCAAAAGGTGAGTGCATCCGTGCACTCACCTATAATTTCGGTCATTTTATACGTTTTCTTAACCCCATTTAAGTTCCTCAGAAGGTATATACCAGCGCGCTGTAAGGATTCATATCCAGTTTTATGGTATTTTCCTGGAATACACAGTGTTCCTTTACGGATCTGAGCTTCTCCGGAGCACTGCTTCCCCAGCCTCCGAACCTTGCCTCGTCGGAATTGAGGACAAGCTTATACTCTCCGGACTTTGGTACGGGCACCACATAGTTCTCCCATTTCATGGGTGTCATGTTGAGGATAAAGAGCAGGCTCTTCTTACCGGTGCCGTCACGTCTGACAAAAGAGAATATGCTTCTGTCTGCGTCGTCCGCGTTCATCCATTCGAATCCCTTCCAGCTGTCGTCAATGCGGTACAGGCAGGGATACTTTCTGTACATCTCGAGGAGCTCTCTCATGTACTCCTTCATGCCGGCGTTGTTCTTTTCACCGAGAAGGAACCAGTCAAGCTCTCTTGCTTCGCTCCATTCTCTCTCCTGTCCGAAATCCTGGCCCATGAAGAGTAGTTTTTTGCCGGAATGGCCGAACATATACGTATATCCCACACGAAGATTCGCATATTTATCGATCTTGTAGCCGGGCATCTTCTCCACCATGGAACACTTGAGATGAACCACCTCGTCATGGGAGAGAGGAAGAATGTAGTGCTCGCTTTCGTTATATGTCATGGCGAAGGTCATCATATGATGAGCACCCTTTTTCATGACGGGATCCAGCTTCATATACTCGCAGAAATCATGCATCCAGCCCATGTTCCACTTGAAGGTAAAGCCAAGGCTTTCCGTTCCGATGGGACCGGTGACATTAGGCCATGCGGTGGATTCCTCAGCAACAGTTATAAATCCGGGATAGGTTCCCCTTACGACGGAATTCATATGCTGGAAAAATACTATGGCATCCAGGTTCTTGTTGTCGCCGTACTTGTTGGGAAGCCACTGTCCTTCCTTCTTGCCGTAATCAAGATAAAGCATGGAAGCTACTGCATCGACACGGATACCGTCAACATGATATTCCCTGAGCCAGTAAAGGACATTGGCTATGAGGAAATTCTTGACCTCGGGCTTTGCCAGGTTGAAGATCTTGGTTCCCCAGTCAGGATGCTCTCCGCGTCTGGGATCCGGATCTTCGTATATGCACTCTCCGTCGAATTTCCCGAGTCCGTGCGCATCTGTAGCAAAATGCGCGGGAACCCAGTCAAGGATGACTCCGATGCCCGCTTTGTGAAGTTCATTGATAAGATACATGAAGTCTCCGGGAGTTCCGTATCTGGAAGTCGGAGCATAATATCCCGTAACCTGATATCCCCAGGATCCGTCAAAGGGGTGCTCCGCAATACCCATGAGTTCTATGTGGGTATACTTCATCTCCCTGAGGTATTCCACTATCCTTGCGGCGAATTCGCGGTAATTGTAGAAGCCGTCCTCCGTACCGTTGGGATGCTTCATAAAGGAACCGATATGGCACTCGTAGACTGCCATGGGCTCTTTATACCAGTCCTTCTTATCCCTTTCACCCATCCATTTATCGTCACTCCAGTCAAAGGATGACAGATCTGCAGTGATGGATGCAGTACCGGGTCTGAACTCAGCCTGGTTAGCATAGGGATCGGCCTTATAAAGCTTAGAGCCATCCTGGGCATAGATAAGGAATTTATACATCTGTCCGGGAGTTATCCCTTCGATGAAAAGTCCCCATATTCCGACGGGACCGAGCTTTTTCATCTCGCCCTCGTTCTCGTTCCATCCGTTCCAGGAACCGATGACATGGACGGAAAGAGCATTGGGAGCCCATACCGCAAAATAATATCCCTTCTTCCCGCCTGCAACCGACGGATGGGCACCCAGCTTTTTGTATATGTCATAATGGGTTCCCTGTCCGAAGAGATACATATCATCTTCAGAAATAAAAACTTCTGCAGCTACAGGAGCCGCAGGAGTCTTATTAAGGTTCGCGGGAGCCTTCTTTGCCTTTGAAGAGCTCTTGGACGGAGCTTTAGCTGAAGTTCCCGCTGCTGTTTTTACTTTTTTGGTTTCGGATGCCATATTCCGGTACCCTCCTTGGACTATTAAGCGAAATCACGCTCACCGAGAATTATCATATCCTCTATATCATAACGCTTCCCGAGAAGGATATCAAAAAAATGTGAAGGAGTCTTCTTCTCGACATTCTTGATGGCATCATCCACGATCTGCTTTACCTCCATTACGGTGACTGCATGATCGTTGGACTGTCTGAGACTGATCTGGGTATGAAGTGCAAGTTCGCCCATCTCATTGATCACATATTCTCTCTCACGTGCATACTTCTTGGCAAAAGCGACCAGCTTCTTCTCACTGAGAGCCCTTACCTCCATGTATGCGGTGAACATCTCACAAAGAGTAGGGAAGCTGTCCATGAACTTCTCTATGTTCCTCTTTCTGTCGGCAAGTATCACTATCATGCCCTGATCTTCCTTCATCAGGGATGTCTTGAGATTCTCAACGGTCTCTTCGGTAATGGCTGCAACATCGCTTATGATAAGTCCGCCGCCCGCAAGAAGCTTCATGGTGGCATCCATGTTCTTGCCGTTCAGGTTCTCACCCTTGATCTTGGCCACCTTACCTGAAAGATTATGATCGCTGTTCCTTACTTCCTTGAGGATCCTGACCGCAAGGTTCTCCACATCTATTCCGTCGTCACCTGCAAGTATTGCATTTCCGGTATAGGAAGCCATACTGAGAGAATCCAGAAGAACAGCCAGCTGACGCTTTGCAGCCCTGCTCTGTATATAGGGTCCGAACAGCTCCTTCTCTTCCTTGGTGAGATCTCTGATGCTCTCATCCTCTCCGACGAGACGGATCCTCTCCTGATTCTCGCGGATGTGCTGCTTTGCAGCCTCTTCGTCTGCGTTCTTCTCGGTGATCTCCGCAATGGTCTGTACGGGGATAAGTCCGGTCTCAAGTCTGGCCTCATCGGGAAGATCGTCGAATTCCCTGACACTTCCTTCATATACCGCCTGACTTGCGGCAGCTTCTTCCTCTGATTCTCTCTCGAGAACCTCGAGAAGGGAATTGAGTATCTCTGTTTCAAAATGATCGAAAAGCTCTCCGGTCTGAACCTTGACCTGATCATGCATTTCCTGCTGGAGCTTGTCTCCGAGCTCTGCGGTTCTCCTGTTCCACTCTTCCATCAACTGCTCAATGTCCATCTGTCCGGTGATCTGTCTTGTGATCTCCGCATCATCGGGAAGAACAAGACTGATCTGTCCGTCGTTACCCTGGGACAGCTCGGTTGCGATGGATTCGGGGGGCTGAGCCTGGATAGCTTCCTGTACCCTGATCATCTGGGTCTCGGACAGCTGCTCATATACCGACATATCCTTGGGATAATAGGACTTAATACTTCCCTCCTCTGTTACAAGGCGGTCCTTCTCATCAAGGTCATTTGCAGTATCCCCGGAAACGGCATCAAAAGCGGGATATTCCCCTGTATTAAAGCTGATGAAGGTAGTGGCGTCGGGTGCGGTCTCAATGGAATCGTCCCTGTCGGAAGCAATCTGCTCCGCACTCATCTCGGAGGTCTCGGCGAATGTATCCGGAGCCTCGTCCGCGATTATCTCATCAGTGTTATATTCGTATTCCTTCTCGCTGGCCTCTGCATACTCGGGATCATCAAGACTTCCGGTATCGGGATCCAGCATCGGTGCCATAATGGCCTTGGTAACATCGGTGCCCGCAGCATCAGCGGTCACTCCGACCACCTCACGCACGGAAGCTGACAGCGCCTTCTGAAGATCGATGGTATTAAACTGGCCAACGTCAACAGTCTTGACTTTGATCTCGGGCTCTTCCGGAATATTGATCCCCTTAAATATCCTGGTCTCATCGGAAAGATTGGTCTTCTCGAGAGCCATCATAACCTGTGCGGGATCGTAGACAATGGTCTCTTCGGGAGCAGTGGCTCCTCTTATCTGATCGATCTCCTCTGCGGTGATATTTCTTGTGGAACCTGCTTCCTCCTGGGAGATCCTGCGAGTATCATCACCGGGGATCTCTCTGGTCGCATACTCATAAGACTGACCGGCTTCAGTACTTTCATTGCTTTCGGCATTTTCTGTCCCGGCGGTACTATCGGTCTCTTCTGTCTCTTCCTTCCAGTTATCGAATATCTTCTGCTGTTCGGGGGTAAGCTCGGTATACTTTTTCTTAAGGCGCATTGCGGCATAGACGTACTTACCGTCACCGAATGCGGCGATGAGCTCATCACATTCACGCACGCAGTCACTTTCCCTGCCATCCAGATAATACTGGTATGCCAGAGTGTATGCCCATTTCTCCGTATATTCTATGTTCTTGAGAGTTTCGAGAGTGGCGATCTTCTGGGCCATCTCAACATGCAGCATCTGATCGCGCATGTACTTGAGCTTGTAGACTCTGGGATCGTTGGGTCTTGCTATCCTCTCGAATTCATTGTAGGCATATACAGCCTGAACTATGTATTCCTTCTTGATGTAAAGCTTGCAGAGATAGTAACAGATATTCCTGTTCTCGGGGCTCTTGCGATATGCAAGTCTGAGAAGCTCGATAGCGTCATCATATCTCATGACCTTTCTGTAGAGATCACCTATACGTACCAGAGTCTCAACCGGCTTCTTCTCCCAGTCTATGGTATCTGCTATCGCAGCGGCCTCGAAGTATTCCTTCTCGTCGATCAGATTGTTGATTTCCTGAAATTTGACCTTATATTCGTACCTATCCACAGTTCCACCCCTGATAAACAGAAAATGACCACAATATCTATTAATCCAATCTTCGAAATTGTACCATAACTAGTGTTGTCTTGTCTATAATACTATCCACATTTTGTGCTTATTTTGTGGATAATCCCCAAATATTGTCCGATGCCTTGTGGATAAAAAAACTGTCACCCCAATATATTGGAGTGACAGCCTTTCATGATCATCTTTTGCGTAAAAATGTCTGAATTTCGCGGTTTCATTTAAACAAGATCCGAGAAAGCCGCGAACTGCTCCAGCGTAAGAGCCTCGCCCCTGATCTTCAGGTCCAGTCCGAGGGATCCCAGGATCTCCTCCGTCTTTTCCCTGGGAATGTGAGTATCCGGGTTATTCTGGAGCGCATTGGACAGGGTTTTGCGTCTCTGCATGAAGGAAGCCTTTATTATGCGGAACATCCTGTCCGGATCCTTTACCCTGACAGGGGGCTCTTCATAGAGATCGAGCCTGATCACGCTGCTGTCCACACCGGGCATGGGATAGAACGACTCCGGAGGAACATCCACTATGATCCGGGGCTTTGAATAGTACTGGACCGCAAGGGACAGTGCACCGTATTCCTTTGAACCGGGGCCTGTCTGCATCCTTTCGGCAACCTCTGTCTGAACCATCACGGTAATGCTCTTATAGCGTACTCCGCTTTCAAGGAGCCCCGTCACGATGGGAGTTGTGATGTAGTACGGGAGGTTTGCCACGACCTTGACATTCTCATCAGGGTACATCCCTGCGATCTCCTGCATATCGGTCTTAAGTACATCCGCACATATCACCCTGGTGTTCTCATATTCCGAGAGAACTTCATCCAGGACAGGGATCATCTGTCTGTCTATCTCGATAGCCGTTACATGGCCTGCTTTTTCAGCCAGTCTCTTTGTGAGAGTACCGAGTCCCGGGCCTATCTCGATAACATGGTCACTGCTGCCCACGCCTGCTGCCTCAACTATCTCGTCAAGAACATTATCATCCGTCAGGAAGTTCTGCCCGAACTTCTTCTGCGCTTTTATATTGTGCCGGCGCACGATGTTCATCGTGGCGCTCTTGGAATTTGCAGACATCAATCTTCTTTCTTTTCACTGTGGAGAGTTTCGACAAAGTGTGCGAATCTCTTCATTGCTTCCTCAAGTCTTTCCAGTGAATATGCATAGGATATTCTCAGATATCCTTCACCGCTGTTTCCGAAGGCTGTACCGGGAACTGCTGCTACCTTCTCTTCCTTGAGGAATCTGGTGGCGAACTCATCACTGGTCATGCCGAATTCCTTGATGCAGGGGAATACATAGAATGCACCGTAGGGCTCAAAGCATTCGATCCCCATCTCTCTGAAGGAGTTCAGAAGGAATCTTCTTCTCATGTTGTAGCTCTCGCGCATTCTCGCAATATCCGCATCGCCGTTTTTAATGGCTTCTATAGCAGCATACTGGCTTGTAGTGGGAGCACACATGATGGCGAACTGATGTATCTTGGTCATCTGGGCGATGATATTAGCGGGACCGCATGCATATCCCAGTCTCCATCCCGTCATTGCATATGCCTTGGAAAAGCCGTTGATGAGTATTGTCCTTTCCTGCATTCCCGGCATGGTTGCGATGGAAATGTGCTTTCCCTTATAGGTCAGCTCTCCGTATATCTCATCGGAAATAACATATAGATCGTGCTTTGCGATAACCTCCGCAACAGCCTCGAGGTCGCTCTTTTCCATTATGGCGCCAGTGGGATTGTTGGGGAACGGAAGAACGATCACCTTGGTCTTATCGGTCACCGCATCCTCTATTTCCTGTGCGGTGAGACGGAATTCATTCTCGGGCTTTAAGTCTATTATCACGGGAACGGCTCCGGCTAAAATGGCACAGGGCTCATAGGATACATAACTGGGCTGGGGAATGAGAACTTCATCTCCGGGATCGCACATGGCCCTGAGAGCCATATCGATACCCTCCGATCCGCCTACCGTTACGAGTATCTGGTCAAGAGGATGGTACTCAAGGTCCTGTGAGCGCTTCATGTAATTCGCGATCTCTACCCTGAGTTCCTTAAGTCCTGCGTTTGATGTATAGAATGTTCTTCCCTTTTCAAGGGCGTATATACCCTCATCTCTTATGTGCCAGGGAGTATCGAAATCGGGTTCTCCCACACCAAGAGATATGGCATCCTTCATCTCACTTACTATATCGAAAAATTTTCTTATGCCCGACGGCTTTATATCTACTACCTTTTTTGCTAGCGGTTCTCTCATGGCGTTACTATCTCCCTCGTATCTTCTTTCTTTTTACCAAGTACTGTACCGTGATCCTTATATTTCTTGAGGATGAAATGTGTCGCCGTTCCGGTTACTGTCTCAAGTCCGGAAAGCTTCTCCGATACAAATCCGGATACCTCCCTGATCGTCTTTCCCTCAAGTATGACCATCAGATCGTATCCGCCCGCCATAAGGTATACGCTCTCAACCTCAGGATAATTGTATATGCGTTCCGCTATATTATCGAATCCCTGTCCTCTCTGGGGAGTGACCTTGACCTCGATAAGAGCGGTAACGGTTTCTGTAGATACATTCTCCCAATTGACCATTGTATGGTAACCGCAGATAGTACCTTCATCTTCAAGAGTCTTAAGCTCTTCCGCCACTACATCTTCCGCCACTCCAAGGATCACCGCCAGTTCCTTGGTGTTCATGCGGCTGTTCTTTTCAATGATGCGAAGCAGTTCTTCTCTGAATTCCATATCTTATTACCTCCGGTTTTACATACACTGTTCAGCAGGTCTGTTCAAAAATGATACATCATCCCCGTTGATCAGCAATTTATCCTTTCCCTCCGATGCATAGCCTATGAGCACAGCATCCTCCGGATAGGGATATTTTTCAAGACTTATCTTAAGATCCGCCGACAGGGTCTCGTATATGTTAAGCCCCAGGGCTTCGCATATCTCCACCGCTTCCTGCTCCAGGGGAATATCCCTGACCCGGACCCTGAATCCGCAGCCTCCGCTTCCGATATCCCAGAGCATTCTGTGAATGCAGGGAACCGGCTCCGATGAGGCATACTCATCCATCTTCTTTTCAGACCATGCCCTCAGTCTCTTCCACAGATCATCCCTGATACCCTCAGGTGCTCCCGGCAGCTCCAGACACTTCGCCGCAGCTCCGTAGGATCCGGCATAACCTCTGACCATGATAGCAAAAGAGGCGCAGTCTGCAGCTGCGCCTTTATCATTATTCATCCTGCAGGCCTCCGCCCCAATGATAAACGTCCGCTGTAAAGTGTGCCGATTGAATCAGCCAAATGCAGATGCTATAATCGGTACTATCATTGCAATAGCAAGTAATATCACTATTACCGCGGCGAGAGTCTTTTTTGTTTTACGACTATGAAAATTCATCATATCCGAATATTCCTCATTTGTGAGATATCGGGAAGTATTATAGTATGAAATACCCAATATTTGCAAGTTTCATAATACTCACGCTCGTCATCAGACACGCCATCAGGAGGAACAGACGTCTGGATGAAAACTCCAGGCATTCCTTTTGGGACATAGAGCGTGCTGCCAACGAAGTCCGCAGAAAACCTCTGGACGATCTTATATTCGTGGTCCCCGACATGAGCCGGTTTCCCCTTTCCGTAATGGAGGATGACGAGATCGTAAGGGACTGCCGGAGAATGGTGGAGGAGCTGTCAGCCCAGAAGATCGTCAATCTGACAGGTCAGACCAACACGGATCTTAAGTTCCGTTACGGAGCGGCCAACCTTCCCACGCTCATGGAATATGACGAAAGATTTACCCTGCTTGTCCAGAATCTCCAGAAATGGGCCGACCGTCTGTGGGACAACGGATATGTGGAAGATTCCATCCCGATCCTCGAAGAACAGATACGGATACATGCCGATATATCCTCGGTGTACCGGAAGCTTGCAGCGTACTACAGGGATAACGGAATGCCGGAGAAGATAGATGAGCTCAGAAAAAGTGCGGAAAGCCTTAACTCCGCCAGCAAAGCCTCAATACTCAGATCCCTTGATCAGGCGTAAGATACGCTACTTTTGCGCACCATACAAAAAATGCACCCCGGAAGGGGTGCATTCTTGATATTATACGATTTCCTGAGGCCCGTCTCCGATCTCAACAACATAGAAATCAGCCGCGTATCCTATCTTCTCCAGATATTCCTTACCGACCTTTTCTATGAACTCATCGATGCTCTCGTCCTTGACTATGCTGACCGTACATCCTCCAAAGCCCGCACCGGTCATCCTCGAACCTATGACACCGGGTATCTTTCTTGCCGCATCAACCAGTGTATCGAGTTCCTTACCGGTAACTTCATAATCATCCCTGAGGGATTCATGGGAAGCATTCATCAGCTGTCCGAAAAGAGTGATATTGCCTGCCTTTAATGCCTTGGCAGCTGAGATGGTCCTTCTGTTTTCATATACGGCATGACGCGCTCTCCTTGCGCGGTCATCATCCCTGATAAGGGACTCGACCTTTCCGAAGGTGGGCTCGTCAAGCTCTCCGAGGCTCTTCACATCAACAAGTGTCTGTATCTCGGAAAGAGCCTTCTCACACTCCGCACGTCTTTCATTGTACTTGGAATCTCCGAGTCCGCGCTTTTTGTTGGAGCATGCGATAACAAGCTTTGCTTTATCAAGCTTTACGGGAGCATAGGTATACTGGAGAGTTGAAGTATCCAGGAAGATAGCCTGGTCCTTCTTGCCCATCGCTATGGCGAACTGATCCATGATACCGCAGTTTACACCGTTGTAATTGTTCTCGGAATACTGTCCGATGAGAGCGATATCGATATTGGTGACGCCCTCAAGCCTGTACAGAGATCTCATAAAATATCCGGTGAGAACCTCAACGGATGCGGATGAACTGAGTCCTGATCCATTGGGTATGTTACCGAAGAGCACCAGATCGAATCCGCTGTCTATGGGATGCCCTTTTTGTCCGAAAGCCCATATCACGCCCTTGGGATATGCTGTCCATCCCTCATCCTTAAGCGGCTTCAGATCGTCAAGAGAAGACTCGATGACACCCTCTTCCTCGAAATTCATGGAATAGAACCTGAGCTTCCTGTCATCGCGCTTTCTCACGGCACCGTATGTTCCGATCGTAAGCGCACACGGAAAAACATGTCCCCCGTTATAATCCGTATGCTCACCGATCAGATTGACTCTTCCGGGTGCAAAGAAAACCCTTGCGCCCTCGCTTGATCCGTATTTTTCTGCAAATACTTCAAGCACCTTCTCTTTGATCTCATGTGATTTATCCATAAAATACCCCATTTTAATGTGGTCCGCCGCATGTCAGGACCGATGTACCCGGAAGAAAAACGATCCTTTTCAGATCACAGTGCCTGCTCAAGATCTGAGATGATGTCATCCACATTCTCAAGACCCACGCTGAGTCTGATAAGATCGGGACCTACGCCTGCTGCTATCAGCTCCTCATCCGTCAGCTGTCTGTGTGTTGAAGATGCGGGATGAAGTACGCATGTATGAGCATCCGCAACATGTGTGGCGATCATTGCGACCTTAAGCTTCTTCATGAAGCTCTCAGCTGCTGCTCTTCCGCCTTTGACGCCAAAGGAGATGACTCCGCAGGTACCGTTAGGCATGTACTTCTTTGCAAGCTCATAGTACTTATCACCCTCAAGTCCCGGATAGGTTACCCATGCAACCTTATCGTTATCCTTGAGGAACTGTGCTACCTTAAGTGCATTCTCGCAATGTCTGGGCATTCTTACAGCAAGTGACTCAAGTCCGAGGTTCAGATAGAATGCGTTCTGAGGTGACTGGATGGAACCCAGGTCTCTCATGAGCTGTGCTGTACACTTTGTGATGAAGGCACCCTCTTTTCCGAATCTCTCGGCATAAGTGATACCGTGATAGCTTTCATCGGGAGTGCAGAGTCCGGGGAACTTGTCGGCATGAGCCATCCAGTCGAACTTGCCGGAATCAACGATACATCCGCCTACAGCCACGTCGTGTCCGTCCATGTACTTGGTGGTGGAATGAGTTACTATGTCGACTCCCCACTCGAAGGGTCTGCAGTTGATGGGAGTTGCGAAGGTGTTGTCTACAATGAGAGGTACACCGTGCTCATGTGCTGCCTTTGAGAACTTCTCAAAATCAAAAACTGTAAGAGCAGGATTTGCGATGGTCTCTCCGAATACCGCCTTGGTGTTAGGCTTAAATGCCGCATTCAGTTCCTCTTCGGTGCAATCGGGAGAGATGAATGTAAAGTCAATGCCCATCTTTCTCATGGTGACATTGAAAAGGTTGAAGGTTCCGCCATAGATCGAAGATGATGCGATGACATGATCTCCGCAGTTTGCAAGATTAAACACGGCGAACATATTAGCTGCCTGTCCCGAGCTTGTGAGCATTGCCGCGGTTCCACCTTCAAGTGCTGCGATCTTGGCTGCAACATAATCGTTGGTAGGATTCTGCAGTCTGGTATAGAAGTAGCCGCTTGCTTCAAGATCGAAGAGCTTACCCATATCCTCACTGGTATCATATTTGAATGTAGTGCTCTGAATAATGGGGATCATACGGGACTCACCGTTCTTCGGTTCATATCCCGCCTGGATGCATTTTGTTTCCTGTCTCATAATTCCTCCTTAACCGTAAAACCTTTTCTTATTGTAGCCCCCACGTTTCTTGTATGCAAGGGAATAATGGGAGCATTATCCTGTCAAAATAAAAGAGGACCCTTCCGGATCCTCTTTGATCTCATGTCATGGAAAACACAGAATCTGGCCTTATGCAGATCAATTGTATGTGGTAAATGATTTGTACTGATCCCATACCAGGCATACCCATGTCTTGCCTTTGTTGAGTATCACTTCATCACCTGTCTGGGCATCATAGAACCTTGTCTGTGAATATACACCGGCATCGTAGTCCATGTCTTCATTGAAGGGAAGGTTTCTTTTCCATGTAAGCTCGACAGCCTTGCCGTTTGTGAAAAGTACGCCCTCACCGTATCCGAATGTGTCGAAGTTCATGTATCCGGAATCATCAAGCGCATTGCCCGATACATACTTGATAATGACATTGGTAACGGCAAGCTGCTCACCGTTTGTCTCATCGATATGGGGACCGCCGTTCTGGTATCTGTAGTACAGATGATCCTCAGGGTTATATACGAAGTATGGATTAAGCTCACTGTATCCGTTGGGAGATGTCTGGTTGCCGTTTCCTCCGGGATAGATGGTGGTTATGTCTTGATAATCCTCATACTCTGCAAGGTATGCATCTGTGGCGAACTGAAGCGGGAAGGTGTAATTCCTGGTGGGATATTCGGTACTGTATCCGAGTCTGCTCACTGCCGCATTATATCCGGACAGAGTCATGATACCCGTGTACTCAAGGGAATATCCGAGGGCCTGTCTCTCCTTGTCTCTGGAGAAAGCTTCATCCGCACCCACATTGATGCCTGCAACGGATGCGCTTACATTGTCAACAAGATCACTGTTGATGAGCGGTCCTACATATGCTGCGGCAAGACCCCAGTTACAGTAGATGGCATCATAGCTCAGGGCTTCAAGCAGGAAATAGTGTCTGGAGCTTCGTATGGGCTCGATGAATTCCAGATCACCGTAGTTCTGGAATATTCCCATCAGTCTGGTACAGCTGCACTTCTCCATGGGAGCCTCGTAGATGACGTCGGCATATGACACGCCGTACTGGGGAAGGCAGTTCCTGTTATTGGGGATCATAACGGCCATCGGACGTCTTGTTGCTATCTCGGTATCTATCCATTCACCTGTAAGATAGCTCTCCATCTTGCCGTTAAGCTCGTATCTCTCACCTATCGCCATAAGGCCCTGGGGAGGCGCGGTAGTGCTGTTATCGCTCACCGATCCGTTCTGACCGGTAGGAATATCCTGCACTTCATAACCGGCAGGCTTGTATGCGTCAGCATCCGGACCGCATGCGGTCAGTGTCAGTGCCACTGCAAGTCCCAGCATTATGCACTTTTTTCTCAATGATCGATATTTCATACCGTTTACTTTCCATTAACAGACACAACAAAATGCGGGTAGCCGGACTCGAACCGGCACGGAGTCGCCCCCGAGGGATTTTAAGTCCCTTGCGTCTACCTATTTCGCCATACCCGCGTTTGCAATCTGCAAGTGTGAATTTTATCACAGGGGTTTATAAAAAGCAAGAATGGTAGCAGACTCGGGAGGTATGGCTATATCCAGCAATCCGCCGTTTAGTTTGTATTCCTCTCCCGTGAGTGTATATCCGTTTCTGTCACTTCTGAACACGGTTCTCATCATTCCGGATCTGGTGGTGCCTATCTCCCAGACCGTAAGATTTCTGTATATCTCATGGTCGTTATTGTTGATAAGGATCAAAAACTGTTCCGACCGGTCGAATCTTCCGTATGCGATGAAATTATAATCGCTGTCCACCATCTTGATGGAGCCGGTCCTGAACACGGGATGTTCGCGCCTCAGTGCTATCAGGTCCCTGTGAAAAGAGATCATTTCCTGATCCTCGTGTCCCCAGGGATAGGTACGTCTGTTGTCCGGATCCGTAAATCCGCAGACACCCGCTTCATCGCCGTAATATATTGTGGGCGCTCCCACCCAGGTCATCTGTATCACAACAGCTTCCCTGAAAACTGCCTTGTTGATGTTCCTCGAAGCAGCCTCGGGACCCAGAGTTCCGGTCCTTCCCACCATATGGTTGGTCCTTGTAAGGAATCTTGAATGGTCATGGTTGGACAGCTCGTTCATGGCGGACTGCATGCTGGGAGCGGAGAAGGTTGCACTGTGATGTCTCATTGCGCCCCAGAAGCTGTCTGCATTTCCCAGAAGATCCTCGCGGAAATCATCCGAATGCTTCTCCATGCCTGTAAGGAACCAGGTGACAGGCTCCATGAACGCATCATAGTTCATGACCGAATCCCATTCGTCACCCTGCAGCCATGCCTTCTTGTCGCCGTAATGCTCCGCAAGTATCAGGGCATCGGGATTAGCTTCCTTTACCGCCTTGCGGAATCTCTTCCAGAAGTAGTGGTTAAAATCCTGTGAGTGTCCGAGGTCTGCGGCAACATCCAGTCTCCATCCGTCTGCGCAGAAAGGCTCTGATACCCACTTTGCACCTATGCTCAGCACATACTCAAGGAGCTGTTCCGACCCTTCGTAATTGAGCTTTGGAAGGGTATCATGTCCCCACCATCCGTCATAGGAGCCGTTGTACGGCCATCCGTTTTCATTGTTGAATGAAAAATAGTTCCTGTAAGGGCTCGCAGGACTTATATATGCGCCCTTCTCGTAGCCGTCTTCATTTTCGTAGATCCGTTCCCTGTCCATCCACTTGTTGAAGGAGCCGCAGTGATTGAACACACCGTCAAGGATGACTTTCATCCCTCTCTTATGGGCTTCCCTGACAACCTTGATGAACAGTTCATCACTTGCGGTCAGATTGGCTCTTCCCGCAACCCTGCGTATATATCTGGTGGCGAATCTGTTCTCCCTCCGGTCCGGAGGAAGAACCTCCCCGCCGTCGTCGATTATCCTGCCGAAGTGGGGATCTATATGGTCATAATCCTGGATATCATACTTGTGATTGGAGGGGGATACGAAAAGAGGATTAAAATAGATGACCTCAACTCCGAGGCTCTGAATATAATCCATCTTATCCAGCACGCCCTGCAGATCTCCGCCATAGAAATTCCTGACGTCCATCTGGGCGGGAAGAGCATTCCAGTCCTCCACTCTGTGAACAGGCTGACCTATATATGCGTATTCACCTTCTAAGACGTTATTGGACGGGTCTCCGTCACAGAATCTGTCCACATATATCTGGTACATGACGGCGCCCTTGCTCCAGTCGGGGGTACTGAAGCCCGGAAATACAACGAAATCGTAATATTCATTGGGATCGGTAACAACTCCCCTCGCATCGAAGAACACCTTAAGAGACCCCGACCAGATCTCGAAATGATAAGAAAACTTTCCGCCGGAAAGCTCCAGCTCCGTTTCGTAATAATCAAAATGTCTCTCTGTCTCTGCCTTCCTCAGCACATGGCGTCTTCCGCCGGATACCAGGATAACGACATCCACATTATTCTTGGCAGTACGGAATCTTACCGTAACCTTATCACCGGGCATGGGTTCTTCGGGACTGAGATAATTTGAAGTTGTATCGGAATAGAGTGCCCTGATATTAAATACAGGACGCATTGTGAGGATATATTTCTGATCCCCAAGAACCTTTTTCCGATGTTCAAGACCCACGAACATTTAAAACCTCCGGCCGTTTCCGACATGTTTGCCGCCAAAAACCACAAAATATTGTAGCCTAT
This sequence comes from uncultured Lachnospiraceae bacterium, assembly GCA_902761225.1. Taxonomy (GTDB): domain Bacteria; phylum Bacillota; class Clostridia; order Lachnospirales; family Lachnospiraceae; genus AC2028. Next base: position 14,112 of record CACWJQ010000016.1, on the reverse strand, counting down.
TTTGATTATGTACACAAGAAAAAAGACAGCCGGGGAAGCTGTCTTTTATCTAGAGAATCTATCTCTTGGGGTATTTCCAAAACAAAATGTATTGGGGGTACGGTCATTATATTAACACCGGTCCCCGTGTCTTACTATGCCAAAGATTCACAAACTTCACAGATGATGTGTAATCTTTTTGTGCAGCATTCACAAAAGTCACTGGAAAAGGGCCTCAAATTCCTCTCTGCCGATCTTTTCCTTCTCCATAAGAAGCTCTGCGCACTTATGAAGCACTTCCTGATGCTCAAGTATTATCTCTTTGGCCTTGCGGTAGCAGTCATCGATTATCGCCCTGACTTCCTTATCTATCTCGCCTGCCACTTCCTCGGAGTGATTCTTGGCATGTGCAAGATCGCGTCCTATGAACACTTCGTCATCATCATTGTCGTAGCATACGACGCCGATGTTGTCGCTCATTCCGTAGCGGGTGACCATGCTCCGCGCTTCCTTGGTGGCACGCTTTATATCAGAGGATGCACCGGTGGTTATGTCGCCGAAAATGATCTCCTCTGCGATCCTTCCTCCGAGGGTCACCATGATATCCTGAAGCATCCTGCCCTTTGACATGAACATCTCATCCCTCTCGGGAAGGGGCATTGTATATCCTGCGGCTCCCACACCTGTGGGGATGATGGATACCGTATAAACGGGGCCCACATCGGGAAGAACGTGGAACAGGATCGCATGTCCGGTCTCGTGGTATGCAGTGATCCTCTTTTCCTTCTCGGAGATGACACGGCTCTTTTTCTCGGTGCCCATGCCGACCTTGATAAATGCGGCATTGATACGGTTCATTGAAATATAGGGCTCGCCGTTCCTTGCAGCGCCGATCGCAGCTTCGTTAAGAAGGTTTTCAAGATCCGCACCGGTAAATCCTGCGGTGGTCCTTGCGATATTCTCAAGATCCACATCCTCGGAGAATTTCTTGTTCCTTGCATGAACCTTAAGGATCTCCTCACGTCCGGCCACATCGGGTCTCTGGACAGTGACCTTTCTGTCGAATCTTCCGGGTCTTAATATTGCGGGATCCAGGATATCCACTCTGTTGGTTGCTGCCATGACGATTATTCCGGAATTTTCAGTAAATCCGTCCATCTCAACAAGAAGCTGGTTGAGAGTCTGCTCTCTCTCATCATGTCCGCCGCCGAGTCCGGTTCCGCGCCTTCTGGCAACCGCATCTATCTCATCGATAAATACGATGCAGGGACAGCGCTTTTTGGCCTCTTCAAACAGATCCCTGACTCTTGATGCACCTACACCTACGAACATTTCCACAAAATCGGATCCGGATATGGAAAGGAAGGGTACCTTGGCCTCTCCCGCTACCGCCTTTGCAAGAAGGGTCTTACCGGTTCCGGGTGAACCCTCAAGCAGTACGCCCTTGGGAATGCGGGCTCCGAGTGCGGAGTATTTTCCGGGATCCTTAAGGAAATCAACTATCTCTGCAAGCTCTTCCTTCTCTTCCTTTAGACCCGCAACATCGGCGAATGTGATCTTGCCGTCACCGTTGGTCAGGTTCATACGTATCTTGCCGAAATTCATCATCCGGTTGCTCTGGCTCTGACCGGATCCGGGACCAAGGATTGCCGACAGCAGGAACACTATCACAAAAGCCAGCAATATTATCGGCAGCAGTATATTGGTAAACCAGTTGAGAAGGGATCTGTCCCTTATGACCGGATCGACTCCGGAAGCTCTCAACAGATTGCCTGCTTCGTTAACATCAGTTACATAGAATCTCTGGATCAGATCGTTTTTCAGCCTTACCTCCACATAACCGTTGCTGCCTGCAGCATCCGGTGTGATGTTAGCCGAAACGATCCTCCCTTCAGCAAGATCTGCAGTCATCTGACCGTATGAGTATCCTGACGAATTGTTCTTGAGGGTCTGTGCCACCCATACGATTATCAGCACGATGAATATCAGCCACAGATACGATCTGAAAGGGCTTCTTGAACTCTTTTCCAATTTCTTTCTTTCCTCCGAAAATCAAAGATCAGTCAAACTTTACAACACCGATATAGGGAAGGTTTCTGTACAGCTGGTCGTAATCAAGTCCGTAACCCACCACGAATTCATCGGGGATCTGAAATCCCGTATATGTCACATCAACATCCGTCACACGTCTGGAAGGCTTATCCAGAAGAGTGCAGAGCTTCAGTGACCTGGGACCTCTCTCCGCGAGCATCTTGAGAAGATAGCTGAGAGTTCTTCCGCTGTCAACTATATCCTCCACAACTATTACATCCTTATCCTTAAGAGATTCATCAAGATCCTTTACTATCTTAACAAGTCCGCTGGACTCGGTACCGGAGCCGTAGCTGGAAACACTCATAAAGTCAAGTGACACATCCAGTTTGATACGCTTGGCGAGCTCACACATAAAAAAGGCTCCGCCCTTGAGCACACATACCATGTGGATCTGCTTTCCTTCGTAGTCCCTGGTGATCCGGTCTCCGATCTCCTGGATCCTGCGATCCACTTCCTCTTCGGTATACATTACTTCAATGTGATGTTCCTTCATGCCCTTTTACCTCTAATCTCAAAATATATCCGGTATCCGGTGATAACTTGGCAGAATCGCCCATGCGGTATCCAACGACCCACAGCACTTCGCTTCCCACCGCGCAGACCCTTATTTTTTCCTTCTCATCCACAGGGAGCTTGAGATCCGTAAGATAATCCCCGAGAGCCTTCGTGGCCGGAGTTCCGTCACTTTTCCTGATCCTCAGAAAGTCCCCGTCACGTCTTGCCCTGAACTCATAGGGAGGATCCTTTCTTATCCCCTGCTTAGATGCGATGTAGCATATTTTATCATAATCAAAATATTTAGTGTACCTGTTTCCCTCAGCGGTTTTGTCAGTAAGGGCACGGACTTCCTCTTCTGTAAGATCCGATGCCCTGTAATAAAGCTCCAGAGCCTCAACATCATCTGACTGTCCGTTCCGTTCATCTTCCCTTGACTGACGCCTTAAAAGCAGCTGTGAATGGGATACATCCGCCTTGATGCCGTAGGGCAGATCAGCATGCTTTCCGGCTTCACCGCGGGCCAGCTCCAGTACCGAGGATGCATGGACCTCTCCTATATCCTTCTTCATGGGAGTAAGCTCTGTAAGAAGCTTAAGGATCAGCATCGAGGCTATAACATCATCAAGACTGCGCAGCCCCTCCCTGTCTATCCTGTATGCTCCGTCCTCAGGTGTAACTATCCTTTCGATACTCTCATCAACCCTGGTATCAAGATATCCCAGGATCTTCCTGAGCCTTTCCGAAGCCGCCGCTATATGTTCGGCAGCCATGGGGCTTACCGCCCTGGCCTGGGGAAGTATCAGATTCCTTATCCTGTTCCTCGAATAGTCATTATCCTCGTTGGTCCTGTCGGTACGGAAGGTCTCGCCCCTGTACTTCAGATAATCTTCTATATCCTTTCTTGTAAGACCAAGGAGCGGACGTATGATCCTTCCTCTTTCGGGAGCTATTCCGGACAAGCCGCGTATACCCGTTCCCCTGAACAGGTTGAAAAGTACGGTCTCCGCATTGTCCTCAACATGATGAGCGACGGCAATGCGTACTTTTCCCTTTTCACATCCGCACTCCGCTTCCCAGTCCTCCGCCTCTTTCCCGAAGCACTCGTACCTTATGCGTCTTCCGGCCTCTTCCTCCGTATAGCCCATTTCCCTGGAAAGAGCCGGAATGTCCTTCCTGATCTCCTTAAAGAACAATCCCTCCCTGCGGCAGATCTCCTCCACGAATTCCGAGTCCTCATCGGCCTCGTTACCGCGGATCATGTGATTGATGTGTATGACACGTATATTATCTGCGGGAAGGATATCTTTCATCAAAAATAAAAGGCAGATAGAATCTGCCCCGCCGGATACTCCGATGACAACACGAAGTTCACCCTCTGTCATCAGAAGTTCATCCATATATTTTTTACAGACCTTCTCTGCTCTGGGTTCCACCGGTACTTAATTCCCCTCCAACCTGAAGATGATCTCACCCTCGTTGACAAGCCCGAGCTTCTCGTGAGCCTGCTCTTCGGCATATGCCTTGGTCTGGACATACTTCTCCAGCTCGTTGAGCTCCTCAGCCCTCTCGAGCTCTGCGGCGATCTGTTCATCCAGAGCCTGATCCTGTTCTTCGTAAACCTTAAGTCTGGTCTTGACGTCGTGGATCTGTATCATAACAACAGCAGTAATAAGACTGACGATCACAGCGATCAGGATATAACCCGAAGCACCGGATCTTCTGCGTCTTCTTTCCATAGCAGTCATTCTGTTTTTGGATGACCTTGCTTCTGCCATTACAGTTCCTCGTACATCGCGTCAGCTTCTTCCTTCTTAACCGTTTCGCGCACATCGGTAACCCTTACCTTCAGTTCGCGGTTTCCGAAGGAAATGCACAGCACATCCCCGGCCTTGACATCGGTGGATGCCTTGGCGGGTCTGTCATTTATGGTGACTCTTCCGGCATCGCATGCTGAATTGGCCACGGTTCTTCTCTTGATCAGCCTTGATACCTTGAGATACTTATCGAGTCTCATACAGAAAATACCCCTTGGGAGCACACCTTAAGCTCCCCTATACAAAAGTGCACCCGGCCTGACTGCAGGACGGGTGCACCGAATAAATAACTTACTATTAGTTCAGAGCGTCCTTAAGAGCCTTACCTGCCTTGAACTTGGGAGCCTTGGAAGCCTTGATCTTCATAGCCTTACCGGTCTGAGGATTTCTTCCCTCTCTTGCTGCTCTCTTAGCAACCTCGAAAGTTCCGAAGCCTACAAGCTGAACCTTGTCGCCCTTCTTAAGTGCCTTGGTGATAACATCAGTGAAAGCCTTAACTGCTGCCTCTGAATCCTTCTTGGAAAGATTGGTAGCATCTGAGATAGCAGCAACCAATTCGGTCTTGTTCATGATATAACTCCTCCTGTATAGATGAATATTAACGTGGTTTCCGCCGGAAACCGCTACAAATATATATATACAGTTTATGCAAGGTTGTCAAGGTTTTTAGGGCTTTTACGGAATCTGCGGCTCGAGATCCGTGAAGGAAAATGACAGGTCTCCGGTGCCCTCTTCCACGGTCACGGTGTAGCTCCTTGTGTTGTATCCGGCAAGACTTAATGTCACCACATGGGAGCCCGTTGTCCTCTTGAACCAGCAGGGCACAACTCCTGTATAATAGCCGTCTATATAGCACTCCGCACCCGCAGGGGCATTGATATATACCTTGTAGAATGAAGATGTGGTTATATCATCCGGAGCAGGTATCGTAACAGGGGGCTCTTCGGAAGCAGCAGGCGTATCATTGCCGGATACGGTCCTGTCCTCCTTCTCCATGGTGATGCTGATGCCTGCGTTTTCCTCTCCCACGCTCAGGTATCTGGTAAGAGTCCTATATCCTTCACATTCGACCATAAGCTGATGAAGTCCGTATGTAAGGGATATTCCCGAGGAAGTATCCACCTTCTCGCCGTCGATGAACAGCGTCGCATCGGAGGGTGTAAGTGAAAACAGCACCAGGCCTTCCTTGGGAGCTTCAGGCACTACATCCGACAGATCTAGTACGGTCTCAAGGCCTCTCTTTATCTCCACAACCCTGTCAACCGTCATCCCGCTCCCGGAGACCGCTATGTTGTAGGTTCCTTCGGGAACCGTAAGGAGCATATCATCAGTGATCTTCCTTATGTATTTCGTACCGATCTCTATCCATCCGCCGACGAAATATTCCTGGCCCGACAGCCTGAGATATCCGTGGCCCTTATCCACATTAACGCTCAGCACGGTTGTGTCTATCCCGTGAAAAGTAAGGATATCCACACTGTTCAGTTCCTGGTAAAAGAGTTCCTCGCTCCCGGAATAGCAAAAGAGCGGATCTGCCAGCTTATAGACATCGCTTCCTATGGTCACTTCCTGCTTTACACTGTCGAACAGATACTGGTCGGTTGATGTCTTGATCCAGGCCGAGGCGGAAAGCGACATGGATGTCAGATGTCTCTTGGCCTTTACGAACTTAAGATCCAGGATATCCCCTTCGCTTATCTGGCCTATGGAGATGAGCTGTCCGTACCTGTCATAAAAGCCGGTAGTCCCGTCATACCCGAGGGTATATCTCCTGCCGATCCGGGTATTCAGGAATGTAAGGGTCATCTCCTCCGTATTCTTGTCCACAAGGACTGCGGTATCAACGGAATCGTAATCATATGTGCCGTACAGCACATATCCCGTATCGGGAACCTGCGTCTCCTGTCCGGAGGAAAGTCCCGGATCACCGGAGCATCCGGAGCAGATGATCAGGCAGATCAAAACAGCCAGCACCGGAAGAAGCACGGCGCCTGCTACCCCTGATATTCTGTTATAAAGGTGTGAACTATTCATTTTCCGTCATGGTCCCGGCAAGCTCTAAAAGTCTGCCCTTTTCGTTTATAGCCGGATCTTCTATCACCATTTCAAGGAGGGATTTCAGTATCCTGCCCATATCAGGCCCCGGCTTTATGCCGATCTCCTTAAGCTCCGCACCGCTTATGGCAAGGCTTTTCAGGCTGCAGCATTCCTTCCTTGCGATAACATCCTCGTATGCCGCCATGTAATCCGCCAGTATCTGCAGCTTCTCATTTCTCAGATAATCGCTCTGTGCAAGGATATCCGCCCTCTTTACCTCGAAAAACAGCGGCACATCATCCTCCAACACCGACACCGCCCTGCGGACTTTCGCGGGGGTACATTCACTGTTGGCATGATCGTGGTACCTTACCAGTCTGCACACTCTTCTTATGGTATCGTTATCAAGCTTCCACCTCTTCAGGATCTCATCTGCCATATCGGCACTGAGTCCCGGATGTCCGTGAAAGTGGGTTATACCTTCCTCGTCGATCTTAAGTGTACCGGGCTTTCCTATGTCATGGAGTATCATCGTCAGCCTGACGATCCTGTCATTTTTGGATACCCTGACGGACTCAACAAGATGATCGCCCACATTAAAGCAGTGATGCGGGTGATTCTGGGGTGTCTTTACAGCCTCATCGAACTCAGGGAAAAATACCGCCGTAAGTCCGGTCTCATACATATCCTTGATCATCTCGGGGTGATCCGATGTAAGAAGTCCCAAAAATTCCGATGTGATCCTCTCTGCCGATACCCTGGACAGAGTTGGGGAAAGTTTTGTTATGGAGTCTCTGACCTCCTTATCCATGGCAAATCCGAACCTTGCGGAGAACCTGATGGCCCTCATCATTCTCAGGGCGTCTTCCGTAAATCTCTCATCGGCTTTTCCCACGCATCTGATAATGCCGTTTTTCAGATCTTCCGTTCCGCCAAAGAGGTCCACCAGCCCGTCACGGTCATTGTAAGCCATGGCATTGATGGTAAAATCCCTTCTTGCCAGATCCTCTTTAAGATCCGGAACGAAGGTCACATTATCGGGATGTCTCCCGTCTGTGTAGTTGCCGTCGGTGCGGTATGTGGTGATCTCGTAACCGTCATCTCCGATCATGACAGTCACCGTTCCATGCTGAAGACCGGTATCCACGGTACGTCTGAAAAGCTCCTTGACCTGCATGGGAAGAGCGTTGGTGGTAATATCCCAGTCATTGGGAACTATCCCAAGAAGACTGTCTCTTACACAGCCTCCCACAACATAAGCTTCAAATCCGGCTTCGGACAGCTTATCAAGTATCCTGTTAACTTTTTCGGGTATCTCTATCTTCATATATTGCCAAAGTGCCGGCGTATCCGCAAAACAAAACGGCCGCAGATCCCGGTAAGTACCTCTGATCTCACGGCCGTATATTACATACTTTTTACCCGGAGCCTGTGTCCGGCTGTGCATTTCTCCTTACTCGGCAGGGGTAGCTGCGACATTCTCCACGCTTTCCTGAAGCTGAAGTGATGCGGCTTCAAGTGCTATGTACTCGAGATTTCCCTTGGGATCTGCAACAGTCATGTCAGCTGTAAGTCCTGACAGATAATCTTCCATAGTCTCCGATGCGATGAGATTCTTAATAGTATAATACCACGAAGGCTTTCCTCCGCCTACATAATAACATACATATGTCAGAGATATGGACTCATCATAGTAGTAGGTCACATCACCCATCTTGCGGGCGCTGTCCCTCATCCATGTACCTACATCACCGGGAAGCTCGGCACCTGAAAGACCTTCGTAAAGTCCTCCCTTGCCGTTATCCGAATCGGAATACTTACCGACAAGATCGATAAAGGCTGCCTCTGTGCTTCCTGCCGCATTATACTCGGAAACAATGGCTGCTCCGTTGTCCTCCGATGTTGAGATTATCCTGAGGCTTACGGTCTCCTTATCATCAACATATCTTCCGATGAATCCTACAACATAGTAGCAATTGATGGTATCGGATTCCACAACGGTGGTATCTCCGTTCTTTCTGGAACTGTCGAGAAGCCAGTTGCGGATCTGGTAAACAACGGATGCGGATGTCTCTCCCTCGTGAAGATCTCCATCCTGCATAACCTTAGCCTCAGCCGCATCTGCAAGCTCCCTGGCTTCCTTCATTGCAGCTTCGGTCTCTGCCTCGGAAGGGGTATAGCTTCCGTCTTCCGCGACTGCAGCGCCTTCATCCGCAAGCTCTGTGGGAGCGGTGGGAAGCTCTGCATCTATCCTGGTAAGTCTGTAGTCGAAGAGATCATATTCATCTGCATCCTCTGCATAACGTGCATCTATTGCAGCATCATCGGGAGCAAATGAATCCTGCTTGCTGTCCGTGAACCTTGAAACGAGAAGAGACTCTCTTACGAAGGGCTCAAGTCTCCTGGGAGTTGCATAGATACCGAGGGACTGGGTATAGAGCTCGCCAATGCTGATGCCTGCAGCATCTGCGCTCTCCTTCATGGTATCGACATAATCCTGATAGTCGGAAGTGATATCTGCTGTGAATCCTTCTCTTTCAAGCTCTTCCTTGAGAGCAACGGTCTGCTTGATACGCTCAACAGCTTCCTTCTCGAAATAATCCCTGAATGTAAGGCTTCCGTCATACATCTCATTTTCGATATTTGCACTGTCCATTCCGTAATAGGACAGATACTGACCGTAGCTGTTCATGTATGCGTTCTTGATCATGTTGTAGTTATAATCGAACTCGACCCTGCTGACATTATGGCCGCCGATGGTGCATACGGTCTCATGTATCGCAAGGTATTTTCTGACAGGGAATGAGAGGATGAACGCACAGATAGCGGCAAGTATGACTACGCCTGCGATCTTCCATGCTCTCTGCTCTCTCTTCTCGCGCTTTCTGTCCCTTGCGCGCTGTTCCATCTTCTTATCATAGTGCGTCTTGGCTGAACCCTTTTTGCTTTCTTCTGCCTTTGCAGCACTTTCCTTCTTATCGGACATGTGAATCTCCTTTCAAAACGGGCTTTCCTTAAGCCCCGAACAATTGCCTATTTTATCCCATTTTCTTTTATTTGAAAAGTTTTTTCATAAATGTGGTCCATCAGCAAAGCGGCCGCATCAAGATCCGATACTTCATAGAGCATCCTTGCGCCTACCGCATCCTCGATCTCGTTGAAAACAAATCCTCCTCCGTGCCGTATCAGGTCTATCCCTATATAATCAGCACCAAGCCGCTCCGAGATCCTGCAGGCCTTTTCACATATCTCCCCATCAGGCATCACAGACTCCGCTCTGCCTCCGAGGCTGAAGTTGCTCCTGAAGTCATCAAAGGACCTTCTGAGCACGCCGGCCAGAACCTTTCCGCCCAGCATGTACAGCCTCATGTCGCATCCGGGTTCATCACACATTCTCTGTATGATCCACTCCGAAGGCTCCGTGCCCTGCATTTTATCAAGAGCATCCTTATGGGAGGAAGCCATAAGCACCCTGCTGCCGCCGTGTCCCCTTCTGTGCTTTACGATAAAGGGAGGATCAAAGGGTATCTCTTCTTCGAAAGCATCTCCCCGGACCGTCTCCATGACAGGCAGTCCCATTTCCCTGAAAAGATCATACTCAAAAAGCTTGTCATTTCCCATCAGCACAGTGGCTGAATTATTAAAGGAAGGGATGCCGTGTTTTTCCGACAGCTTTGAGATCTCCGCATTCCTCGATCTGTTGATGATATATGACACGCCCTCCCACAGGCTTTCCGGATCAGCATTACCGGTTCCGGACATTCCCGACCCGATATCTTCCGGCGTAACAAGCTTAAGCTCCGTGCCCTGCTTTCCTGCAAGCTCTGTAAGGCGCCCGGTGAACCATTTATTCTTTTCCATATCCTCATGCGCATAGATGAGGAGAGCCTTATTCTTCATCATAGGTCCTATACCGTCAGTACTGTCCGGGTTCATTCCCCGTTCATAACCTTAAGAATATGAGCCATTATATGCTCTGCCATATTGATCCCCGTACATTCGAGGGTGGTCTTAAAATGAGGGTTGGAATTGACCTCGCATATGATCGGACCGTCCTCTCCGAACAGTACATCCACTCCCGCAAAGTCCAGCCCTATGGCTTCACATGCCTTTACCGCTATCTCGGCCTGGGCGGGATCCGCATCATATTTCTTCATGCTTCCGCCGTTTGTGATATTGGACCTGAAGTCATTGTCATTGTAGCGGTACATGGAGGCTACTACCCTGCCCCCTACAACATTGATCCTTACATCCCTGCCGCCTGATACCGCGATATATTCCTGCATGATAAAGGGATGCTCCTTAAAGCCTTCAATAAGCTCCTCCGCTTCCCTTCTGTCATGTGCAAGATGTACCTGCTTTCCGAAGGAACCCCTGTTTTCCTTGATCACCATGGGATATCCCAGAACGCTTTCCGCTTTATCGAGAAATGACAGATCGGTGCATCCGAAGCTGGGATAGGCCTTTGGTGACAGGAATGTCAGCGGAGTCCTTATTCCCTTTGCCTGAAGGGCTATGGCAGTCTGCCCCTTATCGTCACACACCTCGATGCTTTCTGAGGGGTTGAATAATCTGAGGCCCGCCTGTTCGAGACGCCTTGCAAGAAGTATGTCCTTGTCCCAGAATATTACAAAATCGGGAAGCTCCATTCCCTCAAATCCGCTCTGCACGCTGCAGAATATATCCGTGGAAGACTTCATCTCAAGGTCTATGCCCTTGGAGAAACCGGCTTCAAGGAGAAGCTCGTATATCTCGCTGAACTTGTCCCACTTAACGAATGAATTAACTATCAACCAGCCCTTCACTTGATCCCTCACATTCAAATCACATATGTCTCCCTTATCAGGAGACCTCAATAAAAACACAGACATGTCTGATGATACTTCAATCAGACATGTCTGTAAACTGCAGCTGCCCGGATGCCTCAGCTCTTACGATACTGGGCAGGGGTTATTCCGTAGGTCTTCTTAAAGAGCCTGTTGAAGTGCTCAACATTCTCATATCCGATCTCACCCGCTACGGTCTCTATGCTCTTACCCGTATCCTTGAGCAGTGTTTTGGCACGCTTAAGTCTCTCGATGCGGACCACATCCTGGAAGGTCTCGCCTGCTTTATCCTTGATGTATTTTGACAGATAAGGCCTGGACAGATGGAATTCCTCTGGATGTATGTGAGGATCTCCACAAGCCTCTCCTCACGTCCCCTGTTGACATGCTGGTCGGTGGCTACCTTGTTGACACAGCTGACAAGTGCCGCAGTTGAAGCCTTGATGATATCCTCGTTCACTCCGACGCCCCAGTAGGTCTTGCCTTCAGAGACAACGCTCACATAGGATGCCGCCTTGGAGGAGCTGGTCTTAGAGATCGCATGCTCCTCATATCCGGTGAGTTCGTAATCAACTCCCAGATACAGCTTAAGGGCATTGCTCACGGAATCGAGTCTTCCGTTTCCGATGGTGGAGACATCCATCTCTCCGCCCTTATCCTTAAAGCTTACCGATGCCTCGATGCCGCCCTCTCCAAGCTGCTTGTAGTGAACTGCTGAGACATCGAAAACAGGTCTGGATGTGATATATACATCCTCGAATATCTGGAACATCTCATCGGGCTTGAGTTCCTTGTGCTTTCTGTCGGATACGCCCTTCATCAGGTATCCCACCTCTTCCTTCATGGCAGCGGGCAGGCTGAAGCCGAACTGCTGCTTGAGCACGAATGCAACGCCTCCCTTACCCGAGGTGGAATTGATACGGATGACATCGGATTCATACTCTCTTCCGACGTCCGAAGGATCGATGGGAATATAGGGGATATCCCAGCGCTTTCCGGTCTTGCCCTCTGCGCGGTAATTCATTCCCTTGCTGATGGCATCCTGGTGTGAACCCGAGAATGCGGTAAATACAAGGTCGCCGCCGTAAGGAGTTCTCTCGTGCACCTTCATATTGGTGAATCTCTCGTAGTCTGCACGGATCTTCATTATATTGGAAAAATCAAGGCCGCTGTCCACTCCGTGTGTGGTCATATTGAGTGCAACGGTCACCAGGTCCACGTTACCTGTTCTCTCACCGTTTCCGAAAAGTGTTCCCTCAACTCTGTCTGCACCTGCAAGAACGCCCAGCTCGGCATCCGCAACGCCGGTGCCTCTGTCATTGTGGGGATGAACGGATACCACAACTCCCTTTCTGTACTTCAGGTTATCGGACATATACTCGATCTGATCCGCAAAAACATGGGGCATTGCAACCTGTACGGTGGAGGGAAGATTGATGATGGCCTTATTATCCGGTGTGGGCTTCCATACATCCAGGACCGCATTGCATACCTCGAGTGCAAACTCCGGCTCTGTCTGTGAAAAGCTCTCGGGGCTGTACTCAAACATGAAGTTTCCGTCGGTCTCATCAGCGAGCTTCTTGAGGAGCTTAGCCCCGTCAACGGCAAGCTTTTTGATCTCCGACTTCTCCTTTTTGAATACCTGCTCCCTCTGCTCGACGGAGGTTGAATTATAAAGGTGAACTATGGCCTTGGGGCATCCCTTTACCGCATCGAAGGTCTTGCGGATGATATGCTCTCTTGCCTGGGTCAGCACCTGGATGGTGACATCATCGGGGATCATATCCTTCTCGATAAGCGCCCTGATGAACTCGAATTCGGTATCGGATGAAGCGGGGAATCCGACTTCGATCTCCTTAAATCCCACGTCCACCAGCAGCTTGAAGAACTCGAGCTTGGTCTCAAGGCTCATGGGATCGATAAGTGCCTGGTTGCCGTCTCTTAAGTCTACGCTGCACCAGATGGGGGGCTTCTTAATGCGATCCTTCTTTACCCAGTTATGCTCACATACCGGAGGCATGTGATATGTCGGCTTGTATTTTTCACTGACCTTTACCTTGCTCATTTCTACTCCTAACCGCGAAGATTAATCTTTCGCTTTGCTTTTTGATAAAGCAACCATAGCACTATGATATTTGAAAATCAAGAGCGATTTTAATGTATTTTATTGATTAATTTTAATGTAATCATATATAGACTGCCCGAAAATGCTGAAAATATGCATAAAATCAGGTCAACTCTGCCCGGTGGCAAAATTGACCTGATTTAATATAATCTATTGATTTATTGTGAAGCTGTTAAAAGGCGTTCAGTACATCAATAATGTAGTTCTGTTCTGCCCGTGTCATGCCGTTATATATCGGGAGAGACAGTACTTCATCCGCATACTTTTCCGATATCGGAAGATCTCCCTTTTTGTACCCGAGATAAGCATATGCCTCCTGAAGGTGAGGGGGTACGGGGTAGTGTATTATCGTTCCGATATAATTATCCTTCAGATACTCTATCAGCTCATCACGCCTGCTGCTGCGGATGACATACTGATGATAAACCGCATTTCCCCCGGGGATCTGTTCGGGCTTTATGATGTCCGGATTGGTGATCTTCCCGTCATAAACGGCAGCGATCCTTTCCCTTTCTTCCGTGATCTCATCAAGGTACTTGAGCCTTACGGAAAGGAGGGCTGCCTGCATCTCATCGAGTCTGCTGTTGACTCCCACCACCTCGTTATAGTATCTCCTGCCGGAGCCGTAATTCCTCAGCACCTTGATCTTCTTTATCAGTTCGGGATCTCTTGATATGCATGCGCCCGCATCTCCGAATGCACCCATATTCTTGGAGGGATAGAAGGAGAAGCATCCCAC